>JBAYRN010000061.1:0-32153 GCA_041676625.1 Vulcanimicrobiota bacterium
TCTCTCCCCCGATCTGCCAATTGATTCCACCTGCCGAGTCGCTACGCACCGAAGCGAAATCCGAATCGACCTCAATGAAAGGAGTCGAAGGTGTCCAATCAGGCCCCGTGTACGGTTCGTCATAGTACTGCATCTGCTGGGTGACAGTATCCCAAAAGTAAACCCCGGCTTTGAGCTGAGCAGAACTCGTGCTATTAAGATCGGTGTCGGGAAAATTCAAGCTATTCCATTCGATGGCCATCAGGGGTGGAGCCGGGACGGACTCGGTGGTTACTGTATCGGGATCTTCGCGAAAAGAGGACAAAGTACCAAAACTCAGGAGTCCATCGACACTCCCCTTGAGCTTATTCTTGCCATCTTCATTTTTTGCGATTCTCCCCGCCTTTACGTTGAACTCGCCTCCACCCTGAATGCTCAAACTCTTTTTGGCTCGCACGTTGACCTGGCCCTGCCCGCTCACGGTGGTGAGCAACAGGTGCCCCCCCTTACCCTTTGTCTTGCCGTCCTCGTCGACCGGTATTGCCAGATGAACCTCGATACTTCCCCCTCCGGACAGAACGGAGTCTCCCCCAAGTTCGTTACCCTGGGCAAATCCAGCTTCCACATAGACCCGGCTCACTCGCCTGCTGGTCCCGGGTGGCGGCTCCAAACTCTCGGGAGTGGTGTCGCGCAATCCATCGCCGGCCAGTCCTTCGACCACCAGGATCACCTCCCGGGTGGGCACCTGGTAGTTCCAGTCGTAACCGTCTGGCACAGCAAAGGTCGGTCCCGGACCGGTGAGGGGGACATCAGCCGGGGAGACGTAGCTGGTGAGATTGTTGACCGAAACATAGGGGTGGCGGACCAAACGAACCGGGTCCGCCATGTCATCCTGTCCGGGGTTACCATCCTGGAAGTTGAACCGAATCCTAAACTGGCTGACCTCACCATCTCCGGTCTTTAGATAGCCAAATACATTTCCGTTGTCTTCCTCTACCACAAAATCCGGCAGGTCGATAATTCGCAGCGGGGGATCGGCGGCGGCCTTCCAGAGAAAGTCTTGCTGAAGGCGAGCCACGGCATAGCGAACTCCAGCTTGAGCCGCGGTCAGAGCCTTCTGATCATCATTGAAACTTTCGGCTGAACTCAAGGTGGAAGGCACCAGTTTCACAACTGCAGCCAGTATCATCATCACCAACATCACGATGAAAAGACTGGTTATGATAAATATCCCACGCCGCTTGAAACCCATCTTCGCAGAACATTATATCGCAAAATCGAGGGAATCTCTCGATTTTTGCTAAAATCTAGCAGTACCGTGAAAAGCAAAGGTTTCAGCCTCATAGAACTGGTTATCAGCATGGCCGTGCTGGCTTCCGTGGGTCTTCTGGTTATGGCAACTTTGGCCCGCATGCTGAAGCCGGGACAAAAAGCCGCCGACCTGAGCACCGGGGTGGTCGTGGCTCAGTCGGTCATGGAGGAAGAGGTCCACGCCATCCTCTCCGGGACTGGAACCATGTCTAAGATCGACTTTTGGACCAACGACTCTCCACCCTCCTCTCCCATTACCGGTAATATCACGGTGGGAGGGACCGACTACAGCTATCGAATGGACTACCGGACGGTGAGAGATGAGACCACCGGCGATCCGCTGGGGGGCACTGAGCTCGAAAAACAGGCCAAGAAAGTCGATATCACTGTGTGGTGGTGGAACGCTACAGCCGAAGAGACCAGGGAAGGATATGGCCAGTTGCAGACCCGGACGACGCAACTGTTTCTCTACCATCCTTCACTATGAGGTCCAATTTGCGCCAAAAGGGCTTCACCACTATGGAGGTACTCCTGGCCTCTTCGATCTTTATGCTGATGACGGGAGTCATTTTTTTCGCCCTGCGCCAGAGCACCCAGGTTTTCAATCAGGTCGACGGAAACTTTGATGCCCTCACCCAGTTGCGTCGGGCCAGTTCCTGGCTTTCAAAGGACCTGCGAAGAGCCAGTCCCACCACCTACGAAAGTAAGCGGGTGAGCACCGGCGGAGGGGGTCATGGCAACGCCATCTGGATGCTCTCCTCCGAGGGCGACGACGGGGTTCACGTGCGCGATGCCGACGGAGTGCCGATCTATCAGAAAAATGTCCTTTACTATCTGGTCAGGCCAGACAACCACGATCGGGTTTCCCACGGTGTAGTTTGCACCATCGACGACACCGCTCATCCGGATGGAGATCCCTTTTGCGCCCACAAGATCTTGATCAGAAAAGAGATCCGCCGCGAACCCGACCCCTCCGAGCCCGAGACCTTGCTAAGCCAAGCCGAGATCGATTCCTATCTCACTCTGCCCGACGGCTTCGATCTCTCTGGGATGACCAGCGAATACGGAACACCAGGGGTCAAAGATGGAGCCATCAGGGTGGTCGGCAATGCTCTACTATCGCTTGAAATCGATCAGAACAACCTCCCGTTTGTGCGCCTCATCTTCCGAGCCGTGAGAATCAACGAGTCGAGAAAGGAGATCCCCGGGTTCGGATCGGTAGTTTTGGATACCCTTCCCCAAACGCTGGAAGTGCAATACTCCGTCTTACCCAGCGGTTAACCGCCCTTATACCATCGGCACCAATAAAACCGGGATGGAGCTGGTGGCGACCACCCCGGAGGAAAAATCTCCTCGATTGGCCTTACCCAGAGCCGGAGCACCAACCACCAGGAGATCGTGCCCCTCACCCTGCTCGATGATGGCGGCGAGAAGATTCCCGGACTCCACGGTTTTCACTTCGCTCTTCACCCCTGCATCGGTCAAAAACTGATGTGAACGCTCCAGGTGAAGCTGGGTCCGTTGGCGAGCGGAGGCCAGACCCTTGGGATCGTAAGCGTGGAAGATGGTTATCGTGGCTGCAGACTCTTTGGCCACCCGAGCCGCCATTCTGATATCGGCGTCGCCCGGGGCACCACCGGCCGTGCAAACCAGGATCTTCTTCAGCTCCTTCGGTTTGGCCTCGGCAAAGACGATCAAGACCGCCACCCCGATTCGTTCGAGCAGCACTACGGCGGTCGTTCCCAGGCGCCGTCCTCGACCCAGGGCTACCAACTCAAACTGTCCCTCTTGAGCCATTCGCAAGATCTCCGCCCGGGGGTTACCGGTTCGCAGATTTACCGTCAGATCGGGAATGTGCTGCTCCCACCGGGAGTGGACCTCTTGCAATCTCTGATGCGCCATCTCAGCGTTCTCACGAGGTCCGGTCACGGCCAGCATGGTGGCTACAGAGCCGGTCTGAGCAGCCAATTGCAGGGCGTATTCCATAGCTGAGGTGCCGGCCTTGGAAGGGGAGGCGCAGATCAGGACGTTGAGCCCCGTGTGACGTAACAGATGAAAGTTCCGCACACCAACCCAGACCTTTTGGTCCTCGCGGATCTCCGCCTTCGAGTCTCCACTGGGGATGATCGCCTCCAGTTCTGCCGGGGTGCTTCGATGGAGGGCCCGAGGCCCCACCGACCTGGTACCGTCCATTCCTTCCATAATCAACTGCAACCTGCGAATGGGCCCGGCAAAAGTGCTACCAGCCACCCGGGCGGGGCCCAGACAGTGGTACTCCCCCTGGATCTCAGGCTGGGTCCGAACCTCCACCATCTCTGGTCGAATGAGCAGCCTTACCGGACTACCCGGGGCGGGAGCTACGCCCTCGCTCGGGTATGGAAGAGTGACCTTCCCCAGTCGAATCTGTCCTTTCTCGGCTCGTCCCACGACAACATTGCCGCCCCCCACAAAATTCGCAGCAAACTCGGTCCTGGGTGAATGATAAAGGCATTCGGGAGCAGCCACTTCCATAAGATGGCCCCGCTCCAGGACGGCCACCCGGTCGGCCAGTTCAAAGGCTTCTTCCTGGTCGTGAGTCACCAGGATCGTGGTCACCTTCAACTTCTCCTGGATCTCCTTGAGACTACGGCGCAATTGGCCCCGTATCTGTACGTCCAGGGCTCCAAACGGCTCATCGAGTAGCAGAACCTTGGGCCGGTAGGCCAGGGCTCGCGCCAGAGCTACCCGCTGGCGCTGTCCTCCGGAAAGCTGATCGGGATAGCGATCGCCCAAACCGGTGAGCCCCACCATCTCCAGGAGTTCGTCGGCACGCTCTTTCTGCTCGCTCCCGGCGATCTTACGGATCTTCAATCCAAATTTCACATTCTCCGCGATCGTCATGTGCTTAAAGAGCGAGTAGTTCTGAAACACGAATCCAGTCTCCCGGGCCTGGGGAGGGAGATGAGTAACATCCTGACCGTGCAGTCGAATCCGTCCTCCGTCCGGTATGGCTAGCCCCGCTATCATCCGAAGGATCGTACTCTTGCCACTTCCGCTTCCCCCTAACAATACAAACAGTTCGCCTTCCTCGATGGAGAAGCTGACTTTGTAAACCACTACCAGATCACCATAAGATTTGACCAGATCTTCTACTTCAATCGCCATCAGGTCCGTCGCTTTCCTCCCGTGAATCGTAGCAGTAGGTAAAAAAGAGCGAAAGAAAAGACCGCCAGTACCGCCGCCACAGCGTTGGCGGTCTCAATATTTCCGGCCTCAAACTGGGCAAAGATGTAAAGAGGAGCAGTCTGGGTTTTGAGGCGCAGATTACCACTCACCATGACCGTGGCCCCAAACTCCCCGAGGGAGTGGGCAAAGGTAAGGAGACTTCCGGAAAAAAGCCCACCCTTGAGGGCTGGCAGAATGACCTGCCGGAAAGTCTGCCATTGACTGGCAAAAGTACCGAGAAGACCGTTGATAAGGGACGTGATCAAAGCGACCAGGATGGAAAAGCGGATGGCAAAGAGGGCATCCTCCGTCATGAGAGCAGCCACAAATGACGACCAACCTCCCTTGCCCGCGAAGACAAAAATGGAAGCCAGCGGAAGGAGCAGCAAAGGAAAAAGTACCATCAACAAAAGCGATACTGGGATCCAGCTTTGTTTTTTCCTGGTCTTCATGATTTGCCGATCTTGACCATGACCTGGTCCATCCAGATGCTCTGCACGATCGACTTATGAGCCGCTTGCCACCCACCCAGATCCTCGACGGTAAACGGGTGCTCGAGGGGAATCAGTTTAGGGTTAAGGGAGTTAAGATCCTGAGTAAGACTACGAAATCCAAAACTCACAAAAATTCCCTGAGCTTCACGACTCCAGAGATATTCCACGAAAGCGGCGATCAACTCGCGATCCTGGGGCTCAATATTTCTCTCTACGACGATCACAATGTGGTCACTCAAGACAGTGCGTGATGGATACACGATCTCCCCGTGCAGTTTATCCTCCACCACCAACTCTTGCTCATAGGTAATAAGAGCGTCTCCAAATCCTCCTTCGAACTGGGTTCTGGCAGCCCGGGCTGAGGAGGCCTGGGCCACCACGTTGCGCCACAAACCGGTGAGGAGTTCGACGGCTTCTCTTTGGCTTCCACCTTCCAGAGTTACGCTTCCAAACTCCGCGAGAATAGCCCATTGAGCGCCTCCGGAGGTCAGAGGATCGGGATGGACGACCTGCATTCCCGGTCTGGCCAAACTGTCAAATCCCTCGATCCCTTTGGGATTGCCAGGACGTGTCAGAATCACGAACGGGGTCTGATTCAGGACCCCTTGTTGAGGCAGTTCTTTCCAGGTTTTCCCATCCAAAACTCCGGCTTTTTCCAGAGCCATGGCGTCGAGTTCCAGAGACAGGATGGCAACCTGAGCCGGCACGCCCAACTTGATCTGGTTGGTCACAGTACCCGAACCGGCAAAGGCGGAAATAAGCTCCACCTGCTCTCCGGTCTGCGCCTCCCACCGTTTGGCAAAAGCCGGGAAAACGGCTCGATTCATGACGTCTCCCAGAATGGAAAAGCCGTACAAAGTGATGGTGCGCCGGGGCGGCCCGGCCAGTCCTGGGATCCAGGGTGCGAAAAGGAAGACCGCCACAGTAGTGCCTAGCAGGACATTGAGGAGCAGGACTAACTTTCTCATCGCCTTCGCAGTCTAACTTCGCTCTCGAGCATCAGGAAGCATTCTCAAGGTGCCGGGAGTCCTACCCTCAAGGATAGTGCCCTATGCAAAAAGCCCCGAACCCGAAGATTCGAGGCTTTTTAGACTATCTGCGATCTCTCTACTTGGCAATCAGGAAAGGAACTTCTTCTTGCTGTCCCCCACCCTGGTCTCCACCGTCGTCGCTGCCACCGGCAAGGTCCACGTACTTCTGACCTTTGTCAGCGACGATCTTACCTGCGGCTTCCTTCTGGCGGCCTTCCTCGCCGATGCGCTCGCCCTCATTGATGGCGGCTTTACCGGCAGCGACAAGGGTCTCGCCGTCTCGGATCATTCCAGCTCCAACCTGGGTGTTGGTGGCGCCTTCGGTGCGAGTTGCGAAGCCTTCTCCTTGAGTGGCGATACCACCGGAGATGGCTTGTCCATCGGCTTGCAGCCCTTCGATGGCCGATTGTCGTTGAACTTGAGAGGCCTTGCCCAGTCCGTGGTCCACCAGCAGGCTTCCAAGGGCGGTAGCCTGGTCGGTCAAGGCTTGGGTTTGGGCTTCGCCCGACTGCTTTAGACCTGCAATGAGGCCTTCCCGATCGGCAATGGTTTGACCGGTTGAAGCGTTCAGAGCGGTGAGGCTATCGTGGATCTGAGTTTGGGCTTCGTGGGCTGCGGCTTGCTGCTCGGTAGCTCCTTTGAGTTGTCCCAGCGCAGCTTCCACAGTAGCCGCGCCGGCGGCTTGTTGTGCTTCACCGTCGGCGATCCGGGCTTCACCTCGCTCACGCACTTCAGCGCTGCGAGCGTTGAGATCACCGGCGTTACCGAAGTGATCGACCGCGCGTTTGGCATCTCCGAAAGCCAGGGTTTCACGGTTTCCGGCGGCTTCGGTCTTGCGAGAGGCTTGGGCATCTTCAGTTCCAGCCTGGCCGTTGAGGTTTTTAGCTTCATCGGCCAGTCCGGTGGCCACGCTACCGTAGAATTTGCCGCGCTCGGCGTAGGTTACGCTCTGACTGGAAGCCAGGAGGCTTTCCCCGTGAGTGCGCTGAGCTTCGTCATGAAACTGAGTCAAGGTACTCAGAGACTGGGCCGCAGCCGCATCGATGGCGGCTTTCGCAGCCAGCAGAGCGGACACGGCGTTCTGGTCGGCAGCTTCACCGGAAACCACCTGGCCCAGAGAGTCGGCCACCCCGGCTTGAGCTTTGTATTCATTGGCCGACTCGGTGTGTGAACCGGCTTCTTCTTTCAGGTTGCCCGCTTCATCCAGGTGAGCAACAGCTCTGTCCAGATAGCCCCGGGCCCGAATGTTTGCATTCTCGGCCTGGTCCTTGAGGTCATCGGAAACCCGCACGTCGTTACGACCTTCCTTGGCGGTATTACGCCCTTCGGCAGTGGTGTCGATACCAGATTTGAAAGTGGCCGTCGCTTCATTGGCCACGGCCTGAGCGGCCGTCTCCTTGCTCAGTTCGGCTGCTGCCGAGCCTTGCAGAAGTTCGGAGGCAGCACGATTGGCGGCAGCAGCCAGGGTGGAGGCACCGTACTGGACCAACTGCTCTCCTTCGGCGGCGCCGGCGGCCTTCTCGGCATTCAGGCTTTCCTGCAGGGTGGTGATGGTCTTGTCCGCAGAACTGCGGGACGCTTTGGCAGCATCGAGTCCTACCTGAAATTCAGCGGCGTGCTGATTCTCGGAACTCCGGGCTACGGTCTCGGCTTGGAGGCCGGAGATGATTTTTGCTTCACCTTCCGCCTTTTGAGCCTGGCCTTGCTCGACTTTGGCTTGACCGCTGGTTTTCGAGCCTTCACCGATTTCTACCGAGGCCTGGCCTGCTTTGGTCATAGTGGCTCCCGTGGTCTGTAGCTCAACACCGTCTTGTTGCAGTTGCTCACCGCGAGCAACTTCGGTTTCGCCTTCTGCTTTCAGCTGCTCGGCTAGTGCTTTGGCGCTCAGAGGCTTTTGTTGGGGAGATGGGCGTTGTTGGCCTATATTGGGATTCTGTCGAATATTCATTATTAACTCCATGTAGCGAAAAGAGTGAGTTACGTTTTTCACTTATATCAACATAAAATCAGTTTTGAGAACCGGGTGCGTAAAACAGTTGTGAACATTCCGCCGAGGAGCTTCTTTCCCCAGCGAAGAAGTGCCCACCCGGAGGATAGATACGTGCCTTTTTATGCCAAAGCTGGAGATTTTCCACAAAAGCGCCATATTCAATTTCGAAGACCCGACGGAGAGCTTTACACCGAAGAGGTGATGGGGATGGAGGGCTTTTCTGGAATTCAGTCCTTGCTATACCACCATTTCCCCCCCACCAGTGTGTCTAAAGTTGACAGCCTGTCCCTGGAAAAGGTGGAATGGCTGGACTTCGGTCCACTGCGAGGACGACAATTTAAGACCAGGGACTTTCCGGCCGGAGGCGATCCCCAGGAGAGCCGCCGGACCATCCTGGGCAACTCCGACGTGACCCTGAGCCTCTCCCGTCCCACCCAGTCCAGCAAGGCCTTCTACCGAAACGGTCAAGCCTACGAAGTTTGGTTCTGCCACGAAGGCAAGGGTGAACTCACCAGCCAATTCGGCGCCAACCCCTTTCGCCCCGGCGATTACATCGTCATCCCTTACGGCACCACCTGGAAGCTGGAACTCGACTGCAAAGAAGCGCGATTTCTGGTCATCGAAGCACCGAGCCAGATCGCTCCCCCCAAGCGTTATCGCAACGTCTACGGCCAACTCCTGGAGCACTCTCCCTACTGCGAGCGGGACATCAACCCCCCCGAATTCCGCAAACCCGTCATTGAACGGGGCGAATTTCCGGTGCACGTCAAGGTGAGAGACGCCCTGCACCTGCACGTCATGACGCATCACCCTTACGACGTGGTGGGCTGGGACGGCTATCTCTATCCATGGACTTTCAACGTGGAGGACTTCGAACCGATCACCGGACGGATCCATCAACCGCCACCGGTCCATCAGACCTTCGACGCCCACAACTTCGTTGTCTGTTCCTTCTGCCCACGGCTCTTTGACTACCACCCCCTGGCCATTCCGGCGCCTTATAATCACAGCAATGTCAACTCCGATGAGGTGCTGTACTACGTCGACGGAGACTTCATGAGCCGGCGTGGGGTGGATAAATACGACTGGACTCTCCATCCCTCGGGGCTCCCTCACGGGCCCCAGCCGGGCGCCACCGAGGCCTCCATCGGCAAAGAGAAGACGGAAGAGTTGGCGGTGATGGTGGACACTTTTCGACCCCTTCAAGTGGCTAAAGGCGCGATCGAGTTTGAGGATGAAAGTTACGCCTATAGCTGGGTCATGGAGTGACAGCGGAAATAGTATTTCTGTACTGCTTTTGATTAAAAAGCCAGAAATCCCGATAAAATCTGGTTTTTTTTGACAAAATTAATACTTTAGTATACCCCATTAGTATACCAAAGTGTAAAAGCTTTAAGGTTTTTCTTTTCCTATAATGAGATAGGGAAGCTACTAGACCTAACTTCCCAACAAACCCAACCTCATAACCCCAACCCGAGGCCGTCACCCAACGGCCTCCCTTTTTTTTTATCTCTTCGGGATCTCCTTGAGGCCTCCCATTTTGCAAATCTTTCTAAACTCGGAAGCGGTCACCGGTTGGACTGAAAGTCGAGTGTTGTTGACCAGAACCATTTCACTCAACGATTTCTCCTCCTTGATTTCAGGAAGAGAAACGATTTGGAGAAAATGACACAGGTAGGCCACGTCCGGGCAGAACCAGCGGGGCTTCTCCGGGTCCGACTTGGGATCGTAATACTTTTGCCCCGGCTCGAACGCGGTTGGGTCGGGATAAGCTTTCGTTACCACCTTGCAGAGCCCGGCCACGTGAGGTGGATTGGTCCGGCTGTGATAAAATAGAGCTAGGTCTCCCTCCTTCATGGCTTGCAGGTTGTTTCGGGCCTGATAGTTGCGAACCCCGTCCCACAGGTCGACGCCGGCTTTCTGAAGATCGTCCAGGGAGTAGACGTCGGGTTCGGATTTGATCAACCAGTATTTCAATGCCGCCTCCGCCCGAAGCATGCGCGCCCTCTCAGCGGTTTCCCTTCCCTACTCCAGGGAGCTTTCGCAGAAAATAGAGACCCACTGCTGCACAGGGTAGTTCCAATGAGATCTGCCAGAGGCGTTGCCCTCCAGCCAGTACGATGGCCGGTCCGATCCCCATAAGTGGAGCGAGCAGAGCTGCCAGTATCCCTTCTCTCACCCCCAGGCCCGCCGGCGCGAAGAAAGCCAAAAGCGCGATCAGGAAAGCCCCGGACTGGGCTGCGACCAGGTAGGCTACCGTAAACCCAAGAGTGGGGAACAGGCTCTTGGCTAGGGCCCAATACCCGATCCCGAAGAGCAACCAGTAGAGCAGGTTTAGAACCAATAGCCTTCCGATTTTCGCTAGATTCAAGGTATTGTGGACGGGATCTTTGCCCGGTAGCTTCAAAGCCAGGTTGATGCCGTACCTAAAAATACGGGGCTCTAATAAGATCAGCAACAAAAAGGCCAGGATATCGGCATACCAGGGAAAGTTGAGGACGGTACTTCCTAACCCTACGGAAACCAGCAGAGCCGATATGAGATTTAAGAGCGTTAAGACCACCAAACACGATAGAGCGGTTGGCCAACTCACGCCTACCTTGCGGAAAGCCGACATGGCCCACAGCATGCTCCACACCTTGCCGGGAATGTACTTTCCCTGGAGAGGGACGAAATAAAGCCCGAAAGAGCTTCGATAAAAAACCTGGCAGCCATGACAATCCAGAATGTTGCGCAGGATCACCGGCACCAGCATCATGGCCAGGACTCCAATGACCCAGGAAAAGGCGAACCAGCCCGGATGAGGAGCCGAAAGTTCAGGTAGTTTCTCCCAATTGGCCCGGACTTGCACTCCCAGACCTGCGAGAACAAGCACAAACAAGAGGAGCTTCCCCCAGAAAAACGGTTTAGAAATGGTCTTCTTGAACGACGGCTGGCTCAACCGGCTCTCCACAACATGGCCTATAGCATACCAATGATGAAGGTAGACCCGCAAGCAAACGCAACTCGCCTCGCCTGGCGGAATATTCACCATTGGTTTACATGAAACATCCCTACCGGCAACCATTCCCAGTGAGATTCCAACCGCAGGGTGTAGTCTGCCAAAAAATTAGGAGTAAACAATGAACATATCAACCACCATCCGTCCCACAAATCTTAATCAGACTCGACCTGCTACAAAAGCGCCGGCTGCGTCCTCACCCGAAGCTCCGGCAGAAGCCCCTCAGGAGAGCTTCACCCCTTCCATCGGTGTCAAACGAATCGCGGGCGAAGCTGCCCCTTACCTGCTGGCTGGCCTGGGTGTGGCTTCGGGGGTGGCGGCCGCGGTGGTCGGCGGAGGCTGGGGTCTGGCCGCCGGAGCCGTCGGAGTAGGAGCAGCGGGCGCTGCGGTCGGCACCCTGCTAGGCGGGTTGAGCGGCATGGGTCCGGCTGATCAACAGATCAGCCCTCTAGCAGGTGCTGCTATTTTCGGTACCATCGGAGCAGCCCTGGGTACCGGTGCCGCAGCGTTGCCCGGAGTGGTCGGTGGTGTTGTCGGCGGGCTCGTGGTAGGCGGCGTTACTTCCACCGTTGGTTTCATGGGCGGGAGAATACTCCAATCCTACGCTCGCGGGGAGATGTGATCACTGGGTCACCAGAAAGCAGAGGATGGCGCTGGCCGCACCCGCGTAGACGTCCATAGTCCAATGGGCCCGCAAGGCCAGCACTGCGAAAATCTCATACAGCCCTAAGACCACCGCCGCGATCGTCAGAGGCAGACTGCCCAGGCTAGCCAAAACCAGCGCTCCGTAAACGGCTAAGGCCGTATGCCCGGAGAAAAACAGGTCATTAGCTACGTGGTACGTCACGAACAGAGAAGGCACCCCGGGATCGTCCCAGATCATGCCCTCGGGGGCTGGCAGGGAGGTGAGATACTGCGAGCCCTGGCGAAGGATCAAGATGAGGAAGAGGCCCACGATGGGGGCAAAGCTCTCGCCGAAGATGCCCAGGTAAAGCACGCAAAGACCGAGTAGGTCGATCCCCAGGGAGCTGGTGATCAGCAAGACCCGCGACCAACTACGGTTTGCCCGCAGCTTCTGATGGAGCGGTGCCATCCAGTCGTGGATCTTGTCTCCGATCGTACCGTCGTCAGGCAGCCCTTTGGCCCCGATGATCTTCTGGGTTGCAAACCAGAGCACGATCAAACCCGCCACCAGGATCAACCTGATCAGAATCGTAGAAATCATGACTCTTGGCCTCTCGGTCTCTCGATTTTTACCGCAGGTATCCCACCCCAGACTTCGCCGGGCGGAATGACAGTCTTGGGCAGGACGAATGAACCCGCCATCACCTTGGCCTTCTCTCCCACCACCACGCCGCCCATGATGATGGCTCGCAAACCGATGGTGGCCCCACTCTCGATCCGAGTAGGGGCGATCACCATGTAGCCTCCCTGGGCGTAGTGACCCATGAGGCTGCAGGAGCCTCCCAGGGTCACCCGTTCACCCAATTCGATCATACCAGGGTCGGCGATCGCGGTGGTATTGATCACCACATTGTCACCCATTTTCATCCCCATCAGGCGGTAATACAAGTTGATGAACGGGGTGGTGCAGATGAAAGGCAAGAACGAGAGGCGCGGCAACATGGTAAAGGTGGCCTGCACGTACCAGGGCAAGATCCCAAGCGAAACTTGCTTTCCTTTGTAGGGCTTGAGGCGGCCTCCAAAGACCTGATTGAGTAGCGGCGCCAGCAAGATCAAAGTTAGACCGTAGACGATGTAGGAAAGAACCAGTCCCAACCCCAGTAGCAGATAAAAGCAGTGCCAGGGCAGGCCCTGGACGTGGAGATAGAATTGATGAAAAACCCACACCCCGGGAGCCGCAGACAGGCCGGCAGTGAGAGCGGCCAGGGCCAGAAACGGGAGGGCGCCAAGCGCCTGCAGAAGAGATTTCATCCGGCCAGATTCACCACCTCCTAACTCTACCCTGTTGGGTTCTTCTCCTAGGAGCGTGTCGGAGTAGTCTCCCTTCGCAGAGGCTCGTTCATTATTATCCATGCGAATAGCTCATTTCACCCGAATATAGCCCCATATTAGGGCAAAATTTCACTATCCGCCTGAACAAAATGTCCTTCGCTCTGCTCGGTCCGACTACTCCGACACGCTCCTGGAGGTTCCCGAAGCCCTCACGGGGAACCCCGCGGGCATGATCACAGCCCAAGAAGTTCTGGAAACTTTAGAGATGATCGAGGAGTTGCACCTCGACATCCGCACCGTCACCCTCAGCGTGCAGTTGTACGACTGCGCCTCGGAGTCGGTGGAGAAGACGGTGGCTCGCACCGTAGAAAAGTTGCTCCGCTACGCCGAGAATCTGGTGCCCGTGGTGGAGGCGGTCTCGGGCGATCTGGGGATCCCCATCGTCAACAAGCGGATCTCCGTTTCTCCGGTCAGCCGGCTGATGGCCCCCACCCGTGCCGATTCGTTTCTGCCCATGGCACTGGCCCTGGACCTGGTAGCCAAAGAACTCGGAATAGATTTCTTGGGCGGCTATTCAGCCCCCGTGCACAAAGGGATGTGTGAATCGGATCGGGTGTTGATTACCGGGCTCCCGGAAGCCCTTAGCGCCACCGAACGGATCTGCAGTTCCATCTCCGTGGCCTCTTCCAAGGCTGGCATCAACATGGACGCAGTCCTGATGGTCGCCGAAGCCCTCCACCGACTGGCCCACAAACACCCGGAACGTGAAGGCCTGGACTGCGGCCGTCTGGTGATCTTCTGCAACCAGGTGGAGGACAACCCTTTCATCGCCGGGGCCATGTGCGGGCCTGGGGAGCCGGAGGTGGCCATCAACGTGGGAGTGAGCGGCCCCGGTGTGGTGCGCTCGGTGATCTCCAAGATGCCCGACGCTCCCCTGCAAGAGATAGCCGAGGCTATCAAGCAGACTGCCTTTAAGATCACTCGGGCCGGAGAATTGGCCGGACGGGAAGTGAGCAAGCGACTGGGGCACCCCTTCGGCATCGTGGACCTGAGCCTGGCCCCTACCCCCGCCCGGGGCGACTCCATCGCCGAAGTGTTAGAGGCCATGGGGCTGGAGAGGTGCGGGACTCACGGCAGCACCGCCGCCCTGGCCCTGCTCAACGACGCCGTCAAGCGAGGTGGAGCCATGGCAAGCTCCAACGTAGGAGGGCTCTCTGGGGCCTTCATCCCGGTGACCGAAGACGCCGCCATGGCAGCCGCTGTGGGGGCCGGCGCCCTCAGCCTGGACAAACTGGAGTCCATGACCTCGGTTTGCTCGGTGGGATTGGACATGGTTGCGGTGCCTGGAAACACCAGCGTGGAGACTCTGGCCGCCATCATTGCCGACGAGATGGCCATCGGGATGGTGAATAATAAGACCACCGCAGCCCGCCTGATCCCGGTTCCCGGCAAGGGGCCGGGCGAATGGGTCGACTACGGCGGATTGCTCGGAGCGGGGCCCATCATCAACACCACACCGTTTTCCTCCAGCGCCTTCGTGCGCCGGGGCGGACGCATCCCGGCCCCTCTACACAGCCTGAGAAACTAGTGCCTAGCGAAAAAGCTGTAACAGGCCCAGGGCGGCTATCATGAATACGGCCGCGCTCTTTCCACACCCGGAATTATCTTCGGGTTTAGGTGCTGGGGTTATCACGATTTTGGGTGGGGATTTCTTTTCCGGGACCGGGTCTGGTTTCGATTCCGGCTCTTTGCTCTCGGCTTGTTCAGCGGGGGCTCCCTCCTCAGGCACCTCCTCGGTTGAAACCTCTACCTCGGTCGCTTCTTCGACGGGGTCCTCTGTCGGGGCCGGGGCTTCCGTTGCAGCGGCCTCGGGTTCGGGGGTGGGCTCCGACGGGTCCGGCTCGTTAGGCGCTTCCGGCTCCTCCACCACTGCTTCCTCGGCCACCGGTGGTACTTCCGCTTCTACTGCAGGTTCCTCAGCCACCGTCGCCTCGTCTCGAAAGGCCTTCTCCCAAGCCTCCTGATCGACTGCTTTTCCATCGATCAGATACACCGAACCTTTCCAATGGCCCGCGATCTTCAGCAACTCCCATAAGCCTTCGGGCGCGGTATCACCCTTCCCAAAGGTCACCTTATAATGCTTCTTACTCTTCTCGAATCCCGGCAGAGTCTTGGCGATCTTCACTGCATCGGGGAGATACTTTGAACGACTCTTAGGGAAACTGAAGCTCCTTGACTCCGGTACACTCACAGTAACTTCTTGGACAATCGCCCCGGGATGCCTCCAATTTAGGGGCATTCATCAATTGATCGTTAAACCCAGATGATGCGTGGGATCACCTCGCCTTCAGTCCCCAGGCCACTCCGCTGCCGATCGGTCTTCACTTCTGCGGTGCTCAAAGAGCGCTGCTATTATCCGCTCCTCGAAGCCAATCCCAATCGACATCGAAGCGACCTGGAAACCGAATTCTTCGGCGCTCCCACGCATCATCTGGGTTAAAAGTTGAGAGAGTGCATGGCCCGGAAGAGGCCTTCTCGATGCATACGAACCCGGTAACCCGCACTTCGACCGTCTTGCAGGAGGGCTTCCCGCATCCCGGTTAGCTCAAAGCTCTCGCAGCGGGTGGATTCGGCAAAGACCAGGACACCCTTAGGAGTCGACTCGATCCGGGTAATTCGGATAGGGTGGGAGCGTAGGATCCGCTCCACCGTCTCAACCGCCACGGTCCGTGCCGTCTCAGGGAAAAAGGCCATAATGAGGTTACAATTTTCGGTCACGTGCGAACGTTCACCACCGTCACACCCCAACCTCCTTCATACGGATCGCCGTCTCGGAATCCGGCCACCTGGCGATGGCGTTTCAGGTGCTGTTGGATTCCAAGCCGCAAGGCTCCAGTCCCCTTGCCGTGGAGCAGTTCCACCCGCTCCACCTTGGCCAGACAGGCCCGATCGATGAAACGGTCAACCTCCAGACAGGCCTCGTCCACCGACTGCCCCCGTAGATCCAGGCTCACCTTGAAATGAGCAGTATCGGCCTCCGGGCGCAACTCTCCGCCTGGTTTGGGCTCGGGCTTTTTTTGGGGCCTGGAGAGTACGTCGAGTTCATCTCGAGTGAAGGTCATTTTCAGAGTGCCCATCTTCACATCGACCCGCTGGCCTTTCTGACCCAGAACTTCCCCCTCCTGGCCGAATCGGGGGATGTAAACCCGGGTCTGGGGCTCCAGGATGTCCGGACCTTTCACCGTCTCGGGAGCCTCCTCCGGTCGACTTTCCTTTTTCTTCTTGGGAGGGGCAGGTGCAGGCTCGGGTAGGTTGCTGCCTCCTTCCTCCAGACCCATCTCCATGGTCCGGGCGATGGATCGGGCACGATCCCCCAGAGAGTCAAACTTGATCTCCTCTTCAGCAGCCGGTGTAGAGCTGAAGTCCATCCCTTCTCCCCGCACCCGGTGGGCCCACTCCTGAGCCAGACGCCGGGCCGCCAGCAGGGCCTCTTTGCGCTCGGAACCAACCTCTTCCAAGCCCTTCTTAAACTCTTTCATCAGGCTCCGAGAGCGGTGCCGGGTCTCTTCCAGGATCCGCTCTCCCTCCAGGCGGGCTGTCTCCAACTCGGCTTGCTTGCTCAGGCGAAGCTCCTCCCGCTCCTCCTGGATCTTGCGTCGGGCCTTGCGCAGCTTCTCCTTTTCCCTCTTCAACTGGCTTTCGGCCTTGCGCACCGCCTCTCGCTCCACCTCCAGTTCGTCCAGCAACTCCTCCACCCCCTGATACCCTCCACCCAGGTACGAGCGGGCCTCCCTCAGCAGCTCTTCGGGCAGCCCCAGGTGGGCGGCGATGGAGAGGGCATTGGAGCGACCTGGAATGCCCATCAGCAGTCGATAGGTGGGACGCAAGGTTTCAGGGTTGAACTCCACCGCAGCGTTGTCGAAACCCTCGGCTTGCTTGGCGTAGATCTTCAATTGAGAGAGGTGAGTGCTCACCACGGTCCGGCAGCCCCGTCGATGCAGTTCGGCCAGCAGGGCGATCCCCAGGGCTCCCCCTTCGGATGGGTCGGTTCCAGCACCCAGTTCATCCAGCAGGACCAGAGAGCGACGGTCTGCGGACCTCAAAATCTCCAAAATGTGGATCAGGTGGCCGCTGAAGGTGGAGAGCGACTGGCTCAGGCTTTGCTCGTCGCCGATGTCGGCCCAGACCTCGGCGATCAAGGGAAAAGTGGAGCCGGGTCTGACCGGCACCGGAAAACCCGAAGAGGCCATCAGGCAGAGCAATCCCGTGGTCTTCAGGGCCACCGTCTTTCCCCCCGTGTTTGGACCGGTGATCACCAGCGTGCGGGTACCGCCCTTCAGCTCCATACTGATAGGAATGCACGCCTCCCCCAGCAACGGGTGGCGGGCCTTGCGCATATCCAACTCCCCATCGGCGGTGACCTCGGGCAGTTCGCCCCCCACCTTGAACGAGTAGCGGCCCAGAGCCAGAAAGGCGTCGAAGCGACCCAATGCTTCGGCCGCCCGCAGCAAGGGGCCCGCGTGATCCGCCACCGCCTGGCTCAACTCCACCAGGATGCGGTGGCACTCCCGCTCTTCGGCCAGTTTCTTCTGGCGCAGATCGTTACCCTGATTGACCGCGATGTAGGGCTCCATGAAGAGGGTCGAACCGGAAGCGGACTGATCGATCACCAGGCCTGGAAACCGCCCCTTGTACTCCGCCTTCACCGGAATCACAAAGCGACCCTCGCGTTGAGTGATGATGGGCTCCTGATAGGTCCGAGACAGCTCCGGATGGCGCAGCAGGCTCTGCAAAGAGCTTTGCAGCCGACTCTCCGCTTCCCGCACCGCTGCTCTCAAGTTGCGCAATGCCGTACTCGCCTCATCGGTGATCTTGCCGTCTCGAGAGATAGACCTCCGCAGGCGTTGCTCCAGCCGGGGATGGGGCACGACCGTCTCCACCAGGTCTTTCAGCCGGGGCAGGTCGGAGCGCTCCTTCATGCTCACGTACACGTCCTTGCTCACCGTGCACAACAGTTCCACATCCAGAAGCTGATCGCAGGCCAGGACTTTGCCCTTCAGGGCCGCTCTCAGCCAGGGACGCGGATCGCTCATTCCGCCCAGGTGGCGGCTCTTACCCTCGGACTCCAGGCGGATGGCTTCCCGCACCGTCTGCTGGCGCTCACCCACCTCTTCGACATCCACCAGCGGACCGAACGAGCGCAACACTTCAGCGCCGCCGACCCACTGACAACAGCCCAGCAGATCCTGCTGGACCTTGGGCCACTCCAGCACTCGCAGGGAGCGCTCTCTATGTGTTTCGCCTGTTTCCATCCTTCCAGGTTTTACACGATCGGAAAGCGATTTGGGAAGAATCTCGAAAAACTAGAATTTATCACAAGGATTTTTTGATTTTCATTCAAATTCTTATTCATGACCTTAGACGAGACCCTACGTTACTCCATGGAGGAAGAGACCAAGCTGTCTATTCCTGTTTCTCTCGACGATGCTCTGATTCTGGTCCAGCCTGTCACCATCAGTGGCCAGGGAGAAACGGTCACCTTCGACACCGAGCGAGCCACCTTGCGGCTAACCGGACCAGGTCCGTACATGTTTCGAGGGCTCCATTTCCAGCATCATTATCAAAAAGCAGTCACCCTGCTCCAGGTGGACGACGGGTTGGTCGTGTTCGAGGATTGCACCTTTTCCGGAGCATGCGGGGGCGACGAAGAGAGCCTGGCGGCGGCGGTGATCATTCGGGGAAGCTCCCGGGTCTACTTCGAGTCCTGCAGTTTTCATCACAATGACCGCCACGTGGTGGCCCTCGATCGGGCGGAACTGACCCTGCGCAACTGCAACATGGAAGAGGCCCGCACCGACGGCCTGCACCTGAGCGGACAGTGCGAAGTCACGGTGAGCGAGCTCGACCTCAAACACTCCGGGTGGAACGGCCTTTGCCTGCTGGACTCAGCCAGTCTCCGGCTCACCGACTCTCAGGTCACCGATTGTGGTTGTCAGGGGATGGAGATGTCCGCCACCAGCAGTTATCAGGGAGCGCGCAACCTCTTCTCCGATAACGCCCAGCACGGGGTGAGCGCCACCGGGTCTTGCAACCTCTCCAGCGACAGTGATCAGTTCTTGAGCAACGGACTTTGTGGAATAGACCTGGGCGAAGAGGTCTCCGCCTCCATCCGTTGGGCCCATTCCGCTCAGAATAAAAGCCACGGCGTGCAGGGTAGAAGCCGCTCTCGTCTGGATCTGGCCGACAGCCTCTGCTGCGAAAACGTGGGCTCGGGGGTGGCTCTTTTCGAGCGGGCGAGCCTGAACGCCGAGGATCTCCAATGCGAGCAAAATCAGTTGACGGGTGTGCAAGCCCGAGGCCAGTCTCGAGCCACCCTCTCCCGGGCCGCCATCAACGCCAATCTAAGGTCTGGAGTAGCTTTTTATGAGGAGTGTCGACTGAACCTGGAACGAAGCCGGGTCTGCGACTCCAACGGCCATGGAATCCAGCTCTCGGGAAGATGCCAGTCGCTGATCCGAGACTGCGAGGTGTTGGAGAATACGCGACACGGGG
Source organism: Vulcanimicrobiota bacterium (assembly GCA_041676625.1). Classification (GTDB taxonomy): domain Bacteria; phylum Vulcanimicrobiota; class Xenobia; order Xenobiales; family JADMJV01; genus JAEXNA01. The sequence continues at coordinate 19,519 of JBAYRN010000061.1, forward strand.
TGCTTCTGACCGAACACGCTTCACTCTTGCTAGAGGATAGCACCCTGGCCCACAACATCCAGAATGGCCTGCAAGCCCTCGGGGAATCCCGTCTGACTGCCGTGGCCAACCGCTTCCAGGCCAACAATCAGGACGGTCTGGAGGTGGCCTCCGGCGGGGTCGCCATTATCCTGGACAACAGCCTGGAGAAGAACCTGCGACACGGCTTGTCTTTGGGGGAGTTTGCCGCTCCCACCCGGGATCGCAACCTGGGCCGAGACAACGGTGAGCAAGATGTGTTTCGGTCCGGCCCTCGGACAGGCCCGCCACTTCCCCTGCTGGATAGCGGTGAACTTCAACTGCCCTTCCAGCCCGAAGGAGTGGAGAAGTCGATGCTTGATGCTTTGGTCCGACACGGCCGCCTTTCCGAGGCGGCCCTTGGCAAGGTGGCCAGGACTCGCCGAGCAGGAGGAGCCATGGAAAACCTGATCGCTCGTCTCAATCAGGCCGGTATGCCCATCATCCACCACGACGGGCAGGGCCCCGAGGGCATGGTTTACGCCCTCAAAATCGACACTTCCAGAGAGCGCAGTTTCCCGTCTGAGGAAACCATCGAAGCGCAAATCGTCTTTTAAGGAGAACCACGACAATGGCCAAACAGATCGACAAATCCACCGCCATCGGAATCATGAACGCCCTCCGAGCGGGCACCGTACCGTCTCACGGTTTGGAGCACTTTGCAGTGGGCTTGGAGCGAGAATCGGCAGTGCTCAGAGAGCAGATGGATTGGGTGGCCCAGGGTCACTCGGCCTTCAAGTTTGTTCGGGGCGGCTACGGCTCCGGCAAAACCTTTCTCACTTCCCTGGCTGCGGCGGCTGCTGACGAGAAAAAATTTCTGGTCAGCAAGGTGGTCATCTCGGCTGCCGATACGCCCCTGTACCGGCTTCCCGCCGTCTATCGCAGGATGTGCCAGAATCTATCCCAGACCGATCGCAACGGGGGCTCGCTTCAGACCCTGGTGGATCGCTGGCTGTACCGCCTGGAGGATCAGGTCATCGAGATCGACGGTGTCGATGAGGAGGACGAGGGGTTCGCCGCTGCGGTGGCTTCCAAGGTGGAAACGAACCTCGACTGCATCGGGGAGCGAGCGGGGCGCCTGGCGGTCTGCCTGAAGGCGTACCACAAGGCCAAATTTGAGAGCCGATTTTCCGATGCCCGGGGTTTGCTGGACTGGATGTCCGGCGACAACAAAGTTGGTTTCGACATCAAAAAGCTTGCCGATGTGACGGGACGGGTGGAAAACTGGGATGTGATCCCCTTCATTCGCGGCTGGCTAAACCTCATGGCCGCCAGCGGATACAGCGGACTATTGCTAGTACTCGACGAAGTGGAAACCGTCTTGCGCTTGCGCCGCCCGGAGAGGTTGAAGTCGCTGGAGGTCTTGCGCCAGTTGATCGACGCCATCGAGAAGGACGAACTGCCGGGGCTTCATCTCCTCATGACCGGCACCCCCGAGTTCTTCGAAAGCGATCGCGGAGTGCCGGCCCTGCGCCCACTCCATCAGCGGATCCACGTGACCGGCGGCGAGGAAGAGCCGGCCAATCTGCGCCAACCCCAGATCATCCTGGCTTCCCTGGACCGGGCCCGACTTTTCGCGGCCGCCCAACGGGTGAGAGCGCTCTACCCTTCGGCCCACCCGGAAATCCTGGAGACTCGGGTTCCCGACGCTTTTATCACTGCGCTGGTCAATTCCGTTAGCGACGGTTTCGGCGGCAAAGTGGAAGTGGTACCACGGCTTTTCTTGAGGGAGTTCGTGCACATCCTGGATCTGGTCGACCAGCACCCCGACTACGATCCCTTGCGAAGCTACGTGTTCGATCGGGACAAGTTCGATCCGAACTTCATGAAGTCGGCGGAACGGGAAGCCCTCCAGGAGGACGCGGCTCTTCTGACGGTCTGATAGGCTATGTCGAAAACCGACCACGGACCGGGAGGGTGCGCACCGGACAGTAGCCGTGCCGCTCTGCTCTTGGTCGATGTCATCAATCCGTTTGACTTTCCCAACGCCGACCGGCTCTTGGAAGCTGCCATGGAGATGTTGCCACGACTACTCGAACTCAAGAAACGTTGTCGAGAGACGGGAATACCCAGCGTTTACGTCAACGACCATTTCGGACGCTGGCGTTCCGATTTCTCTGCCATCGTGGAACACTTTCAAGGTTCCGACGCTTGTGGTAGAGAGTTCGTGCGATCGTTGATCCCCGACGAAGACGATTATTTCGTCTTTAAGCCGATGCACTCGGGATTTTATCAGACCACGCTGGAGCTTCTCTTGAACCACCTGGGCGCCCGCAACCTCATTCTCACTGGCCTGGCTTCCAATATCTGCGTATTGGCCACCGCAGAGGACGCCCATATGCGAAATTACCGCCTGTGGATACCACCGGATACCACGGCGGCCGGCAGCCCCGAGGAGCAGGCGTACGCCTTACTCCACTTTGAGCGGGTTCTTCAGGTGAACCAGAGCAAGCTAGAAGAGTTGAATTTCAAGAAACTCAAGGACGATTGAGCAAGGTTTCCAACTGGGCCAACTTTAAGAAGTGGCCCCCAGATCCAGGCAGGGGATCTCTCTTCCACTCTCTAGCTCCTCCACGAATTGCCCGAAATCGTCGACGAACCGCTGGCGCGTGAAGTGGCGTGCGTGCTCACTTTGCCGAGCCAGGAGGTCTTCCTGGAGAGTGGGGTCTGCCAACACCCCAGAGATCATCTCCACCGCGTCTTCGATACTTTGGTAACGAACCTCCGGTTGAGGAACGATCTCGACTTGCCCTCCAGAGTCGTGGACAAAAGTAAGGCAACCTCCCAATACCAACTCGGCAACCGCCATTCCGTAATGCTCATCCCTCATTCCGTGGATCCCGTAACGATGCTCCGCGATAGCCCGATCCAGCACCGTCCGAGGGGGGTCAAGCAACAGGGTTAGCCAATCTTTCCGCTCTTCCAACATGGCCTGGACATTGTCCAGGGTTTGCTGATGATAGCGACTACCTGCCAAGCTCAAAGAAACCTCGTGGCCCCTAGAACGCACACCCTCGATGATGTGAATCAGATCGACCCAATTCTTTTCGGGAGCCAGACGCCCTATGCTGATAAATCCGAACTTACGAGGATCGGAGGCGTGCCCCACCGGCTTTCCTAATACAGGAGGGTATAGAACGCGTTTCACATTGGAAACACCCTGACTCTTAATGGCCCGAGCCGTCCAGTAGGAGTTCGTCACGCTGATGTTCTGGCGAATCCGCTGCTGACTGGGACGAAATAGTAAATCTAGGAACATCAGGTAATACGGCCAGACTATTCTCATCCATGGGTTGTCGGGCCAGGGATTCACCGCAGCCTGGGGGGGAGGACTGGGATGATGAACGTACTGAACTGCGGGTGGCGTACCAAGGTCCATCAAATTAAAGGCTGTGAAACAGTGGCGATGCTTGTTCCTTAAAGAACCAGCACGACGTTGGAGCAGTCGTGCGGCCAGCATCCGATGGGGTAGTCCGAGCCGGCGTAAAACTTGGCGTAGCATTGGAGCTACACTGATGAACTCTATAGATTCCCTGGATAAACGAGTCCCATAATACCTGTCGATCGCTTCCAGGTCAGGTGGATCCCATGTCAAAACGGTCACAGAGCCTCGGTCTGCCAGGACTTGAATCATCCAGTTTGCTACCCCTTCGCCACCACCGGGGGGGTCTAAAAAGGGGTTCACGAACAGATAGTCTCCCATGCGGAACGCGGGTACGACTCGCCTTCACTTCTCTCCTCTCCCCGAAGGGCTTTGTCTACCTCGAATAAAACTGTCGCCATTATGAAATTAGGATACAATCGAGTCTGCAATCTTGAGGATTTTGAAGACTTGGACCTCATTGAGACTATTCGGGATGTCTTCCCGCACGCCCTGGAGCAGTTTCTCAACTTCCCTAAGGGATCCGAACACCGCAAGCATTGGGAGATAGCCATGAGCATTCGAGGCCTGCGGGATTTTGGTGCGTTGCATCCGGATGCCGAAATCCTTGGGGTTGGTGCGGGTACTGAGGCTACAATTTTCTACCTTACCAATCAGGTCAAAAGAGTTTTCGCCACTGATCTGTATGCTCAATCAACGAACTGGCGCGAGCACGCCCCTCCTTTCATGCTCATCGAGCCAGAGCAAGCTGCACCTTTTCCCTTCCGCCCGGAACGACTCATTGTACAAAACATGAACGCACTCGATCTGCGCTATCCCGACCACACCTTTGATGGAATTTTTTCAGCGGGTTCCATTGAGCACTTCGGAAGCTGGGACGATATCGCGCTGGCTGCGAACGAAATGGGAAGGGTCCTTAAGCCGGGTGGAATACTCACCCTGTCCACGGAATTCTATATTTCCGGACCTGACCACGGAGCCGATGGCCTCAGATTTTTGAACGAGGAACTCTTAAGACGGCACATCATTGAGCCCAGCGGGTGCGAACCTGTCGACGAACTCCACACAGTGCTGACTCCAGCCAGTCTGGATACCTGCCAACCTTTGGACAACTTTCTAGAAGCTGTAAAACGCCAAATCTCTCGCGATAGCAAATATCCTCTCATTCACGAGATCAAGTTCTCGCGTTATCCCCATCTGGTTCTGGAAATGGGACCTTACACGTACTGTTCCGTTCATCTCACTCTGCGCAAGGTTCATGCTCACCCGCCCGGCCCTCGAAAGGCCCCTTTTGACCTCCAAGCCGCACAAGCACAAGCACGAGCGCAGGGCAAGGCCCCTGAAGCAGAAATCCTGACTTGGGAGGAGATCACCCATGAACTCGGGCAAATATGGCGCTTCACTAGACGCTTCGGACGCGCGCTCCTACGACGGGCAAGAGCCTGGCTCAGACGGCCCAAGTAACTGTCTCTCCCGCAGATTCGACGAAAACGAGCAGGCCTACAGAAGGTAGAGTTTTCGATCCTGGCCTACCATGGCTCCGCCCGCCGAACTCAGGTAGGAACTACCCTCTATTACTCGGCCGGGGAGCAGGCGAATATCCCAACTCTGACCTGCGTCCTGGGTGGAAAAATACAGCACGCCGGGATGCTCTTCCGGATAGGAAGGCAGAGCCAGAAATTGCAGAGTCGGCCCTTGAGCGGCTATCCCTATCGGCTTGGCATCGTGCTGAAAGGCGCCAACCCAGACAACCTTCCCCTTCTGGCGGGTACCCAGATGGATCTCGCGCCCACGCCGCACCAAAAAGGCCCCACCTTCAATGGCGCAGACGTGGTTGCCGCCGAGGTCGATTCTCTCCCACTGGCGCCCTCCGTTGGTGCTGGCGAGAATAGCATCCTGGGTGAGAATGATAACGGCCGGGCCGTTGAGGGCGAGTCGATCGTTAACGGAATTTCTCACCCCCGGGGCCGAAACGGGCTCCCAGATCCCTCCGCCGTTATGAGTGACCAGTAGAGTGTCGCTCCCCAGCAACCAGGCTTCTTCATCGTTCACAGCCAGGATCTGGGTGAGGCTAGCGACCTCCACCGGAAAACCCTCGTTCCAGGTCCGACCGCCGTCGAGCGAACGAAAAACCCCGTAGTCCGAGCCCTCGAATTTGTGAGAACTCAGAGCCGACCACAAAAGCCAGATCACCTTGCCGTCAGCTGTCGCGTCGAAGGAAACGATCTTCCCGGGCTCTTCAAACAAGACGGAAAGACCGGAAGGGGTCAGAGAAAATAGGATTGCATCGGAGTCGTCAAACGGCTCCAACCAGCCCCCAAAGTAGCTCAGCTCTTCACTTACGGCCTTGGTGGTCGTGGGGTGAAACCCCTCTGGTGCCGTATGGCCGCTCTCCCGCCAGTCTCTCAAATATTAATCCCAAAGTGAGTTCAGCCCGTCCCAGGCACTGTTGGCCCACCCACCAACGGTTCGGCCCACGGAACTGTCGGCCACGAATTCTACTCCGCTGCCGATGGCCCTGCCCACGGAGGAGTCGGCGGCATATTCAACTCCATCAGCCACCCCGTTGGCTACCACCGAAGCGGTTTGCAGACCGAACTCTCCAGCGGCGTGAAGGCCATCGCCCACAGCTTGGCCCACGGGGGAGTCGGCCACCCATTGAGCTCCATCGGCTACGGTTTGAGCGGAACTCCGGGCGAAATCTCCCACCGGAGAATCAGAAACCCACTGGGCGGCATCTCCAACGGCCTGGCCCGCCGGGGAATTGGCCACGAATCGGGCCCCTTCGGCCACGGTTTGTCCCACTCGACTGTTGGCCACAGCATCGGCTGCCATGCCTCCCCACTCACCGATCACCCCACCCCCGGCCACGATGGTCTGGCGAATGCCATCGGGAGAGAGCAGATCCTCCCGATCGGGAGTCAGAGGAATCTGTACCAAATCTCTAGGGGGAAGACTCGCCAAGCCCGCATCCAGATAGGCGTCCGGGTGAGTGTCGTAGGCGAAACGGCGGAAAGCATCCGGATTGCGCTCGAGTTCGGCGAAGGCCGCCGGGTCTTCGGCCCGTCGAGCTTCGATGCGTTCCTGCAGTCCCCGTCGAGCGTCGATCAGCCACTCCTGGCCGCGCGGGGAGAGGTTGGGGGCAAGTTCTTCGGTAAATCTTCGGGCGTACTTATCGCCGTAGTCCATGTAGTAATCGGGTGGCTCTACCCCCGGATTTCGGCGTATAAAATCCTCGTTGCGCATGCGATAGTATTCGAGCGTACCAACGTTATCCGTGAAGTCGGCGGGGTTATTTCGGTCAGGAACCGATGTCTGGCCACCGGAGGGAGCTGTTCTAGCTGCCGGACTCAAGTCCACTCGGTCCGGGACGGAAACCGTCTGAGGGGTCGGTGCAGGTGCTGTGGCTCTGGCGGCCGGGGCTCCCTGGCTCGTGCGGGCCGGGGGCCGTAAGGTTTGCTGATTCGGGATGGTTGCAGTTGTGGCCAAGTTGGAAGCTCCCTCGTAGTGGACTACAACTATACTGTAACCGCCAATTGTTAATAGCATGTTACTGAATTGCTAAAACCGTTGTACTGCGAGTGTATCTTCCATAGCTCAAACGGGAGTCGAAGTAGGTCCGTGGGACGGATTTTGGAGCCCCCCTTCTCCACCCATTCCAGGAGCGGCTCTTCCAGAACCAGAGCTTGAAGCTTTTCAACACCCAGCAGATTGCGGCATCGAGCCAGAAGTTCCACATCGAAAAGCCAACGACTGTGGAAAGGGTCTTGAAAAACTTGGCGAGCAAGCTGGGCCTCCAGGATCTTCGCTCCGCATTGGGTATCGTAAGTAGGAAGGCCCAGTAAGAGGCTGATCGCCGTGGCCGCCACCCTACCGAGATAGTGTCGGCTCGTGCTGCGCTGAATACCGGCTCCCAGGCGATTCATCCTGGAGCCAAAGACAAACCACTTTCCGAACTGACTCGCCTTGTCGTACAACCGAGCAAGCTCGGAGATCGGGGTCGCCAGGTCAGCGTCCAGGTAACCCACCCAGGAAAGGTTGGGCTGGCTCAGGGCCCAAAGGACGCCCTGACGGACCGCCTCCGCCTTCCCTACATTTTCTGAAAGCTTAAAAACGTGGCAGTTCGTTACCTGGTCGCGCAGGTGCTCCAGCAGCAAGGTCGTGTCGTCCTTGCTGCCATCATCGACCAGGATCCACATCCAATCGGGGTGGTCGAGCATCCCCTGCAAGAAATCGTCTCTGGGCAGTCGATCGGCTTCGTTGTAGCAAGGCACGACCAAGGCCAGCGAGGACTTACTCATGAGGCTGAACTCGACAGATCGCAAAACAGCTCAACCCAGGGAGGTGCAGTCCGAGGCGTCGTCTGAACCACCTACCCAGCGCAAAATCATGGACCAAAAAGTGGGTGATGGCTGCCGTCAGCATCGGGCCTCCCGTCCACCGTGCCACGCCCTTGAAAGGAGTGGAAGCGTTCCTGAACCGCTCCCCAAGACACTCCCCTGCTCGGGCGGCTAAGAGTGAGGAAAAAAAATAGCCCTGCTCCAAAGGCTCCAGTCCGGCTTTCTGAAAAAGGTCTGTCAGCGACGCGAGAGTGTACCTGCGAAAGTGACCCAAAAAGTGATCATGGGAGGAAAAAATGGCGGGGAAAGCCGGCACTGTTATGATAATGAGAGCATCCTCGGCCAGGAGTTCTCGGCGGTGAAGGTCGAGTAAAAGCTCCAGGGGTTCCTCGATGTGTTCGAGCACGTCCATCAGCAGAACCGAATTGAAGCGGGAGGGCCGGGATAGCCCCTCCAAGCTTGAGACCAATTCCAGGTTAGGCAGGTCTCCCGAGTCGACGTTCTCCAGCGCAGAAAAGGCGCTATCGACCCCCACCCAGCGGGACTCGGGGTGGAGCTCTGCCAGAGCCCGCAGAAGAAATGCGTCACCGCATCCAACGTCGAGATGAAAGCCTTCTTCCAGCGAGAAATCGGCAAGCCATGTCTTGAGAATCTCCAGGCGGGCCAGTTCCCACGGATGTCGCACCTCCAAGCCACCCTTCCCACCAGACTCGACGATGGAGAGTTCTTTAAGATCCATCCAATTGTTGCCCTTCCTTCAAGAATAAAGCCTCAGCTATTGCGCGGTACCGTTGTGCTCACGAAGCTCGCCGTCACGCCGGATGGAGCTTTGACGGTGAGTTTCATGACCAGCTCTAATTTGCTTTGCTCGAACTCCACGCTCTCGATCTCACGGGCCACGGGCTGGCCGTCGGTGGCGTAGAAGCCGAGAGGCCGGCGCCCCGAACCGAAATCGATGGCCGAGAGGTGAGTGGGCATAGCATAGGCGGTTTGCGCGCTGGACACGCTCAGCTCTCGTCTCCACATCTCACTAGAGTCGGAGCGGTGGTAGTAGACGACTTGCTTTTGCCAATTCAAAGCTCCCGACACGGAATCGGCCACAAAATCGCGGCGATTATCCTGGTCGAAGGTGGAAGCAAAACTTAGAACGGGAGGCGAGGACACCGTTTCTACGCTGGATGTAGAAGAGGCTTCCAGTTCGTGCTCCAGCAATCGGATAAAGCGCTGAGCCTGGGAAACGATCTCATTTTTCTGCTGGACGGTCTTCCAGGCAGCCACAGCTTTGGCCCACCCCGCCATCAGGAGCACTCCTAACAAGAGAAGTAAACCCGCGGAAAGGAGGACTTCCGGCACGGTAAAACCACGAATTTTCAACGGCGCAGGAAACTTTCCACCGAAGTCATCAAACGGTCGGCCGTGCTCACCGATACGGACACCTGCCACAAGCGCTCGTCACGCGCTACCACATCCACTTTCACGTAGTAGAGAGCTCCCCGCTCCACCGCCGGGTAGGGTGCCGGAGGAAAATCTAAGGCGGTGGGGGGGTTAGGCACCCGGCCATCGTAGCTGCCTTCGCTCACCGAAAAAGGAAGGGTTTTGATCCTCTCGAGCATCTCCCGGGCGATGGAGCTTGCTACCTCCACACTCTCGGCCCGGGTCTGCATCTGCAGCCCCCCGATCAAAACCGTGAAGACGATGACAAAAACGATGCTGAGTAGCCCCAGGGTGAGCATGATTTCTAGCAGGCTAAAGGCGCCCTTGGAGCCCCGGGGGCCTCTCACCGAGAGGTCCATCGCTTAATGTCAAGCACTCCGTTGCCAGCCAGGTTATGAATTCCGTCGTCGAAAAACTCCTCCACGTAGGACAATGAAGTGTAGCCGTATAGCCCCACGTCTCCAGGCAAGAACGATTTCTCTCCTGATTCAAACGACACATCTTCGAGTTCCAGCGGGCCCACCGTGGGATCGCCATTGACCAGTACGCTGCCCCTCACGACCACATCACCGGTGGCCACAAACGCCCCCGAGGTGTAGACCACCCCCTTGAAGTGGGCCGAGCCCAGGCGGTCGATGTCGTACTGCAGTACGCTCTGAACGATATCCAGAACGGCCTGTTCTTGAGGAGGAGTGAGAGTCTCGATAGGCTCAACTCCAAATTCCTCCAAAGGCTTGTTAGGCTGGCTCTGCATCGCATCGAATAAGCCACCGTCTAGCCTGGGGTCCCAATCTTCATAGTTTAAAAAAACCGGCAAGCTAGGGAGACCTCCGTCCGCTGTCATAGGACCGGAAACTTGGGCTCCGTCTCGTCGGTAATCGCCGATTCGAAACAAGTCTTCCAGATATCGAAACCGCTCTCCTAGAAACCTCGACGCACTCAAGGGCCCGCCGCCCTGTCCTTCCATATAGCCGGCCAGCATTCCGGCGTTATTGTAAGTGACTCCATCCGGTGGAAATAGAGCGCTGACCGAAGGCTCCAAACCGGTGGACCAGTTATCCGCCCCCGCGCGGTGGGAAGAGACCACCGCCATTAGTGTGTCCAGCCTGATGTCTTGCTCGTAGAGGTTTACTCTCAGCTCCGAAGGATCAGGGTAGGCCTCAGCCGCAACCGCCACCACTCCGTGGATCTCCCCCAGAGCAGTTTGCAGGTTCTGCCAGGCCACCTCAGCGGTGGTGCTGGAAGGATAAAATTGATTCACGAGATCGTTGATCGGAGCCGGCGGGTCATCCAGGTAGGCGGCGTAGTAAGCCGTATCCCGAGTGAGCGTAGGGTTGGAAAGGGCCAACGCCTTCATGTACTCCTGCCCCTTAAACCCTCGAAGCACCACGTGTCCTTTGCTCAGCAACGAGACGTAGTCGTCTTGGTAAAAGGCCACGCGTGCTTCCCCAAAAAACGATGTATTCCCGTTGACCACGACCTGTCCACGGCCGGATATCGAACCGTTCACGGTGAGGTTTCCGTCTACCAAAAGGACAGTCCCGTCTTCTAGAACCAGGTCACCTTGAACCGTCACGTCATCATCATAGTAGTTCTGCCCGGACATCCTCAACTCTCCAGGAGTGGTAGGGATGGGCGTGCTCAGTGAACCAATTCCATCATCGACCATGGCCTGGATATTCGGCCTGGGGATCCATTTCGCGGGTTTGTTGCTACGAAGTTTCGTAAGATCGATCGGAGGATTGATATTGAAAACATCCGACTCGGGTAGGGGAGAGCTGCAGGTTAGATTTCCAGTAACCTCAAGCTGTTGGCCTGAGTCTGCCGACCTGTATCTCACCTGAACTTCACCGAAATCGATATTGGTATGGAAATCGGCAGGCACGGTCTCCATATTCACCAGGCTCTTACGCCCATCAATCTTCACATCTCCGACCATATCCACCTTACCGGTTGCGATCAGCGCTTCCCCCTCTCGCACATTCATCCCGGAAACCACCAGAGCTTCCACCGTGCGAGTAGCAAGCCCCGAGCGACCCGTCACCACCAACAAAGCAGAGTGTGGCGGCACGGTGTCAGTTCCTCGATAGCTCGGAGCCGAGGTGTCCTGGCTGAGATTGTTGATAGACTGGTCCATCCCGGCAGTAGCCCCGATGGCCACAAATTCGAAGGAGTAGGAAGCTGCTCCACCCGGCATCGCCACATCATCGGCGGAGCCGGTCCAGTTCGAATCGCGCTCCAATTCAGCGATGATGAGGTTCATGCCCGCTTCAGCGGCGTAGAGCGCTCGGCTTGCGTCCACCCCTCCCCGGGTGGTCCGCAGCCCCTCTCGACCCAAAACCAGGGTCGAGCCAGTCAACATAATGATCAAGGCGCTGATGATGAGAAAATATGCAAGAGCGAACCCTGCGACACCTCGAGTACGAAACAAAAACTTCATTCTGTCAGAGACAATAGCACGATTTTGTTACAATTCCTTACATTCCAGGGGGATTTAAGGTTTTAAGGGGCTAGGGTCACTAAGTTGACCTGGATTCGTCGCGCCCAATCTTCCGATACTTGAGGGTAAATGTTGTTGATCGCTACTCTATCATCACCCAGCTTTTCGTAGCTCAGGAGAGGCATGAAAGGAGCAAGGCGAGCCTTGAGGTCCTCAGGAAGTTCGTCCAGTGATTCCGGGATAGCAGCGCCACTTGCCGCGGCTTGCTTGAGATAGAGCACGATCTCAAGAGCCGCGATCCAACGCATATTGGCTTCTCGCGCGTAGCGAAGGTGGCTGGGATACCTTCCCAGCCCGCCGCGAGGCAGGAGTCGCTGCTCTTCAACGCTCAAGACACCTTCCCTCATGGAGATCTCTTGAAGTGTGCCTTCCGTCTTCCAACCATCGGCAAACTCCCGATCAACTTCTCGGCGGAGAAGATAAGGCCGGTTCCACAAGAAATTGGGGGACCAGTTCAACGAGTCGACAAAGCGGTCTTCGAAACCCACGGGGGGCTCCAAGTCTAGTAAGTTCTGCCTTCTGGAACCCCAACTTGGTATCGCCGATACGTTCCACCAATCGGAACCTGCAAGGAGCCGCCGAAGCTCACCCCAATCCCGATCGAGTCTAGCCAGTTGCTCAGCGATCCCCCTTACAAGCTGCTCGATCTCCCAGGAATCGGAGCTATTCTGATTGAGAGCTATGACTAGTAGGATCTGAGTCCTGGTCTGCTCCAGGCAATTATCGCCAAAATCTAGACTGAGCATAAGCTCCTCGGCGACATCTTTGTCCGCCTTTTGCCAATCTGGAAGGGCCAGGACTCTAGGGCCTGTGGACATTTGGCATTCCGAGCCAAACGCAGGACATTTTTCTCCTCCTGGAGTGGAATTTTCTGTGGAATAGTGGACCTATTTGAGGAAAATTTCGCTTCAGGAGGTGGAAA
>JBAYRN010000062.1:0-31853 GCA_041676625.1 Vulcanimicrobiota bacterium
GGAGTTGATCCATTTCGAGGTGACGGACACTGGCATAGGTATTCCCAAGGAGCGCCAGCAAACCATTTTCGATTCCTTTTCTCAGGCCGATCACACAACCTTCAGCCGATACGGCGGAACCGGTCTCGGACTCACCATCACGGCCAGCCTGGTCAGGATGATGGGGGGCGAGATCTGGGTGGAGAGTGAGCCGGGAAAAGGGAGCACCTTTCACTTCACAGTAGCGGCCGGGCCAGCCACCCCTCACGAAGAAGCGATGGAACAGGCCATTCATGCAGCCTGTCAAGGAGTGAAGGTTCGGCTGGTCTGCGATCACCCCACCCACCGAGCTAACCTCGTGGAAACATTGACCCAGTGGGGGGCGGTGCTTACCGATGAGGAGAGCCCTGACCTCACCGTGGTAGATGGCCTGGCTTCCCTGGAGGGCAGGCTGGCCAGTCTGGTATTACTGACTTCCGAACAACTGGAAGCCGATATCGCTCTGGCCCGGGCTCAGGGCTGCACCGGTCACCTGGTCAAGCCTTTTCGCCGGAGTGAGTTGCGCCAGGCCATGCTGTCTTTGTTAGACGCGGACAAGGCCCGAGAGTTTGCTCGCGAAGCTCCCGAACTCCAGACCTATTTCCCTGGCCTACGGGTCCTGGTGACCGACGATAACCCCATTAATCGCAAGCTGGCCAGCTTGATGCTGGAAGAGATGGGTTGTGAAGTGGCAGAGGCTGAGGACGGGCCGGAAGCCCTGGAGAAGTTTGCGGAGTACGATATTGTGTTATTGGACATCACCATGCCGGACATGGATGGGTTTGAGTGCACGAAACTGATCCGTGCCCGGGAGGCGGACAGGCGGATTCCCGTGATCGCCCTGACCGCCCACGCCCTGGAGGGGTTTGCCGAGACCTGCCTGGCTGCCGACATGGACGGTTATCTCTCCAAGCCTCTAGAGGCTGATAAGCTGAGGGATGTCCTGGCTCGTTTCGCTCCTGACAAAATAAGGAGTGCCAATCGAGCCGTGGATCTGGAAGCGGTGCTGAGGAGGATCAACGGTAAACGAGATTTTCTGGGCACCCTGGTGGAGAAGTTTTTGGAAGTCAGTGCCCAACAGGTACGGGCGGTGGAAACGGCGGTGGCCGGCTCCGACACTGAAGCCTTGCGCTTTTCGGCCCACACCTTGAAGGGTTCGTTGTTGAACTTCGGAGCCGACCGCGCAGCGGAATTGGCAGGATTACTCGAAGACCTGGGGCGCCGGGGCGTGGTGGACGAACAGACGGAGAAGTATCTGGTCCAACTCAGGGACGCTTACCAGGAGGTGCGGGCAGACCTGGCGGCTCAGCAACTGGTCCTGACCTCTGGATAGAGTCCGCTAAAGCAACCTCTCATTGAAATCCTGACCCATGGACAAGTTTTGTCACGGCCTTCTAGTGCGCTGTCAAACTTCAAAATTCGGCCGAGGGCGGAGTTTAGTGGGCCCACGATGTCGCACCGTCTGTCTGCATCAAGTCGCCCGTCTCTTTGGACCTGCGAAATAAGTTTCCGGTAAAGTTAAAACGCTGGCCTCGTCAAGGATCACTGGTGGCTATTCGTGACCAAGAGATGAGATTTGCGCAGAAAGTCAGTCCTCAACATTTTCGCTTTTTAGGTCCGGTGTTTCCAGCGATTCCTTCACTCTCATCGCTCAATGAACCAATACTGCTTGTTCGCCACCTCGTCGAAGAGGTGTCTATGGAGTATGCTGCACAGTTCGTAGGTCGTTCCCTTTGTCTTGGGTAGCGAGTGGGATAAAACTCACGACGAAAGCATATGCTTCATATTAGCCCGGATAGTCTGGGCATCGGTTTGTTCAAAGCTCAGTCCCACCATCCATTTTCCGTTTTCGGTGGCCCGGGAGGACTTCACCACGGCCTTACCCGAGAGTGGCTGAACTGAGTCTCCTCGGGGGCTGGTCTTAAAGCTCACCGACTCACCCGGGGCAAGCTCCTGGTCTCCTTCAAAGAGAGCGCCCCCGGCGGAGAGGTCCAGCATGAACCCCTGATGCACGGACCCAGCGGGCCCGGTGAGTTCGCACGGGACTCGGCCCGGAACCCTCAGGAGTCGCCGTCTTTCCCCCACAAACGAAGCCTCGAATCCAGCCTCGATCAAGGCCGGCTCCAGCCAGGAATTGATGAGTTTTTCTTCGTCCAGCTCACACTCGATACCCAGCAGAAAATCGCCTTCCGGCTTCCCTTTGCACCACCTGACCGTTCCGTTGAAGGGCGGCCCCATACTATCCCGGTGAACCGTGACCTCGGTCCCTCCAGGGAGAGCTCTCTTCATTTCCAGCGAGAGCCCGGTGAAGGTCAGATCGTGGGTCACGGCCTCGAAGGTTCCCTGGGGAGTCTTCAGGCTTACCTCCTGGCGGAAGTTTAGCCTGACTGACGAGCGTCGCTCGTCCACCGCGAGTGGCTCATCGGGGAAGAACCGGTTGAGTAGATTCTTAAGAAGCTGCATTTTCATAAAGTTTGACCCGCGTAGCTTTCGACCTCTTGAAGGAGAGCCTGTTCGGCTCGCCGGAGAAACCGGAAGAGATCGTCGAAGCTCTGTGCTCGCACCAATTCTTGCCGCAGGGTCTCTTCCAGTTCGGTCCGTTCAGGGGCTTCCTCCGGAGCACCGAGCCGATAAGGCAGCAGTTGCCCTCGAAGCTCCCGCACCAGGATCGATTCCGGTTTGGTGATCAGCTCTCGGGCGAGTTCCACCTGTCGCCGGGCGATGTTGACCGGATTGAAGTTCTCTTCCGGTGCCGGGCGGCCACAAAGAGCAGCCGATAGGTGGGCCAGGACCCAGGGCCGTCTCAGGCACTCCCGACCTACCATGATGCCGTCGCAGCCGGTCTCTCGGACCACCGCTCGAGCCGAGGCTAGGTCCACGATGTCGCCATTGGCCACCACCTTCATACTGCTTCCCACGGCCTCTTTTACGGCGGCCGTCACACTGTGATCGGAGACCCCCTTGAAGCCCTGCCGGGCATACCGTCCGTGCACCGTGACCAGACTAGCCCCCGCTTCCCAAGCTGCTCGGGCGAAGTCCACGGCCGTGGGTACCTCGGGCTCGTAGCCGATGCGGATTTTGACGGACACCGGAACCTCAACGGCTTGGCAGACCGCGGCAACGACTGTGGTGGCCTTGTCCAGGTCCCTGAGCAAGGCCGCCCCACAGCCTTTTTTGGCTACCTTGGGCACCCAGCAACCCATGTTGATGTCCACCACGGGGGCCCCGGCTTTCTCCACCACTCGGGCCGCGTGAGCCATCTCCTGGGGGCATGAGCCAAAGAGCTGCACCGCAAAGGGCCACTCCTTCTCCGACCAATCGAAAAGTGCACGGGTCTTTCGCGCCCCGGGGTTGGCGGTCAGGACGTGGCTGGAGATGAGTTCCGAGCACACCAGCCCACAGCTTCCCATTTCTCGGACCAGGGTCCGGAAGGCCACGTTGGTGTGCCCCGCCATGGGTGCCAGTAGTACCGGAGGATCGATCGGCACGGTCTCTAGCATGAACGGTTGAAGCATGGCCCTGATGATACCATGGGTGCGCAAGAGAGTGACTGGCGGAAGGTTCTAGAACCTTCCCAGGGAAGCGCTCAAGCCATGAGCAAGGAGAAGATCTTGACCTCCGAAGGTAGGCTCGAGGAACTGCAAGAGGGCAGTCTGGCTGCCCCCAAAGACTCGGAACTGAACCTCACCCTGGGGGAGGCGTTTTTGCGGGTCAACCGGGTGGATGAAGCAGCGGCCGCTTATCAACGCGCGGTCGAGCTTGATCCTCGCTCAGATTTGCGAGCGCTCTTCTGGGAGTGGCTGGGCTTGGTGCGAGAAATGGAGGGGCGTTTGGAGGAAGCGCTGGAAGCCTACTTCCAGTGGCTGGATGCCGATCCCGTGGCTATCAGCCCCCTCGATAGGCTGGGCTCCTTGCTGGTCGTTTTGGGGCGCTGGACCGACCTACGTCTGCTCGAGCAACAGTTCGAGAGGCGAGTGGAAGTCTCGGGTCACGCCCGAAGCCGGGAGTCGCTGGCGCTTTATACCTTCGTTATGGAGCAGTTTGGTCAGAGGGACACGGAGGGAGCAAAGGTAGCCACTCTGGCCGCCCTGGAGTCTGACCCCGACTCACCGGCCATGCGCTTTTTGCTGGGACTCATCACCTATCAGGAAGGTAGCCTGGAGTTAGCTCGGGGGGAGTTTGAACGGGTGCTGGAGCTGGACGCCGAAGGGCTCTGGCAGGAGCCTCGATTCGCACTGGATTGGAACGGCTCCAAGGCTCGGGTGATGGTGGCCAAGCTGGCCCGGCAGCAGGGCGATGTAGAGACCGCCCTGAGACTGCTCATCGAGGCGGAAGATCTGGACCGGTCGGATTCAGAAGGTCTGGCAGAAGTGGCCGAACTGTTGATCGAGAACGAGCGCTACGATGATCTCCTGAAAGTACTGCGCAACGTACCGGAAGGCCCTTCCAGACTAAAGAGGATGGAGGCCGAAGGTCTGTTGGGGAGAGGCCTGTTGACCGAGGCCGATTCTATTTTCGAGACGGAAGCCTCTCTGTTTGGAGTCCATCTCCCCGAGGAGCCGCTCGAAGCAACTCTTTCCGATCCGGCGGTTTCCAGTGAGGTCTTGTTAGGCCGCTTGAGCAAAGGGTTGCTCACCTTCAAAAGTGCCGAGGAAGAGGTTTTGGGGCTCTGCCGGACCTACCCGCAAGTGGAGCAGGTTTGGGAGACAGCCAGGTTGGTCTACGAGCAAACCGGTCAGTTGCAGCGGGCTCAGATCGCGTCGTTGGTGAAGAGCAAACTCAGACACGGACCCTATCCCGATCCGAGCGGCGCCTATACCAAGAAGGGAGCCGACGGAACTCGCGTCCTGGTGGGCCTAATCACCGAGGGTGGGCCATTGATCTTGAAGCTGGAAGCGGACTCCGGTCGCAAAGACAGAGACCAACTCTTCGGCTGGGGTCGAGACGCTCTCATGCCGGGTTTGGAGCTTGCCAAAGGTATTCTAGAAGACCTGGTCGATGACTGTCCCCGCAGCTTTCGAGTCATGATCACCCCGGTCTCAGTCCCGCAAGAAGGTGAGACCCTGAAGATACTCCTGGAAGGGGAGTTGGGAAGTATTCCTCTGGGGTTCTTGGTAGCCATGCTCTCATTCAAAAAGGAACCCGAGGGCGAGGATATCGCGGTGCTTGGACGGCTTGGCCTGCGGGGCGATATCGGCGGAGTTTCTCACCTGGAAGAAACCTTGATGGCCCTTCATCAGAGCGGAGCCCACTGGGATCGCCTGGTGGTGGCTGAAGCCGGAGGCTTTCGTTTACTGAGAGCACCCGCCTGGCTGTGGCACGGAAGGAAAGTGACCATGGTGGATTCGGCCGATGCTCTGGCTACCTGGTCGAAGGAGGTGACGCCTTGAGAAGGACCCCGGAATTCGAAGCGACCCTGGAGCGGGCCAAGGAAGAGTGCCGCTTACTGGGCCACGGTTTCGTCAGCAGCGAGCACCTTCTGCTGGGGTTGCTGGGTTATCGTGAGGGGGCCGCCGCCAAGTTTTTACGGGAGCGGGAACTCAGTCTGTCCAAGCTGAGACAAGAGGTGATTCAGCAGGTGGGGAGGGGAGATGGCGGGTTCGCCCGGGAGAACCCTCCTCCTACCTTGCGGGCGCTGGGTATCGTGCGCCTGGCTGAGGAGAGCGCCCGAATCGACGGATCCGAGGCCGACAGTTTGACCCTGCTCTGGGCACTCTTGAAGGACCGAGAGTCGGATGCGAGCCAGTTGCTCAGCCGCCTGCAGGCCGATCTTGGCAGCTGGGCGGCTGCGGTGGAGGAGCGGATCGGTGAGCGGACCCGGCGGCGCCCCCGGACCTTTTTCCGCAAGGGGGAACGACAACGTTCTCTGCAAGCCGAAATGCGTCGCTGGAAAGAACGCATGAAGGGTGCCCGGGATGTGCTCAACGAGCAGATGGTCGGCCAGCACGGGGCGGTGGATCGAGTGGTCTCGACTCTCACCCGGGCCTGGGCGGGGCTCGCCGAGTCCCGGCGCCCGCTCGCTTCCTTTCTGTTTCTGGGACCCCAGGGGGCCGGCAAGGCCACCCTGGCCCGACTCCTCGCGCAACTCCTCTACGGCGACGAGGAACGATTGCTGCGCCTGGATATGGAGGAGTTCGGTAGTGAAGAGGATGCCGATCGACTCACCGGCGCCACGACGGAGTCGCTGGGGCTATTGACCAGCCTGGCCCTGGAGTACCCTTATTCCATCTTCTTCTTGGAGAGCGTCGAACGCGCCCACCCTCGCGCCCTGACCAAGATTACTCAGATCTTGGGTCGAGGGTTTGCGGTGGATGGACAGGGACAGAGAGTTTCCTTCCGGGATCACGTGGTGGTCATGTCGGTGAACATCGATAGTGAATATATGGAGCGGACCAACCCGGTGGGTTTTCGCCAATCCACTCGGGGCCTGCGCGATATCGAGGAGATCGAGAAAGACCTCTTGCCGGAAGTGGAGAGGGGTATGGGGCGCGAGATCACGGAGAAGGTCGATGAGGTGATCATTTTTTGTCCTCTGGAGGAGCCGGAGTTTCGGGAGTTATTGAGCCGCTGGTCAAGGGAGTTGGAAAGCAAGCTCTGGCAGCGCCGATCCTTGAGCGTCGAAGTCACTTCCGAGGTCACGGAGGCGATCTTGGCTGAGTCTCACCCCACCCCGGACGCTCTGCGGAGAGCCTTCCTGCGGAAGGTGGAAAACCGCCTGGCTGCCGACATGCTCAACGGCAAGCTCAAAGCCGGAGAGAGCTACCGGGTCGAGGTCGCCGATGATGAGATCGTGGTGGTCAGGAAAAGAAGCTAGTTTTTAGGGGCTCGCCGCTCTTTGCCCTGGTTTACAAGCAGAGTGGAAACAGAAGGGACGCGGATTTTTCCTTGCTCGGCCAACCGGCAAAAGAGAGCCGCCGCCGACATCCCTACGGCCAGGGCCAGGCTCAGTTTTCCCATGGTCTCAAAGGTTTCACCTAACTCATCCCAGGTGGGCGGCCGGTGCGCCTCGAGGCCTTGCTGTTCGGCGATCCGCAGGCTATGCGCCTCTTTGCCGGCGGCCATTCCTATTCTTCCTCATCATCCGCGGAATCATCGCTCTCTTCAGGCTCGGGTGCGGGTGCGGGGCTGTAGATAAAGATAGAGGTAGGGTTTCTCAACATGCTTTCGATGTCTTCTTCATCCTTGTGGGTAAACTGTGCCACGATACTTCCATCGGCCCTTACCTCCAGGATCCTATCGTTGCCACTATCGGCGATGAAAAACCGTTGGCCGCTCTGGTCCACGGCGATACCTCCCGGGCGACTGAGCCGGAATCGGTGGTCATCTCGGAAGGCGAGTTCTTTCATGCGGCGGCCTTCCATGTTTTGCATGGCCACCACCCTCTGGCCGCTCTCATCGAGAAAGCGCAAACTCTCGGCACCGGTCGTCACCAGGCCGGAAGGACGAAAGCGCGACCCGGAGAGGCCCGTGCCTTCAAACATCAACCAGCGACGGCGATCTTTTTCTTTCCAGGTTTTAAAGATGCGCCCACCCGGCGGGTCCTCGCCGCAACAGATGTAGAGCGCTCCCTTGGCGTCGATCCAGAGGTTGGTGGGTCTGGTCATCTGCTGGCGGGTGAGCACTTCTTTGATCGGACTTCCCTCTACGACCTCGTCCAGCAGGATCACTCGATCGGCTTTGGTGTCCGCGATGTAGACACCGGACTTATCCACGGCGACTCCCATAGGAGAGGAGAGATCTCCGAACTCGGTCCATCCAGGAGCCGTGTCGTGGTCGATCCGTACCACACGGTTGTTGCCGCTGTCTGCAATGTAGAGGCGGCGTTTGTAGTCCACCCACACTTGAGCCGGACGAAGGAAGCGACCAAATCCGTATCCCGGCATTCCGACCGTGGTAAATCCGGTCCCATCGAGGCCCTGCATGACCACGATCCGGCCGTTGTCGGTGTCGGCGATGTAGAGGATGGGCTCGTCACTCAGGACGGGCTTGTCCTCTTCTTCCTCCGTAGCCTCGGTGGGTCTGTCAGGACCAAAAAGGGCTTCAATGCTTTCTTCTACGGTGGTGGTGGGGCCTTGAGATTGGGAGTTCTGGTCCTTTTCCTGGGCCCACCCCGTCGAGACGCACATCAGCGCCACCATCAACCAGATTTTAGCCTTTGCCATGATGCCGATTCTCAAAATAGATACGCTCCTTGAGGAGGGAAGTTTGGAGGGAGGCTTTTCAAAACCTTCCAACTAAGTTCATTGCCTATGAAGACAGCTTTCCAAACCTCCGTCATGGAAAATTTGCGACAACGCGCCGCCGCCAACCCTAAAACCATCATCTTGCCGGAATCGGAGGATGACCGAATCCTGGAGGCGGCCAGCATTCTCCACGGTCGAGGTCTGGCCAGGGTCAGCCTGGTGGGGGACCAGAGCAAGATCATGGCCAGGGTAGAGCAATTGGGGCTCGCCTGGGGCGACATCCCCATCGTCGATCCTAGCTACGATGACAACCGAAAACGCTATGTCGAGGCCTACCATCAGCGGCGCAAGCACAAAGGTCTGACCGCCGAGGAAGCGGCCAGCCAGCTCAAGGACCCCCTCTACTACGCGAACATGATGGTTTGCCTGGGGGAAGCCGACGGTACCGTGGCCGGTGCCACCAACACCACCGCCCACACTGTACGCTCGGCTTTGCACTGCCTGGGGCTTAAACGGGGCTTGCGCACTGTCTCCAGTTTCTTCTTGATGGAGAAGCCAGGGTCAACTCTGGGCCAGGATGGAGCACTGCTTTTCGCCGATTGTGGAGTGGTGGTGGACCCCAGCAGTGAGCAGCTAGTGGAGATCGCCATAACCACGGCCCAGAGTTGCCGGCAGTTTCTCAAGACCGAACCTCGCATCGCGCTCTTGAGTTTCTCCACCAAAGGGAGTGCCAAGCACAAGATGATCGACAAGGTGGTCCAAGCCCTGGATACCCTGAAGGCCCGGGCTCCCGAACTGATGGTCGACGGAGAGCTCCAGTTGGACGCGGCGATCATTCCCCAGGTCGCCGCTTCCAAAGCACCTCGCTCCCCGGTGGCCGGCAAGGCCAACGTTTTGATTTTTCCCGATCTCCAGTCCGGCAATATCGGCTACAAGATCGCCGAACGGATGGGGGGCTATACCGCGGTGGGTCCGATCCTCCAGGGACTCGAATCTCCCTCCAACGATCTTTCCCGGGGATGCAAGGCCGCCGACATCGTCGACGCATGTGTCATGACATCTTTACAGGCAGAGCGCTAGCAGTGTCGAACTAAAGATGGTGTGAGGAGCCGGGGGCCATCGGACGAACTCGTTCGCGAAAAGGCTAAGGTCCGGGTAGACCCGGACCTCGTTTTGCGCTATTACCGGGAGCTTGCCACCATGCTGGGCTCCGGTGTGCAACTGGCCCAAACTCTGGATACTCTGGCCCAGTTTTCTGAAGACCCGAAGATGCGGGAGGTCTTACACGACATTCACGAGATGATCTCGTCGGGGCGCCCCCTTTCCAACGCCATGTCGTTCTACCCCCGAGTTTTCTCTTCGGTGGCAATTTCCATGGTTAAACTGGGGGAGGAGACCGGACAGATCGTGGACTCCCTGGGCAAGCTCGCGACCTGGATGGAGCGAGATCAGGATGTACGAAAGCGGGTGAAAGCCGCTCTGATCTATCCGGCCTTTTCGCTTGGTCTGACCTTTCTCATGACCCTCGGCCTCTTTCTTTTCGTGATCCCGGAGTTTCTGGATATGCTGGTTCAGATGGGAGCGGAGATTCCACCCACCACCCGTTTTCTGGTCTTACTTACGGATTTCTTGACCAGTCCGGTGGGTTGGGCGGTCATGCTCATGTCGCTAGCTTTTGTGTGGTACAGCATGAAGGCGATCCTGGACTCCGAGCAGGGGAGGTTGGTCCTTTTTCGCATTATCTACGATATCCCGGTCCTGGGTCCAACCTTGCTGTCAGCGGCCCTGGCTCGCTACGCCGCAGCGGCCGAGTCGATGTTCGCTTGCGGGGTGGATATCTTTACCGCCACCCGGCTCTGCGCTCTGGCCAGTGGCAGTCCCTTGCTTTTGCACGACGTGAAGAGTGTGCACCAATCGCTGCAAGAAGGAGACTCCTTGAGTTCGCACATGCAGCGCAGGCCGAACATCTATCCCGGCTGTTTCGGGCAGTTCGTGCTGGCGGGGGAAGAGTCGGCTCAGATGGAGCCGATGTTTCGGAACATCCATCAGTTTTACGATGAAGAAGTCAGCCATCGATTGAAGTCTTTGACCTCCATGATCGAACCGATCATGATGAGCCTGATCGCGGTCATCGTGGGGTTCATCGTGGTATCGCTGCTGCTGCCGCTGCACAACTTTATCAGCCAGATCGGTTAATCTTTGTAAGCGTGGAAGACTGCGCGTCCCTGCACCAGCCGCTCCCGATGCTTGAAGGTGGGTCGCAACTTTCGCAACGCCTGGGCCACCGGCCCTCGGGAGCAGTCGACCATCTCGACCCGCTGGAAACCAACCGACTCTAGCATGGCTTTGACGGCCGGCGGGTTGGGGCCCCACCAGTTACTGGAGTCAGCACAGACCTCCACCCCGGGATAAAACGCCATGGCCGGTCGTTTGAGGTCTAAGAGATCGACGTGGGTTTCCAGAATGAGCTGGCCTCGGGTGACCGCTGCTACTCGCTCCAGGGAGAGGAGCGGGTGGCGCATGTGGTACAGCACCCCTAGAAAAAGCACCAGATCGAACTGGCCTACTTTGTCAGGGTCGAGGTCCATCAGGTCCATTTCCAGCTCTTCTACCGAGGCTCCCAGCACTCGCTTGGCCAGGTCGAAACCTTCCTTGGTGCCCGGACCTTCGCCACCCCAACAGTAGGAGTCGAGAGCCACCACTCGATCGGCGCCCCGTCTCTCCGATTCAAATGAGAAAAATCCGTTCCAGGCCCCGATGTCCAGGACGCTGCGGCCTTTCAGGTCGGGAGGAAGGCCAATTTTTTCTAGTTTTTTCGCCGACTCGTCAACGCCGGGGGTGACGATCCCGTGTCCCAGGTCGATCTGGTGAAACCAGTTGATGCGCTCGACTTCAGCTTTGATCTCTTCGGCTGTCATAGGGCCGCCCGTTCGTCTCCCTCTCTGGGGCACCTGCTGCCGGGGCCGCTACAGTCCACCGAGATCGTAGAAGTTGATCACCTTGCGGTAGTAGGGATTGGGATCGTCGAGGTCTCCATCGAGCGCATGGTCCTCGCGCTCATTGACCGAAATATCGATTTCAGCCCGGAATGCTCGGCGAGTGGTGGCCGACTGGGCGTCGGAGCCAGACTCACCCACCGAGGTTACTATCAAGATAAAGTAGGGTGCCAGGCGGTAGCGCCCGTCGATGGTCACTGTGTAGGTCCCCAGGCGAGTGGAGCCCTTTAGCACCTCTTCGGTATAAGACATAAACTCCTGGTCGATACTTATTTGGGGAAAGCTGATGTCGCGCTCGATCTTGGCCAGGGCGTCCTGTATCCCGGCCTGGGCCAGGACTCTGGACTGCGCAGCCTCCAGAGCGCCCCCCACGCGCTGATACTGGGCTGCCCGTTTTCCCAAGAACGACAGGCCGAGCACTAGCAGGAGGATGACGATCAGAAGACTCAGCACCAGCAGGAACCCCCGCCGTCTCAGGGCTCGATCCACAGCGGTACCTCCGTCCTGATCTCATTGAAGCTGCCTCGGACGTCAACGCTCAGGACAACCTGCACCGTTCGACCGTCCACAAACTCGGCTGTCAGACCCTGAAGATTTTCGCACAGCTGCTCCTGGCTGCTAGAAACGGGTCCCGTGGCCGCGCGGATTAGAGCACCGTTGGAGAGGGAGTAGCTGACCACCAGCATATAAGAGTCGTCGTAAGGCTCCCACTCAAAGGGCGGCGCAGTTGGATCGCCGAGCCTATTCACGGAGGCCGGATCGACCCGGTCGAAATTCAGTGTGGTAGAAACACCAGAGGCGGGCGGAGAGGTTATTGAAACGGCAGAAACGAGTTCACTTCGAATGCGCTCTGCACCAAACTCCAGGGCGTCTAGCAAAGTCTCTCGAGAACTTCCCTGTTTCAAGCTCTGAGAATAGTCGGTCACCAGCATGGCGGTCATTCCCAGGACCAAAAAGATAACCCCCATGGACAACATCATTTCCAGCAAGCCGAAGCCTCTGGTTATAGAGAAAGTGTGAGTACGGGAGACGATCCTCGACGCTCCTCTCCGCCGTAGATCGCGGTGGCCGTTATTCGACAATTGCCCGAGCTCGGGACCGGGCCGCTGACACTGGGAAGTTGGTTGTGAAATGAGCACGTTCGACCGCTTCGGCTGGGAGTGAGGGTTCCGGTGGCGGCACCCGGAAACACTGGTTCTACCGACCAGGTAAAGAAGAGATCTTGGATCTCAGCTCCGCTAGAATCATAGCCCCTGGCCTGTAAGTTGACCTCTGAACTGGAAGTCACCGGGCTGGGGATAGAACCGGTGATGACGATAGGATTGCTCGCTCTCCAACCGATCACGGGGGCACGAAGTAGCCCCACCAGTTGCACAGAGTTGTTGCCACCCCAGGAGACTTCGACCCTAGCTTTTCTCGCTGTCTCACTCATGATTCTTTGGTCGCCCGCGTGGAGGCTCTCTAGCTCTAGAGAGGGAGAGGCCAGTTCGACCGACTCGATCGTGACTTGAATAGCGTACTTGGAAAAGCCTGGTTCGTTTCCACTGGGAGGTGAAGTCCAGTCGGTACTGTCGCGGGCCCAGCGTTGGAGTTCGGCCATGCGGTTTTCTGCTAGATAGGTCGCCACTGCTTTACTTTCAACCCATGAACTGTAGCGCAGTGAAGAATGGAAAAGCCGGGAGACCACGATAAGTGCGGTGATTAGCACAAAACTTGCGATCACCGCTTCGGTCAGGGAGTAAGCTCGGGGCGATCTCACTGGGACCAGGCCGGAACGAAGTCTTCCGTGGACTCGGGAGTTGACACTCGGCGTCGATCCAAAGGACCTGTGACGTTGACTTGATACATGACGGACCCGTCGCTGTAGACCAATCTCTTACTGTTCGGCGACCAGTGAAAGTCGACCACGAAGTCCCCATCGGAGACGATCTTAGCCCCAGGCCCCCCGCCGCCCGGGATCATCCCGTCGGCCGTCGTTACATAAAGGTCGGAATCCATAAAGGCTATCATTGTACCATCAGGTGAAAAGCTGGGGGATTCGGGATAATACCCGTCTAGAAGCGTTTCTTTATTCGAGCCGTCCGCGTCCATAATTCGTAATTCATCGGTCGAGTCATTCGAAAAGACGTAGACGATCTGGTCACCTTCAGGGTGGTACGCAGGATCGAAAGAGTAGTCTCCTATGCCTCCTCCCGGAGTAAGGTTCTGGATACCACTCCCATCGACGTTCACCACATAAATGTCGCAGTTGTCCGCCGAGGTCCAGCGCTCTCGGTGGAAAACGATCTGGTTTCCGAGGGGTGGCCTCCATTTGGGGTTGTAGTCTTCTATGTCGGTGGGGGGGCTTGTCAATCGAGTGAGTCCCGAGCCGTCCGCATTGATCATCCAGATTTCACTGCGGAAGTCCAAGTCATCAGCCACCGCATAGGCCAGCTTGGTGCCCTGGGGAGACCAGGATGGTCCCACGACATTGTACCAATAGGTTGAAGACAAAAAAGACTGGTCACTATCCCAGGTCAGATTATGGAGAGTCCTCAGGCCGGTACCGTCACGGTTGACGACGTACAGAGACTCGAAAACATCCAAATCGTCCATATCCATGCCGAAGCAGGCGATCTGGTTACCTCCCCGCGACCAGGAGGGATAGTAGTTGTCGTGCGAGTCGCTGGGCGGAGTCGCTAATCTCATGTTCACTCCATCGGGGTGAATCACTCCGATCTCCTGGCTACCGCTGGATTGGAAGGTGGTAAAGCAGACCAGCCCATCCTGGCCTATCTGCACCTGCCCATTCGCGCCCAGTTGCCCGGTAGCTACACCCCCGTGCCCATCGGTCACTCGGTACCTCAGCTCATAGGAACCGGTAGCTCCGACAGGAGGGGTCCAAACCCACTCTGAGACCCAGGCGGCTTGCTGGGCGTCCCACTGCATCTGAGTGGACTCCTTAGAGGAAAAGGCGCCGTCACCGCTCCATTGCGCGTAGGGCGGTTGGCCATCCGGTTCGGCCACCTGCAGGCGCAGTGTCAAGTAGCCCTCGGGCGGAATGACCGCCGAGGTGCCACTGGGTAGTTCGAGGGGTAAGGGGTCGGTGGTGGCGCTTAACACGATGGGGTCGGAGTTGGTGTTTGAGGGGAGAGGCGGTGGGGGCGGCTGGCTGGTATGGATGGCGTCCGGCCGGGTGGAAACCAGCCCGTGCGGTACACCCATCTGCATGAAGATCCCCCCTCCGGAGCTAAGCCGGATGGTGTGGACCGAGGAGACGGCTTGAGGCTGAAAGTAGTTCAGGTTTGTGCTGAAGGAGCCCGGGGGTGAGCCGGTGCTCCCGGCTTCCACTCCTTCACTCACCAGGATGTGATAATTCCCCGCGTAGTTGGGTAGCCCATTGGTAACCAGATGACCGGAGGGCAAAAAGACGAAGAGATAGTCCTTGGGGTGCGGCACCTGCCAGGAAGAGATATCGAAATTGGAGTTGTTTCCCTGGAACGGAATCGGGTTCCGGGTCACGCTGTGCCCACCGGTCACCGGCCAGGTCCCCACGAAGGAGTACGCGCCCGGGTAGTCTCCGTTGAAGCGCCGACCTCCGGTGATGCGAGGCTTGTCGAACCCTTCCAATATGTAGAAACTTTGGGAGTGGGCCACCGCCCCGTTTCCAGTAGGGAAGCCTACTGCGACTGGGTGGCGCCGAGTTACAGCCAATCTTCGAGCAGCTTTGAGCTCCTCGGTGAGTTCTTCGGCCAGGCCTCGGGCTTCAGCGGTTTGCGTGGCGGGTCTGGTGTTGACCAGGCCCATGGTCACGATCAGGGCGGCCAGCATCATGCCCACGATCATTTCAGGGAGTGAATATCCGCGGATCTTCATTTCTGTTTGACCCTTCCTCGTCGCTGCTTACGCTTCTCCATCTGATCCGCACGACGTTTCTTCCGTTCTTCCCGGATTTGCTTACGCTTGTCAGCATTCGTGGTTGCTGGTTTAGATTTAAGGTGGGCCCTGGGGTCAGTCTGAGCAGCGGGGGGAGGCACCAGGGCGAGTTCGGCGATCTCCAAACTCGGACTATCGGTTTCTACCTTTTGCTGAGAGCGGGCGCGCCAGCGTGTACCGTCCTGACTGATATCCAGATCAAAGCTGTACTGCGGCTTGTCGGCGGGGAGTTGAAGGGGTATCTCAAAGTTACCCTCTTCGTCGGGAACCAGAGTCACGTCTTGCTGGTAGGTAAGCTCCGGGATGGAGAGATGCACCGTCACGGGTCTCGAGACATCCAGACTGTCCCGGCTGTCGTCGCTCCTGACGCTACCTTTGACGACCACGTCTCTAAAAGTTTCTGTCTTTTCTTCGACCTTACTGCCATCGCCACGACCGAACAACAACCACAGCAAACTCAGGACGACGATCAGCGCCATCAAGATGAGAGGGGGCCGGGCCTTTTCCTCTTGCCAGAGCTTGCTCAGAAATTCCACACTCAAGACCTTGAGGTATTATAGCACAGAAGTCCTAACCGTCGCTGAATTTGGCGAAACCCTATTCCTCTTGCAAAAGCGCCCGTTTCAGGAGACCGAGATCTTCTTGACCTTCAGGAAAAGAAACCCCCACGACGTAAAGGTTCTCACCCACCTCTTCCACCCATCGCGGTTCGCACAGCAAGCCGGCAAAGTCGTTGTCTCCGGTCTGGATGAGTAGCGGCATCTTCTCTTTGAGCGGTTTGGTGCTGTTGATCAGGAGTCGGGCCCCGTCCTCAGACAGGTTGATGGTCTTCACCATCGAGCGATGGAGGAGCGCCGGTACCTGCCTGGGCAGCCTCTGCTTGGCGCGCCTATCATATTTGGAACCGGACATTCTGGGAGTATTATAGTGTTTTTCCGAGATCTGCACTAGGGGAGCAATTTCCTAAGAAAGAATCTGCCCCGGCCAAACCGAAGGCCATCGGGTCATGGATACTGCGTACTTCATTTTAGCCACCTTTTTGGTCCTGGCGACTCTTCTTCCGCTCACTGCTTTTCAGCACTGGGCTGTGCGGGGGTTCGACTTCGGAAAGATTCAATTGACCATCCTGGAAAGCTTGACCATCCTCGGGGGCTTTCTCTGGGTGGAACGGTCAGCGGAGTTTTGGATCACTCAGGTGGTGCTCCTGGCCAGCCAGACATTCAACCTCTCGATCCTGCTCAAGTACTCCCGTTTCTACCCGATCAAGCCCAGAGATCGCCAGGGACGAAGTTCCCGAGCGATTACCCTCCTCTCGGCCAACGTGCTTCAGTTCAACACCGACTACCCCCGCTTCCTACGCCAGGTGCAGGAGCATAGCCCCGATCTAGTCCTCACTATGGAGTCGAATGAAGACTGGGATACGGCCATGCGCGTTTTGGAGGCGGAGTATCCTCACTTTTGCAAAGTGCCCCTCGAAAACACCTACGGGATGCACCTGTACAGCAAGATCCCCATGACTTTTCAGGTTCACTATTTCGTGGCCGATGATCTGCCGAGCATCGAAGCCGAGGTGAAGACCGAAGACGGATATCGGTTTACCCTTTTCTGTGTTCATCCGCCGCCGCCCAGCCCCACCGAGGAGGAAACCTCGAAGGAACGAGACGGCGAACTGCTCTCGGTGGCCCAGAAGGTCAGAGCCGATGGCCGGACCAGTATCATCGTGGGAGACTTTAATAACGTCGCCTGGTCTCGCTCATCGGTTCTCTTCCGGCGAGCATCCGAAACCATCGATCCCCGGGTTGGGCGCGGCTTTATCGCGACTTTCCACGCCCGCTACTGGTTCTTGCGCTTCCCCATTGATCAGCTGTTCCACACCCCCGATGTCTTCATCGAAGAACTCAAGACCTTGCCGTACTTCGGTTCCGACCACTTCGCCCTGTCCTGCCGTTTTACCATCGACCATCTCGACGATACTCAGGAAGAGCTCGTCGAGGAGTTGGAAGAAGGAGACGAGGAAGTTATCGAGGAGATGATCGAAGAGGGCATCGAAGAAGAGAGCGATCGCGAGGAGATCGCCACCGAATAGCTCCTTATTGAAGTTCGTTAAAGATCTGCAGGGTGTAGAGAAACTGGTAGACCGGCGCCTGCAAGTGATCGATCGGGATCCAGTATGGCCAGCCCAGGAGCTCGCTGAAAACCGAAACCGTCAGGATCTTGTTGTGATCGATCTTGATGGTGGACCGTAGCTTGGACGGATAGGTGGAAGCCAACAGGTCGAAGTTGTTGGGCACCACCACTGAGTCTTGAGCCAGGGTGATGATGCTGACGGCACCGTCAGGGCAGGGGGAAAGGTCTACATCTGCTGCCTTTAAAACGGCCTGGAGATCGGCCAGGGCCTCAGGCACGAGTAGGTAGGGGGAGATCAGCGAGCGGATGTTGTTATTGCTGGAAGTCAGTAGCTCAAAAGGGCCCGGATATCGCTCCTGATTGGCCATCTTGCCCAGTCCGGACATGACCAATTGGGCGGAAATATCGGTGTCAGGCTGGGTAAACGCCCAGGCGATGTCCACTTGCTGGCCGTTTACGTTGCAGGCCATCTGAGGAACCGGGGGAGTGGCCGTCATCAAGAAGAAATTTTTGTTGAAGATCGCCAGGAAATCGGAATTGGTGGAATAGGTGGCGTAAGACAGGAGAGCGTTGGCGCTGAGAGCCGGTTTTACGATGCTGACCAGAATTTCGCTCTGGACGTTGAAAGGGTTACCCCCGCTCACGCTCACGTTGTTAAAGAGGAAGTCATAAGTCACTTGAGAGGTGCTGTAGGCGCCCTCCATGCCCACGGAGTGAATCAACTGATAGAGTGGATCGAGCCTGCCCGGGTTGGTGGCGAGGTAGCTATTGAACCAGAGGGAATAGGCCCCCCCTTCCGAGTAGCCGGCCGAGAAGAGCTTGAGGGGGGGATCGCTTTCCTGCAAGCCAAAATGATCGACGAAAACCGGCTTGGCTGCACTGAGCATGTCGACGGCCGTCTGGGCCGAGACTTTGGGGTAGGTCACATAAGGGTGGACGTTTTGCCAGTCTACCCCCTGGCCCACGTAGTCTGGGATCAGGACCGCATAGCCCTGGGAAGCGAAGACCTGGGCACAAAGCTGAGTTTCAGGATTGCCGACATCGGATCCGACCTGCGAATTGTTGAAGGTCGTGCCATGAAAGTAGACCACCACCCCTTTGAGCTGGGTCTTGTCGATGTCCTGGGGTACCAGTAGTCCCCCAGAAACCTGGAAGGACCGCTCTCCATCCGGGAGGGGAACGGTGGTGGTGTAATTCACGGATTGGAAGCCGACAGCCTGGA
The DNA here is from genome assembly GCA_041676625.1 of Vulcanimicrobiota bacterium. Lineage (GTDB taxonomy): Bacteria > Vulcanimicrobiota > Xenobia > Xenobiales > JADMJV01 > JAEXNA01. Next base: position 18,462 of record JBAYRN010000062.1, read on the forward strand.
TGCCCAGGGGGTTATTGAGAATGGGTTGAGCGGTGAGATCAAAGTGCCCGGTTTCGGATTGGCCTCGAATGAAAGCGATGTTCGATACGTTTTCAGGGGACTTCAAGGTCACCCCCAGATCTTCGGACAGACTGCCGAAGAGCGTCTCGTAGTTGGCCTGGAGGTCGCTCACCGGAAGCAGGGCGAACTGGCCCTGTACAGCAGCAGGGGTTAGCTCCCGAAAATCTAGGTGTTCGGTGGGCAGTAACTGTAGCACCGCGGCCGGGTCGTCGACCATAGCCTGGTTGATGATCGCTTCCTCGGTACGTAGAAGAGGGGGCTCTTGAAACACAGGGGGGGCCTCGGTTTCTCCGCAACCCGACAGGGCGATCGAAACAAGAATGGCTGCCAGCAGCCTGTTAATAACAGTTTTCATAAAAGTACTCCTCCGGAAGAGTGACCCTAATACTTACTGATAGTTTCGTCAATTTCGTCGGCCCAGCGAAGGATGCCGCCGGCAAGATTCTTGACCTGGCTAAAGCCTGCATTCTGGAGCAACTCCTGGGCTTTGGCGCTGCGCCCTCCGGTCTTGCAGTGCACCACGATCTCACGAGTTTTGTCGAGTTCGTGTAAGCGCTCCGGCAATTCCTTGAGAGGGATCAATTGAGCATCGTAGTCTGAGAGGTTCGCGATGCTCCATTCGTGAGGGTTGCGTACGTCGAGCAACAGGGGGCGGTGTCCGGCTTGCCAGAGTTCGTAGAACTCTTGCGGGCTCATATCTTCTGCACCGATCGGGCCCTGTTTCAGGCCGCAAAACTCCTCATAATCCACCAGTTCCTTAATCCTGGGGTGGGCGCCACAGAGCGGACAGTTCTCATCCCGATGCAGCCTGAGTTCTTGAAACTTCATGGTCAGGGCGTTATACATGAGCAACCGATTGATCAGCGAGGTGCCGATACCCAGGATGAGCTTGATGACCTCGGTGGCTTGCAGGGTCCCTACCACTCCAGGCAAGACTCCGAGCACCCCTCCTTCGGCACAGGAGGGCACCATGCCCGGCGGTGGAGGGGTCGGGTAGATGCACCGATAGCACGGCCCGCCGGCGGCTGGATGAAAGACCGAGACCTGACCCTCGAACCGGAAAATGGAGCCGTAGACGTTGGGCTTTCCCAGCAGAACACAAGCATCATTGACCAGATATCGGGTGGCGAAGTTGTCCGTGCCATCCACAACCACATCGTAATCGGCCAGAATTTCCAGGGCGTTCTTCGAGTTGAGCCTGGTCGCGTGGGTGACGATCTCCACGTGGGGGTTGAGGTCGGACAGTCGATCCCGGGCCGACTCGAGCTTGCTGCGGCCCACATCTTTGGTACCGTGGATCACCTGGCGGTGCAAATTGCTCTGCTCGACCCGGTCGAAATCCACGATTCCGAGTGTCCCTATCCCGGCAGCCGCCAGGTACAACCCCAGAGGGCTCCCCAGACCCCCGGCCCCCACCAAAAAGACCCGCGCACGCTTGAGCTTCTCCTGACCTTCCAGGCCCACTTCGGAAAGCAAGATGTGACGATCATAGCGGCTCAGTTCGTCGGCTGAAAGATTATGATTTAGCATCTCTGGTCATCTTCACGATCCACGGTCGTACGTTCGTGCGCTCTCGGCAACCTTCCCTTAGCTCCTGCTGAAGATCCAGGATGGTTTAAAGACTACCCGGGTTATTGGCGATGGCTCTCAGCGATGAAGTTCCGCCCGCCGATTTGGTCGTTTGACAGGCTCTCTTCAAATGAAGAGTGGAGCCGGTCTGTGACGACAAACCGGCTCCACTCTTAATAAGTTCGGACCAAGCCTTAGGCCAGAGTTACGTTGCTATCCAGATACACGTCTTGGATGGCGTTCAACAGGGCCACGCCGTCTTTCATGGGCTTTTGAAACGCCTTGCGTCCGGAGATGAGGCCCATTCCGCCGGCTCGTTTGTTGATGATCGCGGTCTTCACGGCGTCGGCCATGTCGTTGGCGCCGGAGGCTCCACCGGAGTTGATCAAACCGGCCCGGCCCATGTAGCAGTTGGCCACCTGGTAGCGGGTCAAGTCGATTTCGTTGTCGGTGGTGAGGTCGCTGTACATCTTGGCGTGGGTCTTACCGAAACCGATCGCTTTGAAGCCACCGTTGTTTTCCGGAAGCTTCTGCTTGATGATGTCGGCCTGGATGGTCACGCCCAGGTGGTTGGCTTGCGAAGTGAGGTCGGCGGCCACGTGGTAGTCTTTGCCGTCTTTCACGAAGTCGGAGTTGCGGCAGTAGCACCACAGGATGGTGGCCATTCCCAGGTCGTGGGCGTGAGCAAACGCCTGGGCGATCTCGACGATCTGGCGGCGAGACTCCTCAGAGCCGTAATAGATGGTGGCCCCTACTGCGGCGGCACCCATTTCATAGGCTTTTTCCACGGTACCGAACATAACCTGATCGTAGCTGTTGGGATAAGTCATCAATTCGTTGTGGTTGAGCTTGACCACGAAAGGGATCTTGTGGGCGTACTTGCGGGCCACGGCACCCAGTACACCGTAGGTGGAGGCTACCGCATTGCAGCCGCCTTCGATGGCCAACTTTACGATGTTCTCAGGATCGAAATACATGGGGTTGGGGGCAAAGGATGCGCCAGCAGTGTGCTCGATCCCCTGGTCCACCGGGAGGATCGAGAGATAACCGGTGTTGGCCAGGCGTCCGGAGCCAAACAGCGATTGGAGCGAGCGCAGCACGGGGATGGGGCGATCGGAAACGGCCCACACCCGGTCAATGAAATCAGGTCCGGGAGCATGCAGGGAAGAAGCAGGGATGGTTTTGCATTCGTGGCTCAAAAGTGCCTCGGCTTCTTTCCCCAAAAGATCGCCGTAATTCGTTTTAGTAGCAGTTGCAGTCACAGTAATAAACCTCTCTTGAAATGGGCGCAAGTGTTGCGCGCTATAAGATCTGTTGCTACTCTACCCTCAAAACTTTCAGGGAAAACGTTTTTGGATGGTGATTTTGAGCCTCCCGGAGCAGGTCGGTAGAGGAACTCCGTTGCTTCACGTTGTAACGCCGTGACCCAGAGGACAGGATAGAGCATGAGCAAAGGTTTGGTCATTACGGAGAAGCCCAGTGTGGCTCGAGATATCGCCCGAGCATTGGGTGGTTTCGAGACGGGCGACGACTATTTCGAGAACGATAAGTACGTGGTCTCGTGGGCGGTTGGTCACTTATTGGAGTTTGTGGCTCCCGAAGAGATCGACCCCAAGTATAAGCGTTGGGTACTGGAGGATCTGCCGATCATTCCCGATGAGTTCCAGTATTCGCCGAAGTCCGGCCAATCCGAGCGATTGAAGGTTCTAAAGAAACTTTACGGTCGAAGCGACGTGAGTGAAGTGATCAACGCCTGCGACGCGGGGCGCGAAGGTGAACTCATCTTTCGGGAGATCCTGTGGTACTTTCACAAGTTCAAGAACGCTCCCACGCCCCGAGAGATGCGTCGGCTGTGGCTTCAATCCATGACCACAGGGGCGATCAAAGAAGGCTTCACCAAACTGGAGGACGGTCGCAACTTCGACGGGCTTTCCGATGCTGCGGTGTGCCGTTCGGAGGCCGACTGGCTGATCGGGATCAACGCCACCCGAGCCCTCACGCGGCGCATGAAAACTCGAAATGAACGCACCGCCTGGTCGGCTGGTCGGGTGCAGACTCCCACCCTCGCCTTGCTGGTGGACCGGGAGATCGAGAACCTGACTCACCGACCTACCCCCTTTTGGCGCTTGCAGGCAAAGTTTCAAGCGGGTGACCACGCCTACAGCGGCACCTGGTTCGACCCGAACTTTGAGCCTGATCCGGACCTTCCCCAGAAAGATGACTGGATCACCGATAAAAAGACGCTCGATACCATCGCAGAGACGGTGGCAAACAAGCCCGGGGGAGCCGAGGAGACTCGTAAACTTACCAAAGAGACGGCCCGCCAGTTGTTCGACCTGACCAGTCTGCAGCGAGAAGCCAACAGCCGCTTCGGATACTCTGCCCGGCGCACCCTGCAGGCGGCCCAACGCCTGTACGAGGGTTACAAACTGCTGACCTACCCTCGTACCGACAGCAAGTGCCTGCCCAACGACTACCGGGATCACGTGAATCAAGTCTTGCATTCGTTTTCCCAGGGAGGAACGTACAGTCGCTTTGCCGCTACCCTCAAGAAAGACGGGTTGCGCAATACTAGTCGAGTTTTTGATGACAGCAAGGTGAGCGACCACTTCGCCATCGTGCCCACTGGACAGCGACCTCCAGCCAATCTTTCCGGTGATGATGAACGGATCTTTGATCTGGTCATGCGACGTTTTCTAGCCGCCTTTTATCCCCCGGCCGAGTGGATGAAGGTAGAGCGAACGACCGTGGTGGAAGGTCACCACTTTCGAACCCGTGGTCGTTTCTTGCACGTACCCGGATGGTACGAGGTCTACGGCAAGGATGCCGCCGAGGAAACCGACGTTTTGGCAGAACTGGGCAAGGCCGGAGCCGGATGGAGCGACCGGGTAAAAGCCAGCGCAGGGAGTCTTCCTCAGCTCAAGAGCGGCCAGTCCTTGATCCTCTGCGACAGCACCGAGTCGGAGTCCGACCAGACCAGGCCACCCGCCCGATACTCCGAGGCGCGGTTGCTCTCTTTGATGGAGCACGCCGGTCGCCAGGTCAATGACGACGAGATCACCGAGGTTCTGCGGGGCAAGGGGCTCGGTACCCCGGCTACCCGGGCCGATATCATCGAGAATCTGGTTACCAAGCAGTACGCCCGGCGCGCCGAGCGTACCTTGCGGGCGACTCCCAAGGGGATTCTTCTCATCGATCTTTTGCGCCGAATGGGTGCCGACCGGTTGAGTTCTCCGCTCTTGACCGGAGAGATGGAGATGCGTCTGCAAGAGGTGGAGCAAGGCCAGCGAACCCGCGAGCAGTACATTCAAGAAGTCGTCGAGTACACCGAAGATATCGTAGAGAAGGCCAAGACCTTTCAGTACGATGAGCTTTATCAAGGCGACGCCCCGCTGGGCCCCTGCCCGATTGCGCCCCAGTTGCAGGTGGTTGAGCGTAGCCGCTTTTACTGTTCGGAAGACAACCTGGGCAAAGACTCCGCGGGAGTCGGGTTTATCATTTGGAAAGAACGCAACGGCCGCTACCTGGACCGGGTCACCATTCGAGAGCTCCTCGAACACGGCGAAACCCCACTCCTGGAGGGTTTTCTTTCGGCTAACGGCCAGGGCTATTCCGGAATCCTGAAACTCAACGAAAAGGGCGAGCTACAACTGGTCTCTGAGGACGGTACTCCCATGGGCGGTAGCGTGGCTGAGATCACAGAAGATAGCCAGCCGGTTTGCCCCTGCCCCTTCGGATCGGGGCGGATGATCTTTGAGACCGAGACCACCTACCAGTGCCAGTGCGACGACTCGTGCAAAGAGGCCTATCCCAAGATCAAGAAAGTGGCTATCCTGCCCAAGATTGTGTGCAAGCGCGAGATGAGCGTGGAGGAGGCGAAGAAGTTTTTTGTGGACGGGATCACCGAGGAGATCCCCGACTTCATCTCCCGCTACGGGCGGCCGTTTAAGGCCAAACTGAAGCTCAAGGATAACGGCAAGCACGGCTTCGAGTTCGCACCCCGCGAACCCAAGAAAAAGAAGGACGGAGCTACCAAGTCCAAAGCCAAATCAAAGACCAAAGCCAAGGCCAAGCGGAAGTCCACCAAAGGCAAGAAGAAAGCCGCCAGCAAGGCCAAAAAAACCAAAGCCAAGGCCAAAAAATCTAAGAAAAAAACGAGCGCCGGCGTGGCCGGGTAGCAGGCAGTTTTTAGGTCCTATTCATCCCACAACACCAAAGAATTTTCCCGGGTACCGAACCTTTTGCTTGCGGATTGGTTTGAGGGCCCGCTAAAAAGGCAGCCCCGATAGAGAGGGCTGCCTTTGGGTTGTGGATGCTTCACTCTTTGCAGAGTGGGATTAGGGGTGGCCGGGGGATTCAGCACGGCGTTGCATGATGATGCAGCGCCGCGCGGGGGCACTGCAAGTTAGCGGGTTCAAACCGCTAAGGTTAGCGAGTTCAACCCGCTAATTCCCGACGCACTGCAAGTTAGCGGTTTCAACCCGCGAAGATTAGCGAGTTCAACCCGCTATTTCCCGACGCACCGCAAGTTAGCCATTTCAACCCGCTAAGATTAGCGAGTTCAACCCGCTATGCCCCGACGCGCTGCTCGATCGAGCATGTGGCATCGCGGGGGCGCCGCATGCGGCAGCACGGGGCCGCCACAACACTCGCAGGCTGGGGGATTCAGCACGGCGTTGCATGATGATGCAGCGCCGTGCGGGGGCACTGCAAGTTAGCGAGTTCAACCCGCTATATCCCGGCGCGCTGCAAGTTAGCCGTTTCAACCCGCTAAGGTTAGCGAGTTCAACCCGCTATGCCCCGACGCGCTGCTCGATCGAGCATGTGGCAGCGCGGGGGCGCCGCATGCGGCAGCACGGGGCCGCCACATGCACCAGGCTGATTGCTCACTCGCTCTCGGAACTTTCTTCGCCTTCCGAATGGAGTTCCGCGGCCTCAGGGATGGCCGGCAGATCTTCCACCGTGTCCTCCTTGAGGAGGGCCGAGGACAACTCGCCTAGTCCCTCCGGGATCGGTAGATCGTCGAGTTCGGGAAATTCTTCTTCCAGGGCGGGTGGTAACTCGAATTCGTCGGCCGTCTCGGGGAGGGAAGGAGTAGGGGCAGCACCACCGCTCAACTCGGCGAGTTTCTGGTTTTTCTCCTCCAACTCGCTCAGCAACTGGGATATGCGGCGCCGACCTTTCAAATAGCGGTTGTTGAGATTTTCGAGTTCTTCTTCCAGGGATGAGTCTGAAGGGGGTCCCTGTTTGCGTTCGGCTCGATAGTTCTCCAAAAGTTCCGTTTTTTGCTTGAGTTCCTCTCGCAGGTTATTTAGCTCTTTCCAGGAGAGAAAATCGGCGTCTTCCGAGTGCACATTTTCTAGCTCGGTGAGTTTGTACTGAGATTCGTTGAGTTGGGCTGAAACCTGAACGAGTTCCTCCTCAAGCTCGGTGATCAAGACGTCCCGTTCTTGGAGTTGCAGGTTGAGTTCTTCAGTGGCGATTTCCGTAGGGGAGGCTTCGCCTGTCATCAACAGATCGAGTTGACGTCGCAATTTCTCGACCTGGGCTTCCGCTTCTCGCGCCTGCTTCATTTCAACCTCGACGATGGAGATGAAGCCGTCTAAGACCTCCCGAGCTTGCTCGGAAACGGCAGTTCGAAAGTCTGTCCATTCACTCTCCATTGCCTCCAGCAGTTCTTGCTGTTGCTCGAGTTCTTCCTCGCAGACTTTCAGTTCAGCGACCCGCTCGGTGAGGCTCTCCTTGTCTTCTGCCTGGCTCATGGAAGCGGTCACTTCATGGTGACGGGCCTTGAGCTTGAGCAAGTCGATCTGAGCGGTCAGCACCTGCACACCCAACTGGGCGCCGGTCGCAATTTCCGCTGCATGCTCGTTATCGGCTGGGGCTACCGGAGTCTCCGAACTATCCTGGAGTTCGGCCAGTTGAGCTTTGTCACGGACGTGCTGGGCGAGTGACTCTTGCAACTCGGTGAGAGAGCGCTGTAGTTCCAGTTCTCGGGATTGAGAGTCTTGTAGCTCCTGGCTCAGTTCTTCGATCTGAACCTTGTCCCGGCTAGCTTCCTCTTCGCTGGAGCCTGCTCGCCACTCGGAAAACTCCCGTTGGAGTTCCCGGAGTCGCTGCACCCTGCGGTTACGATCCTCCAGAGCATCGGTCAGTTGGGCTCCCAGTCGAGCAGACCGATCTTGCTCTTCGGTGAGATCGGTCAAGGTGCGGTCCAGACGAGTCCCGGTACGTTCCAGTCGAAGGTTGGCCCGCTCCAGCTCGGATTGTTGATGCTCGGATGTCTCGTGCAACTCGGTGAGCTGTTGCTCCAGGCCGTCACGCTCCTGGGTGAGCTGCTCGATTTCGCTCCGCCGCTTTTTGAGTTTTTTCTCCAGGCTTTTGATCTGGGAATCGCTCTGCTTTTTCAGGGCGAGTAGTTCTTCTTCTTTGCCGTCCAGATCCATCTGGCCGTCTTCCAGGTTTTGATAGAGCAGCCCCAGATGCCACTCCAGTTCTTCGACCATTTCGTCTTTGGTCATGATCTGAGCGCGCAGGTCGGTGAGGGCGCCTTTGAGGGCAGCTTCCAAAAGCTCGGAGCGCTCCTTACGCCGTAGCAAGCGCTCGTTTTCTTTCTGCTGCTCCTGAAAGGCCGCCATCTGATTGCGTAGTTGCTCGTCACGCTTTTCCAGAGCAACTTTGGCCTTCTCCAGACGATCCTTGGAGAGAGCCTGGAGCTTTTCGATATACTCCCGCAGGCCTAACGCCTCTTTCTGAGACCGAGCCACCATCTCCCGGAGGGTCTTGTTCTGCTTACCAACAGCCTCCAAGTTCTCGGTCAATTTCTGGCGATTCTCGGCGTAGCGTTTCAGTTCTTCCCGGCGTTGGGCGAGTTCGGTTTCGCGATCCTGCAAGCGAGAGGTGGATTCGTTGAGATTACTCTCCAGTTCTGAGACGTCGCTGGTCATCTCGATCAGCTCGTTTTCCAGCTTGCTACGAACCTCGGTTTGTTCTTGAAGCTCGGATTCCAGGCCCCCGATGGTCTCTTTAGCCGAGTCGAGTTCTCGGGTGAAGTCATCCACCCTTTCCAGGAGACTGGTCCGATCCCGGGAGGTCTCCTCCAACTCCGAGCGCAGATTTTCCAGGCTTTTCTCAAAGGATGCTCGCTCCTCTTGGGTGCGAGACTCCAGCTCGTCCTTTTCTGTCTCCAGTTCCTGAAGTTGCGCACTGGTGGTTTCGATCTGCTGTTGGAGTTCTTTGATCCGGTCGAGCCAGTTCTGGTTCACGCTGTCGAACTCGTTTTGCAACTCATCGAAGCTCTCCCGGACCCGGTCGCGCTCTTTCTCGGCTTCTTCGACTCGCTCTCGGAGGGTCGACTCTTTAGCCTGATAATCGGTGAGGGACTCTTCCAAGAGCCGCTTTGCATCCAGCAACTGGTTTCTTTGGCGCAGGAGTTCCTTGATATTGCCTTGAGCTTTGGAGACTTGCTTCTTCTCCACCGATAGCTCGTCGGTCAAACGAGCTTCCTGGGCCCGGCTTTTCTCCATTTCTTCCTGGAGGGCTTCCAATTCAGCGAGCTGCTCTTCCAGAGCTTGCTCGGTCTCGGCCAGCCGAACCTCAACCTCACCTTTATTCTGGCTGGTATTTTCTTGTAAGCGAACCAGCTTGTCCAACTCTTTCTGGGTGGCTTGCTTCTCATTTTCGGTGTTGTTGAGAGACTCGTTCAGCGTCTCCAGTTGTTCATTGAGTTGCTGAACTCGAGTTTGGAGTTCGCTCAGTTGCGCATCCTTGCCGGCCGATTCCTGGCCGCTCTGCTCCAGGGTTTCTCGCAGTTCTTCGAGCTGGCCGCTGAGATCCTTGAGCTGATGCTGCTGCTTCTTCTGTTCGTTCTGGCTTTCTCCGAAGGCCGTATGGAGGGTGCGATACTCAATCTGCAGCTGGGAAAACTTTTCTTTCAGCGTCTCGTAAGCCGGTCGTACCCGTTCGGCCCAGTGAGTCAGTTCGGCGACCTGCTTTTTCTTGGTCACCAGTTCGGCGCGAAGCGAATTGCGCTCATCCTTGAGTTCGCTGAGTTGCTCGCTCTCCTGTCGGCGACTCTCTTCGGCCAATTTCTGATTGGCCTCTTCCAGGGCTATCCGCTCTTCGTCTCGTGCTGCAACCTCCCGCTGGAGGGTCTCCACCTCCTCGGTGTGATACTGCTCGAGCGCCTGCATCTGCTCCATCAGATCTTCGATCTGCTGATCGCGCTCGGTCTGGCCGCGCTCGGCGTCGTGCAGTCTGGACTCCAGGCGAGCTAGCTCGGCCCGCGCTTCATCGCGATCCTGGCGGGCTTTGTCCAGGGCCTCTTTTTGGCGTTCCAGGCTGGCCTGGGTTTCTGAAAGTTGCCGGTCCTTTACGAAAACGGATTCTTCCAACTCGGAACGGTTGTCGCGTTGCGCTCTACCGGCTTTACGACTCTCGTCGAGTTCGGCCTTGAGGAGATCCCGCTCCTTTTCCAGTAATTCGTGCTTTTGCTGGGTGAGAGCCACCTCGGTGTCTTTATCGGAGAGTTGTCGCTGCAGACTTTCGAGCTTACCCTGGTAGAGTTCCACCCGGCTGGTAACCCGGGCCAGTTTGGTCTCCAGATCGCGATTTCGAAACTCCAGTTTGTCGGTGGTTTCATCTCGGTTTTGGGTCGTCTCTTGCAGGGCTTCCAACTTTTGGGTAGCCGCCTGCAGTTCGAACCGAACTTTCTCCGTGTCCTGCTGGGCTTTACTGAGCAGGCGTTCCAGGGTTTTTCGCTCCTGGCTGATCTTCTGCAGATTCTTTTCGGTGGAGGCGAGTTTGGCCGCCAGGGTGCGAGCGGTGTAGTCGGCTTCCCCCTCTTTTCTCACCAGATCTCGAAGTTTTTGTTCAGCTTCTTCCAGATGCTTGCGCTTTTCCTGAAGTTCGCTCTCTTTCTCCTCGAGTGATGCGCTCTGTCGTCGAACCTCGCTCTTCAGAGCATCCAGTTCGATCGATTGCGCATGTTCTGAAGCACTCACGGCTGTTTTTGCTGATTCGGACTCCACGCCCACCGGCTTCAACGCATGTCGAGCATTTTCTTCTCTGCTTAAGCAAAGATCTTAAACCTCGTGACGGTAGAGCCGGATCACTTCGACCGAAGGGTAGGTCTGGCCGTCGATCCTCATGGGTAGCCATTTCCACCTTCGTAAGACGTTGAGCACCCTGGCGTCTTGATGAATATCCCCGGTTCCATCCAGCATTTCCACCTTAAATGTGCCGTTGGCCGCTACCTCGAAGCGGACCAAGATCCAGTCTCGACCGGTTCGCCCTTCCAGAGTCACGGAGGGGTGGTAGTAGGGCAGGGCCGGCCGATCAGCGGATTCGGATTCCCCTTTGAGATTGATGGGATCTTGCCCCGAAGCCCCGGCCACTGAGATCGGTTGGTGGGTGGGATAGTCGGCTTCCGGGAGCAGAAACTCGGGCGGCTTGCTCTTTGCCCTGGGGGCCTCGTGACCGGCCGGCGGGGGGAGGGGAGAGGTCGGGGAGACGGGCTTTTCCTCAACCGGAGCGGGTTGGGGGGGAAGGGGCTCGGGGGCTGCTGTCTCGTTGCCGGCCTTGAGTTCAGGAGGTTCGGGCCTGGGCGCCACAGCCAGGGGGCGTACCACGAGCCGATTTTCTTCCGGAGCAGGCGTGTACTCCTCGTTTTCGGAGAACAACCAGAGCAAGCCCGCCAGTAGCAGGGTGTGAAGGAACAGGCTCCAGGTCAAGGATTGCTGCAAGACTAAGTCTTCAAGGTCTCGGGTTGCGACCCCTCGCGGGGAAGGCTGGCCCTGGCCGGGCGAGAAGCGAGCATTATGAAACAGCTTTTCCTTACCTTCCTGCTTATCGGCCTTTGCGTGGGTTCAGCCTGGGCCCAGAGCTCTGAAGATCTCAGATTTGAGCAACTCCTGGATCGAGAGTGGGAGCGTCTGAACCAGAGACAGCCGTTACTTGCTATCTATCTGGGTGAAGAGTCAGACCGACTCTGGCCCGACAGCAGTGCAGAGAGCAGAGAACAAGAGGCGGACCACTATCGACAAGTGCTCAAAGAACTGGAGGGGTTCGATGTGGGTGCGCTGTCGGCGGCCAATCTGATCAATCTCAGGCTCTTTCGCCAACAACTGGAGTGGCAAACCAGCGCCCACCAGTACCGGCTTGATCTGTTCACGCAGAACCAGCGGGAGGGGCTTCACACCACCGCAACTCTGAGCAGTTCGATCTCCTTCGTCGAGCTTGAAGACTATCGGTTATGGGTGGAACGATTGGAGTCGTTCGGAGACTACGCCGAAGCGGAAAGAGCGGTCCTGGAAGAGGCCATAACGCGGCAGAGGGTTCAGCCCCAGATCATCGTGGAGCGCATGCTCCAGGCCTTCCGGATGCAGCCGGATCTTCATCGCCAGGCCAGGAATAGTCCGTTTTTTCGCCCCTTTCTGGAGGCTAAAGAAGAGTGGAAGTCTCAACCGGAGTTCTTGGCGCTGCAAGAGAGGGCGAGAGTTGCCATCGAGACCGGGGTGGGACCGGCTATGCAGCGTTTCAGCGCTTTTCTGGAAGGCCCCTACCTGAGTGCCGCTCCGGAGGAGATCGGTCTGGGGCGCCTACCCGGTGGGGCAGAGGCTTATTCTTTTTTGATCAAACGATACACCACCACGGAGTTGGGAGCCGATGAGATTCATCGTTTAGGATTGCAGGAGGTGGCCCGGATCCGAACCGAGATGGAGAGGATCAAAGAGGACGTGGGCTTCGAGGGCACTTTGGAGCAGTTTTTCAACCACCTCCGCCAGGCTCCGGAGCATTATCTCAAGGAGCCCCAGGAGCTGTTGATCCGCTATCGCGCCTTTTGCAAGAAAGTGGACGGGCAGATGCCCAACCTGTTTAAGACGCTCCCCCGCAAGCCGTACGGGGTGAGTCCGATCCCTGATTACATCGCCCCCAGCACCACCACCGCTTACTATCTTCCAGGGGCAGGGGAGCTGGCCGGTACCTACTGCGTCAATCTGTACAAACCGGAGACCCGGGCCCTTTTCGAGATCCCGGCACTTTCCATGCACGAGGCCGTTCCCGGGCACCACCATCAGATCGCCCTGGCCCAGGAGTTATCGCTACCTCCCTTTCGACGGCACAGCGCCGGATTCGGCGACTACACCGTTTTCGTAGAGGGGTGGGCGCTGTACGCGGAGAGCCTGGGCGAGGAGATGGGCCTGTATGAAGACCCGTATGATCTCTTCGGTCGTTACACCTACGAAATGTGGAGGGCCATCCGACTGGTGCTGGACACCGGGATCCACACCAAAGGTTGGACTCGCCGCCAGGCCATCGACTACTTCCTGGCCAACAGCCCCCGCAGCGAACTGGACGTGATGAACGAGGTCGATCGATACATCGCCTGGCCCGGCCAGGCCCTGGCCTACAAGATCGGTGAACTGGAGATTCGCCGCCAGCGGAAACGAGCGAGCGAAGCTCTGGGAGCTAGCTTTGACCTGAGGGAGTTTCACGATGCGGTGCTGCGCGAAGGTGCCGTCCCCATGAACCAGCTAGACCGGCAGATCACCGAGTACATCGAAGAGGCGCGGCTGGGGTTGTAGCTTCAAATCTTCGCGGTTTGTCAGGTCGGACACCGATTGATAGAATAAAAGCATGCTAGGAGCTTGTCGGAGTAGTCGGACCGAGCAGAGCGAAGGGCATTTTGGCCAGGCGGATAGTGAAATTTTGCCCCAATATCGGGTCATATTCGGGTGAAATGAGGTATTCGCATGGACAATA
>JBAYRN010000063.1:0-31409 GCA_041676625.1 Vulcanimicrobiota bacterium
ATTTTTGTCCTCTGGAAGACAGATTTTTTGACTAGTACCGGGCGTACTTAAAAAAAATATGGGTTTTAGAGGGCGGAAATGGGCGAGTGTAGCGAGAGGAGGTTGATTGTCCACAGGCCCTAGGAACGCAAGGAAGCCGCTAAATAGTCCCGACGCATCTGGGCGATGGTCTTGATGGAGATGCGTTTAGGACAAACCGCCTCACACTCACCGTGGTTGGAGCAGTCTCCGAAGCCCTCCTGGTCGTGGGTCGCGATCATGTTGAGCACCCGTTTGTCCCGCTCGGCCTGTCCCTGGGGGATTCGAGAGTACTGGTAGATCTTGGCGGCGGTGAAGAGGTGGGCGCTGGCGTTGGGGCAGGCTGCCACGCAAGCTCCGCAGCCGATGCAGGTGGCGGCATCCATGGAGTCGTCGGCCGCCTGTTTGCCCACCGGAACGGAGTTGGCATCGGGTGCCGAGCCGGTGTTCACCGACACATAGCCGCCCTGTTGGACGATCCGATCGAAGGCGCTACGGTCCACCACCAGATCCTTGATGATCGGAAACGAGGTGGCTCTCCAGGGCTCGATGGTGATGGTGTCTCCGCTCTTATAATGTCGCATTCGCAGACCACAGGTGGTGGTACCGCTGTGGGGTCCGTGGGCAACCCCGTCGATCACCAATCCGCAGGCTCCACAGATCCCTTCGCGACAATCGGAATCGAATGCCACCGGGTCCTCTCCCTTGGTGGCCAGCATCTCGTTCAGGACGTCCAGCATTTCCAGGAACGACATGTCCGGAATCACATTGTCCATAACGTAGTCCACAAGCTTACCGGCGGCCTTAGGTCCGGCTTGACGCCAAATTCTGAGATTGAGTTTCATTGTCATGCTCATTGCAGGTTCCTTACTTGTAGCTTCGCTGAGCGAGCTCCACGCTTTCAAATGTCAGATTTTCCTTGTTGAGTTTGGGCTTGCCGGGCTCCCCGCTCCATTCCCAGGCAGCTGCGTAGCAGAAATTTTCATCATCCCGAAGGGCCTCACCAGCCTCGGTTTGATACTCTTCTCGAAAATGTCCTCCGCACGACTCCTTGCGATGCATGGCATCGATGGCCAGCAATTCGGCCAACTCCAGATAGTCGGCCACCCGCCCGGCAAACTCGAGATTTTTATTGAACTCCTCCTGCTTGCCGGTCACTTTCAAGTTCTCCCAGAAGTCCTTGCGAAGCTCCTGAACGGACTTGAGGGCCTTCAGAAGACTCTCTTCATTGCGGCCCATGCCCACGTTGTTCCAGACGATCTTACCCAGTTCTTTGTGATAGTGGTTGGGAGTCGATTCGCCGCCGATATTCATCAGTTTTTCGATACCCTCACGAACCGAGGTTTCGGTTTCTTGAAAAGCCTCCGCCTCGGGGTTCAGTTCATCGGCCGGTTGATGGGTGGCAAGATAGTTGGCCAGGGTGTAAGGAATCACGAAGTAGCCGTCGGAGAGCCCCTGCATCAGGGCGCTGGCCCCCAGTCGGTTGGCTCCGTGGTCGGAAAAGTTGGCCTCTCCTAAAGCGTGCAATCCCGGTATGGTGGTCATCAGGTTGTAGTCGACCCACAGCCCTCCCATGGTGTAGTGGGAAGCAGGGTAGATCCGCATGGGAACCTTGTAGGGATCTTCGCCGGTGATCTCTTCATACATTTCGAACAGGTTTCCATAGCGGTCTCTCACCGCATCTTCACCCAACCTTTCGATCGCCGACTTGAAGTCCAGGTAGACGGCTAGTTTAGTGGCGCCCACTCCGTAGCCGTCGTCGCAGGCTTTCTTGGCGGCCCGGGAAGCGATGTCGCGGGGTACCAGGTTTCCGAAGGCCGGATACCGACGCTCCAGATAGTAATCTCTCTCATCCGCCGGGATATCATTGGCGGCGCGATCGTCGCCCTTCTTTTTCGGAACCCACACCCGGCCGTCGTTTCTCAACGACTCACTCATAAGGGTGAGCTTCGATTGGAAGTCGCCGGCCTGAGGGATACAGGTGGGGTGGATCTGGGTATAGCAGGGATTCGCGAAGTAGGCGCCCCGCTTGTGGCATCTCCAGGCTGCGGTCGCGTTACTATTGACCGCGTTGGTGGAGAGGTAAAACACGGGGGCGTAACCTCCGGTGCAGAGCAAGACGGCGTGACCGGCGTGGCGCTCGATCTCACCCGTTACCAGGTTGCGGGCGATGATCCCGCGAGCCTTGCCGTCCTGGACCACCAGGTCCAACATCTCTCGCTGTTGATAGAGAGTCACGCTGCCTTCTCGGATCTGGCGAGAGAGGGCCCCGTAAGCTCCGTAAAGGAGTTGTTGACCGGTTTGCCCCCGGGCATAAAAGGTCCGAGAGACCTGGGCTCCTCCGAACGACCGGTTGGCCAGTGTACCGCCGTACTCCCGGGCAAAAGGCACCCCCTGAGCCGCACACTGGTCGATGATGTTCGCGCTCACCTCAGCCAGGCGGTGGACGTTGGCCTCTCGAGCTCGAAAGTCTCCCCCTTTAATGGTGTCGTAGAAGAGTCGCCATACGCTGTCGCCGTCGTTTTGATAGTTCTTGGCGGCGTTGATGCCCCCCTGAGCGGCCACCGAGTGAGCGCGCCGAGCCGAGTCCTGGATGCAGAAGGTCTTGACCTTGTACCCGAGTTCGCCCAGGGTGGCGGCCGCCGATGCACCGGCCAGACCCGTGCCCACCACCAGGATGGTGTACTTTCGTTTGTTGGCCGGCAAGACGAGCTTGGCGTTTTGCTTGTAGAGAGTCCATTTGTCTTGAAGAGGACCGTCCGGAATCTTGGAGTCGAGCCTGGTGTCCCCCATATTGATTTCAAAAGACATTTAGCGCACTTCCCTTTCCTGGTCCGTCACTTGATATTGAATGAGATACATCTGATCTTTGTCTTGCAGACTTTCGTTGCTCAGCATGATGTAGGCTGGCAAGAAGAGAAACCCGAAAGCCAGCAGCGCGGCAAGACCGTGCGCGACCCTGGTGATCGTGGGCAGATAGTTCGCGTTGGCCAGGCCCAGGCTCTGGAAGGCACTCCAGGCTCCGTGCCAGAGGTGAAACCCCAGAGCCGCCATGATGATCAGGTAGACCCCGGTCCAAACCGGTGAGGCGAAGGTATCGATAACCAGTCCGTAGAGATCTCTCATCTCCACTCCATTGACCAGAACTTGTCGATTGGTTTCGCGATCGATGATGCCGAATTTAAACTGAAGCACGTGCCAGATCACAAAGCCGAGAAGCAAGATCCCGGTCCACAGCATGGTGTTGGAAGAGACCGACTTCTTGCTCACCCCTCCGGCGTCTCCCGGCACCGCGTAGCCATATTGCCGAGCCTCCCACTTTCGCCGCCAAACGCTATATCCGCTCCAGGCGTGGCTCAGAAAGAGCACGATCAGTCCGACCTCCGCCACGATAAGTCCGGCGCCGTGAAACATGTGCTCTAGAAAGTAAGCATAGTCGTTGAAAGCTTTTGGCCCAACCAGCAACAGCAAGTTGCCGATGAGGTGGCCGATCACAAAGCCGACCAGCAATAATCCTGTGAACCCGTTGATGAGCTTGCGCCCAATGGATGATTGCGCAGCAGTTGCGAGATTCATTGTTTTTAACCCTTAACTCATATTGTACCGGGGGCCAACCCGGTACGCCTGAAAAAGCGTTCGCTGCTAGCAGTGGCCTCCCTGTAATTTCTTTTTTTCTCTCCGATCAACGTTTCGGGGGCTGGGCCCTTAACGTTGTCTGAAAAGCGTTCATCAGCTTTTTTTCAGGGCCGAGTGAGAGAGTGATAACGAGGAGACGTGTATCCATGAACGTTAGAAAAAGCCTTTTCGCTATCATCTTGACGCTGGCCATGGCCGGTGCCGGCCTGGCTCAGGAGTATGAACTCGGATGGGATCAGATAAACAGCGCCACCGCCGCCCAGGCGGAAGCGTACACCCTGAACTGGGAAGACGTCTCCACCCACGTAGAGCTGGCCGAACCCCAACCCGAGGTAATGCCGGAGATGCCTGAACAAGGCGAGGTCGCCATGATGGCACCCTTCAGGCAGCCCCGCCCCGCTCCACCGACCCCCCGGGCTTTGCCCACTCAAAATATTCAGTTTTCCGCTTCCCAGTATTACGATGCATACGCCCAGCGCTACCTGCGCGTAACCCGGGTGGAAGTGGAAACCTTCCGCATGGGTTCCTACACCAGTGAGACCTTTGAAAATCGTGGTGCCTGGAACACCTTTCCGGTTTACGTTAAGAACTTGCAGCAAGGTGAGCGGTATCGAGTTAGGATCGTGTGGGACAACGGCACCAACCGCACCCTGGACAAAACCGTGGATTCTTACACGCCTCATACGATTTACGTAGACCAACCGGACTATCTTGCCTACTCAGCCGACTGGTAAGGATCTATTGAGTCCGAATTTTCTTCTTAAGATTTGCGAGCCTGGATCCTGCTGCCTGTACTCTGGTACAATAGAAGAAGTTATTTTCATGGGTAGGCCGCAAAGGTTCTGAGCCTGCTATAATGGAACTCATCTAAGACAAGGAGACCGTGACCACAGCAAGCTGGAAAAGATTTCGTTTTCACCTGCGTCGGGAGTTTCTGTTGCAACTCGACGGACGGCGTTCCTATTCCCGGGGGGTTTATCCGGGGGTGAGCTGGTTCGCCTTGCTTTGCGTTGCGGTGCTGCTACTCGAGTTCAATTCCAGTCGGCTTTCTCCCGAGCAGTCCCGCTCAGCTATCGACAACTATACCCTGCTGGCTCTGGGCCAGTGCATCTTGATCTGGCTGCGCTCCACGGTGTATTGCGCCCTGTCCTTTTCTAGAGATCTGCAGAATCACAGCATCACGGTGGTCAGGATCACCCCGGTGTCGAAAACCATGACGCTGCTGGCCAAGCTGTGCGCTAGTCTGGCGCCGCTGTGGATGGAACTTCTGTTGTTCCTACCGGTGTCTATCCTATTTTTTAGCGTCTATCTCTCTCTGCCGGTCTTGCTTGTGTTCTCCCTGACGCCCTTTCTGGTCTGCTTGAGTCTGGCTGCGGGGTGCGTGGGCCTGGCGGTGGGCTCCCTGTCAGCCCAGCCGGCCCAGGCCATCCGCAACGCTCGCCTTCTCACGTTCTTTCTGCTGTTCTTCATCCCCATCCTGAAACAGGTGTCATCCTCCTGGCTTCTTCCCATTCTGGGTCTGTCGCTGTGGCTTTTGATCTACTCCCGGCGGGCCCCTAATCGAGGAGTCGTTCTCGCCACCTCGGCGCTGGTGACCCTGGGGTTGACCCTGCTCAATATTTTTGAGCCGCTGGATCTGACGGTCAGCAAGCTTCACCCCACGAGGCTGATCACCGAGTTTTATCCCGAGGCGTTCTCCCTCGAACCCTGGGAGCTACCAACCACTATGGTGATGGACTCCCTGGCTTACCCGGTGAGCGTGGCCGGTGTGTATCTGCTGATCTCCCTGATCTTTTTCTGGCTCGCTCGGCTGCGTTTTAGCTACTAGGGCGAAGAAGGTGGCGATCACACCCGGTGGCATACACGATACACCCGACGGCGACCGCAAGCGACTCATGCAGCGGGCCGATTCCTTCGCCGTGGGCAGTGGGACCCGGGACAGCAAAGACCGGGATGATATTGAAGATTTTGACGACACCATGGAATCGGTCATCCGTAAGGCCGAGAGCACTCCCGCGGAAGCCGAGCCCGATCAAGGCAAGGAGCTTGAAAAGCACCGGGAGGATCACGCTCAGATGGAAGCCGAGCGCCGGGGCTCCAGTTCTCCTTCCCACCAACCGCTTCTTGGACTCAGCGTGCTGCCCGGGATACCGGGCGCCCTTCCTCTTGGGCAGATGGCTGAGGCCCAGGCCCAGCAGCGCTCGAGGGCGGTGACCGATAAGGAAGAAGCGGTGGTGGAATCGGTGAGCCCCGAACTGGTGAACGGGTTGAAGAAAGCCGGTTTGGGAGAACCGATCGTCACCTTGGACGATCCTCGTCTGAGCGGTTCGGCGGAACGTTTGAACCGCTGGTTCGTCCTGAGCTTGCAGGGTCATGAGCGGGTCTATGTCTGGAGCGATCAAGCCTGCCATCAGATCTTGACCGTAGGAATGCGGGAGACCACCCTGGAAAGCGCGGTGGGGGAGACGGTGGAAACCGTCATTCGAAAAGGTCGCTTCGATCAGAAAAGGATTGCTCAACGCTCGGCACCCGGCCGATTTAACCCCGATGTCTGAACTGTATTTGCCCGACCTGGCTGCTCGTCGTTTTGAAGAGATCGACTTCAGCGCGGTCTTTAACCCCCAGCGGAAGTTCTTGTGCCTGGACCTCGACAACACCCTGCTGCCCCAGACCGGAGAAGTGATCAATCCAGCGGTGCTGCAAGTCCTGGGGGAATTGAGGGACTCCAATAAGGTTCAGGATATGTGTCTGATCAGCAACGTGATCCTGCCTGGCAGACGCCTGAGCAGGCTCCGCAGACTGGCCGAGAGGTTTGAGATCAATCACGTCGTACCGGGCTTTTTCTGGAATCGAAAGCCGAAGCTTGCCCCCTTCAGGGAAGCCCTGCGCTTGATGGAGGCAAAACCGGAAGAGACGGTGATGGTGGGAGACCAGATTTTCAGCGATATCCTGGGTGGAAATCGGATGGGTATGTACACCATCTGGCTGGAGCCTATGTCGCCGGACCATTGGACTACGCTCTTGGTGGGCAAGCGTCTGAGAGAGAAGCTGGTCCGCAGGGAAATGCATAAGCGGGGGATCTGGCTACAGGAGCCTTGATCCGACTCGCAGAACGGCCCCCGCAGAGGTAACGCCATGAGTGAAAAAACTGTGCATTGTGTGAAGCTGAAGAAAGATCTCCCTGCTCTCGAGGAGCCCCCGATTCCGGGATCCCTGGGGCAGAAGATTCACGAACAAGTTTCTGCCGAGGCCTGGCGGATGTTCGAAGAGCATTTCATCATGGTCACTAACGAACTGCGTCTGGATCTGATGGACGATGCCACCAACCAGATCTTTTTTGATCAGATCGATCAGTTCTTGTTCAAGGATAACGCCCGGCCACCCGAAGGCTACGTGCCACCCAGTGAGTAGCCGGTTGCCGGTTGGATATCGCTTCTACTGGGATGACCACTGCAAGCTTTGCAATGCCTTGAAGCGCCTGGGGGTGGCTCTGGATTGGTCCAAGAGAGTGACCTTTCTGTCTCTGCTCGACGAGGCCGCCGATATCGATCTGGGTCATCTGACCTTCGAAGAGCGGATGGCCAGTTCCCATCTGGTGGACCCCGACAGTCGGGTCTACTCTCGCGGGCAGGGTATCCTCAAACTCGCCTCGCTTTTGCCCCTCACAGCTCCGCTGGTATTCCTCTTTCGGCTGCTTCCCCAAAGCGATAGCCTGGCCGAGAAGCTCTACGGTCTAGTCTCTCGAAATCGGGGCGTGCCCTATGGGGGCTCCTGCCAGGTTGAGTTCCCCGACCCCGAAGCTTAGGGTCAGATCCTTAAATCCCTAGAAACAGCTGTCCACTTTGAAATTTGGTCAGGTGGTTGGCCTCTTTGAAATAGTCTTCGCAGGCGGCGGCCACCTTTTCGGCCTGTTTCATTCGGGAGGGGCTCAGAAAGACGTAGAACCTCCACAAACGGCGATGGCGCTCCTGGAGAACTCCGATTTCGTCCACCGGAAGCTCGTTGAGCATCCGGCAAGGCCCGTCGTCGATCCTGACCGGCAAGTGAGCTTGCTTGAGTTGCATCTTCAGGGCCGGGCAGTATAGGATCAGGTCCTCGGGCTTTAGGCCCGCGGCCGCTGCGATATCGGCCTCGGCCCGGGCCCGATCGGCCGCTGAGACGTGGTACTTCTGAACAAACTCCCGGCGTCTTTCCAGAGGGAGATCAGCGGTCAATAGATAGACGCGCTTGTAGAGTTTGCGCCCCCGCAGGGCGGCCAGGAGTTGCCGGACCACGGGTATCTCGTGGTAGCGAAATTCTAGCAAGCTCAGCAACCCTTCGTCGGTCCGGCAAGCGATGTCTTCCAGGCTCAAGCCTTCCTTCACCGCCGCCTCCACCGCTCGGCTGACCATAGCACCCGACACGGTCTTGGTGTGATGGAAGTACACCCTTTCGGAGAGAAAATAGCGAATCCGAAGCAGATGGATGATCTCGGAGAGGGCGTCCTGGCGTATCACACCCTCTTTCTGGGCTTCCAGATAGAGTTTCGAGGAGGAGACTCGAAAGAGCTGAAAGATGCGGTTGTCGTAGCGCTGGGAGAGACCGCAGAAGTAGGCGTCGCGAGCCAGATAATCCAGCAAATCCGAGGCCACCGCACCGGCGAAAACCTGGTTCTGCCAGAGGCCCTCCTCCAGCAGAAAGCGCAGGACTTCTTCGGTCAGATCGAGCTTTTTCAAGGCTCTGCCCAGCTCGCCCCGGGGCAAAAATTTTCGCACCCGCTCCGGAGTATCGTGCCGTTCGAAGAGTCGTCGCTCGTCCTCCAGGGTGTGTCCGTAGGGGATGTGGGTGAGGTCGTGCACCAGGGCGGCGGCCAGAATGGCCAATCGTTCGTGGTTGTCCAGGGGTACACCCAGCCGCTCCAGCAAACGGGAAGTGAGCCAGCAGGTTCCAAGGGAGTGCTCAAAGCGGGTGTGAACCGCTCCCGGATAGACGAAGTAGGCGGTGCCGAGCTGGTGAATTCCCCTCAGCCTTTGAAACTCGGGAGTGTCGATCAACGTCATGAGCTCAACGGGAAACTCCATGTCTCCGTGCACCGGGCATCGTATGATCTTAAGCCTCGACAATCTGAATCTGCTTTCGCAGTAAGTCTCCACAGGCCCTCGCTACATTTTCACAGAACAGTGTGTCGGTGGTCAGAACTCTTCTTTTCCTGTTGCTGGTACTCAGTGGTTTCGCCTGGGCCAGGCCCCCTGACTTCGAGACCCTGGCACCCGGACTCGAGTATCGAGAAGTCGTTCTGAAGAGTCCGCGGGCGCTCACCCTTCTGCAACTTCGCTGCGATCCATCGGTGGTCCGACTCAGCTTGCTCCTGGCCCGGGACCTTAAGGATCGCCCCGAGGCCACCACGGCCAGCCGGATAGCTCAAGAGTTGGGGCAACTCGCAGTATTCAACAGCTCCTATTTCGGGCCTCGAATGGAGGTCTTGGGCTACACCGAACGGCTCGGTCACGTCTTGAACCCGGAGGTCCCGGAAGGGATCTTCTCGGCCTTTTTCTACTGGGACGGTCGGCGCGCCGGATTCAAGCGGCGAGGAGAGCCGCTGCCCCGGGGAGTGCCGGTGCTCTTTCAAGCCGGACCCCGACTGGTCTGGGATGGATGGGCGGTGGAGGGCCTCGAGACTCGAGCCCTGGCCAATCGCACCGTTCTCACGGTGGATGAACAGGGGCGTCTGGGGGTGGTGGTGATAGGAGGCCTGGCCACCACCACCCTGGCTGAACTTCCGGACTTATTGTTGGCGGATTACGAGCAGGGCGGCATGGAGGCGGTTCGGGCACTCAACCTGGATGGGGGCTCCTCCACCCAATTCTACTTGGACAACGGCACCACTAAAAAATCCTTGCCTGGCCGAGCCAGGGTGCCGGTTTTTTTGGGGATCACGATCCGCTAGGCGGCGCGACTCAAGTTTCCGAAATCGAGCTTCGTCAGTTCCTGCAGTTTCTCCAGGGGTACTCGAAACATATCGAATTGGGACTCCTGGGTGAGCTCTAGCTCGGGACCGCTGTTGCCCGCCAGGTCGTGCTTTTGAGTCATGAGAAAGGCTTCCGACTGGAGGCCTTTTTCGGGGTCTTTCCAGGCCACCACTTTCCAGAAATCCTGGGGAATCTTGGTGGGGGTTTGCATTCGCCCATTGTTGTCGAAGGAGGGGTCGTCGTCGCGAAAGACGGGCCCGGTGAACACCGTCATCTTCTGACCTTCGGCCTTGGCCTTGTCCAAGACCCGGTTTTCCAGGTCCAACCACTCGTGCTGGTTGAGTTGCTCGTGCTGCAGCGCTGCGTTGGTGTAGACGAAGGTGTCGGTGCTTCCTTGCTCGGCGTTCTCTCCCCACACCGCGTCTTTACGCCGAACCATATGGCCCCGGTCCAGAGGGTTGTTCTTGTAAGCTTCATTGCCCAACTGGTGCTCTCGGGCGATTCGTGGGTCGAAAAGCCAGGCCCCGTCTCGTTCCACTTCGGCGGCTTTGGCTCCATCGATATTGACCGCGGTGAAAAACGGCATTTTGCGGTCCTTGTTCATGACGATGGAGAAGTTGGTGTACTCCAGTTCGTTTCGACTGGGGTCGTCCACCCTGGGGGCCGCTTGATTCTTGATGGAGGGGTCGAGTTTGGGCATATCCAGATGCTCGCCCAGGAAGCTCTCGTCGTAGCCCTTGCGATCCACGTAGGGGCGGTACCAGTCGTTCCCCACCTGGATCCGTTTCTCGCCGTTGATGTCGACCAGTTTGCCGCCCTTGATGGCGGCCTGACGAAGCATGGCGGCTTCGGCCTTCTTGGTGTGAACCTCCCCGGCTTGCAACGTCTCAGCGGGTGGGGTGGCTGCGGTCGGCACCTTGCCCCCGTGGTGCTTGTTGAGTCGCGGTACTGCTTGAGGAACGCTATTTTGACTGTTTCCGACTTGCAAAGTTGATGACCTTAGCTAGAGTATCACTCGCTTTGGAGATTCGACAAGGGCCCGGCGGCACCCCTTGGGAAGAATAAAGGATGCCTCAATGGGAAAATCTCGGGCGGGAAAAGAGTTTGCAAGCGGGGGAGGTTCTGTGGAGCCAGGGAGACCCTGCGGGGCTAGGCGCCTTCCTTTTAGACGGCATCCTGGGAGTGGAAAAAGTCACGGAAACGGGAGATCGGATCGTGTTCACCGAGCTCCAAAAAGGGGCCGTTCTGGGTGAGATGTCCTGCCTGGATGGAAGACCCCACTCAGCCACCGTGAAGTCACTCTCTAGTGCCCGGGTCCGTCTGTTCACAAGCCAGGAACTCAGCGGGTATTTGAGCCGACACCCGGACCAGGTGATGGCGCTCCTGGTCAAGCAAAATGAACGACTGCGGGCTCTCACCGAAAAGCTGCTCAGCGTCGGGACCCAATCGGTCCAACGCCGTCTGGCTTACTGGCTTTGCGAGCGGGCCGGTGGGGTGGTCTCGATCACCCATCACGAACTGGCCGCTCAACTCGCCACCACCAGGGAGAGCGTCTCCAAAGCCCTGGGAAAGTTGCGGCGCCTGAAACTCGTGTCTTCAGGGCGGGGCACCGTCGAAGTTCTGGATGCCCGGAGCCTGGCCGAAATGGCTTCTAGCCCGCTATAAGAGTTCGAGGATCACCGGATCATAGGCGTAGGTGCCGCCGGTCAGGAGTTCGATGGGCTTGCCCACCAGGGACACCATCTGAAAAAACAGACCCAGAACCGTGAAGCACATCTGAAAGCCGGAAGTTTTTCGAGGCTTCAAGGCGGGCAGATCCTTACGTCTTTCCGACCACTGTTCGGAATTCGGTGGAAATAGGAGGGCTTTACTGAGAAGTGAATATCTGCAAACTGAACTATTCATCCCTGACATCATAGGACTTGCATCAGTGCATTTTTTGAGAAAGCCCCCCCACCCGTGTTAACAACTATTTAAAACTTGTTCCTTGAAAACACGGGGTTTTCAATAGTAGACCGCCGATTTCACACATACAGTACAGTTCTGTTCCATCGTCGAGGACGCAAACGCTTAAACGCTCGCCCGTGCGCGGCGGACCGCTCGACCGGCCACGAAGACGCTGTCCACTCTTCCAGGAAATACGACCCCTTCAAAGGGTGACCATCCGCATTTGGTGGCAAGGTCCTGGCGGCTCACCTTGTGGTGGGTGCTCAGATCCAGAACCACCGCGTCGGCTCTGGCTCCCGGCGTCAAGCGACCTCGATCTGGTAACCCCAAAAACTGAGCTGGGCGCAGGCAGCAAGCTTGAGCGAGCAGCTCCGGAGCCACTCGGGCCTTCTTGATCAGCCAGGTCAAGAACAGGCCGTAAGTATCGAGCAGCGGCACACCCGAAGGAGGCGCCAGGCCAAGCTTTTCCTGGAGGGTGTGTGGGGCGTGATCGGTGGCCAGAAAATCCACTTTGTTGTCACGAAAGGCCTGGAGCAGGGCCTCCCTGGTACCCGGGCTCCGCAGCGGAGGGTTCATCTGCAAAAGGGCTCCGCGCTCAAACTCCCAGCGGTTCTCGGTGTCGAAGAAGAGATGGTGAGGGGTGACTTCAAAAGTCACGTCGGGCCGATCTTGCAGCAATTCTAGCGCTCCCAGGCTGGACACGTGGGCCACGTTGGCTCGAATTTGGTATCGGTCAACCCAGTCGAGCACGCGCCGCACCGCTTCCACCTCGGCTTTTTCCGGCCGGCGCTCTTCGTGGGTGGGGGCCCCGGCGGTGGCCTCCAGCATTTCGGGGCATTCACAATGGAAGGTGATACGGCAGCCGGCGTATTCCCGGATGGTCGCCTCTGCTTCGGCCAGCGTTTGGAAAAAGAGCGGACCGGTGCTGTGGGCCAGAAAAGCTTTGTAACGTTTGGCACCGAAGGGCCTGGTCCCGGGCCCCAGGGCAGCGTATAGCTCCAGGTGCACGTCTCCGGCCGGTACCCTGGCTTCTTTTGTGGCCAGGCTTTGGCGGTCCACCGGGGGGGTCGGATTGTTGGGCATGTCACAACAAAAGGTCACCCCACCATTGAGAGCGGCCTCTATGCCGGTGTGGTAATCTTCCTTGTACTCTTGGCCCTCCCGAAGATGCACGTGCAGGTCGCCAAAACCGGGAAAGAGCAAATGCTCGTCATCCCAGGAAAAGTCTGGTTTCAGCCCCAGGTCTCCCCGTTGAACGACCCGCCCGTTCTCGACCAAAAGCTGCTGTCGGCGTACCTCATATTCATCGACCACCGGCGCTTCCCAAATGACTCGATTCATACGAATTGCACTTCCTGGCCAGAAAAGTTGTGCTGGCAATAGTAGCATTGAAACTCCCCCGTCCGGGGTTCTCCGCTTCGGATCTTGGGGGGAACCTCTTCGACCCGGGTGATGCACTGCGGGTTGACACAAAGGACCAATTCCTTCAATAGCTTGGGAAGCTGCGGTCGTTTTTTGCGAACGACCTTGCCTTGCTCCACAAAATTGAGGGTCGAGTCGGGAGCCAGGATGGCCAGCTTCTGTTCTGCTAATTCGCTGAGTTCATACTCGGCGACGATCAAGATGTCTTTTTTCCCCAAGCGATGGCTGCTCTGGCCCAGTAAGAGTCCGGCCCGATGGCCTTTCAATTCGAGGAGATCTAACAGCACCGGACCTCCCCAGGGGGGCAGATGGTCCAGAACGATGCCCTGGGAGATATTCAATCCCCGCGCCCCGCAATGAGTTCCAGCAGGGCTCGGCGGACCTGGACCCCTCCTCTGGCCTGGGCGAAATAGTGGGCGTAGGGGGTGGAGTCCACTTCCACTGCGATCTCTTTGACCCGAGGGAGAGGATGCAGGACCTTTAAATTCGCTTTCACTCCGGTCAAGTGGCGCCTGGTGAGCCGGTAGGAGTCTTCCACCCGCAAAAATTCATCGACCCCGGACATGCGCTCTTTTTGGATACGAGTGACGTAGCAGATGTCCGCCAGCGACATGACTTCTTCCAGGGAACCGCGTTCTTCGATCTTGACTCCTTTTTCCCGAAGCCATTGCTTGAGCGGCTCGGGTAACGGCAAGAACGGAGGGTTGACCAGATAGAGCGTGTTGCCAGGATAGAGGGACAGAGCCTGGCTCAAGGAGCGAACGGTGCGCCCGTATTTAAGGTCGCCCACCAGAGCGACCTTCAAGTTGTCCAACCTTCCCTGGGTCTTTTTTATGGCGAAGAGATCCAGTAAGGTTTGGGTGGGATGTTCGTTTTGCCCGTCGCCTGCGTTGATCACCGGAACCGAACTGATGTCGGCCGCCCACCTGGCGGCCCCGTCATTGGGGTGCCGCAAGACGATCAGATCAGCGTAATTCTCAAACATTTTGATGGTGTCGTGTAAGCTCTCCCCTTTCAGCACCGAGGTACCCTCTACCCCCGAAAAGCCGCACACGGTGCCGTTTAACTGATGCACCGCAGTCTGAAAGCTGTTGTAGGTCCGAGTACTGTTCTCATAAAAAAGAAGGGCCACTTGCTTGCCCTGCAGACTGCCGTGGGGAGAGGGCGCGTCGGCCCTTCTCAGTAAGAGGTCGATATCGGCCTCGTTGAGATCCAGGATGGAAACGAGACTCTTGACAGATAGCTTTGCCGAGCGTGATCCGGTCAACTTCATTCTGTAGGGTGTGTTTCGAACATTCGACCGGGGCATCCTTCTGGGTTAAATCTCGGTCAGGGTTCGCTTACAAACCACCTCGATCTCCCGGGGGATCTCTTCTTTCGAGAGCACCGCTACCCGGGGTAGTCGCTCCTGTAAGAACGCTCGCAGGGCGGGCCGAAGCCGGGCGGTGGTCACGATCAACGCTCGATGGCCCTCGAAACCGGTGCTCTTGATGCCTTTCTCGAAACTATCCAGGAGCCTCCCTGCTTCGACTTCGCCGAACTGCAGTCCACGCTCGGTCAACGCACCGGCCAGGTAACCCTCCAACTCTCCGGACAGCAAAACCGCACTCAACCGCTTCTCCTCGACCAGAAGGTCTTGATACAGACTCTCTTTGATCTCGGTTCGGACTATTTCAGTGAGTTGAGAGGCATCCAGGGTCTGCCTCTGCAGGATGCATTCCAGGATGGAGTTTTTGTCCAAAATCGGCACCCGTTCCCGGAGCAGGTTGCAGAAAACGGCCTTGGCCAGGCAACGCAGCGCGGAGTTCTCCCGATACATCCGGACCAGACCCCCGTTTCCGGCTTCCAGGGCATCCAGCATCTCATCGAACGCTTCGTAGGTAAAGAGTCGGTGCGCCTGTTCCAGGGACGTCTCAGTCACCACCACACCGATGAAGGTCAGGGGATCGATCACGATCATCCCTTGCCGCTCCGCCCGCTCTTTGCTCGAGCCCTTTATCCATTTGGCGGGTACCCCGTAGACCGGGTCTAGGAACTCCCGCCCTTTGATGCTCGCCAACTTCCGAGAGGTTCCGGTAATAAACCACTCATCCGGGGAGACCTCGCTCTTAAAAACCCGGGTACCCCGAATCAAAACCTGGTATTCCCTGGGCGAGAGGTCGTAATTCACCCGGATACTGACCGTGGGCATGACCCACCCAAAATCCCTGGCGGTCAGTCGCCGGCTCTTGTTGATGCAATCGATCAAATTGGGCGACTCGGCTCGACTCATGAAGGGAGCAAGCTCGTGGCCCAGTTCCACGGCGACTTCGTCCACGATGGAGAGGTCGTGGGAGGTCCGGGGTTTGGTCACCGGCTCTCTCTTACCGCAGATCAACTCCTCGATGTCTTCCAGGACGTTTTCGGCGATGGCGCCCAGATCGTCTAACCCCAGATTCAAGAATAGGCTGTCGATAATAAGATCCATGTCGCGGACCGGTACCCCGGCTTTGAGGAGTTGTCGCAAGACGAATACGTAAGTCCGCAAAGGTACTCGCTCTTCGCGGGAGGCCTGGTACAGCTTCGGTTTGCTGGTCCAGAGCTTGCGCAGTTTGTCTCCCACTTGCTCGAAGGTGAGAAAACGGTAGGCTTGCTCCTTGAGCAACTCCAGAATAAACTCCCCTGTCTCTTCTCCGTCCAGAGTGGCAGGGAAAGAGCCCAGTTCAAGGGCCCGTAAATAAACGGCCGGTTTCTCCGATTCTTCGAACTGCACCGCCGGAAGCAAGACCCCGGTGTAGCGACTGAAAGCCACCGCCGTCATGTTCCAATTTGACTTGACTTCCTCAAGTTGAGTAGCCGCCAAACAGATCTTGAGCTCCGGGACTGACTCCTGGGAGGAGGTGTCTCCCAGGGCGGGAGAGAGGTCATCCCACATCATCTCCACTAGTTTGCAACCCAGGGCCGAACCGAGTCCGTAGCGGAGTTCCGTGGTGAAGTTTTGAGTCAACTGCGAATCCTCAAAAATGCTCTTGGCAAACTCGTCTAAGCGCGAAGAAAACCCCGGGCTCAATTGGGAAGAGCCCTTACCACCTTGCAGGTGTTTCAACTCGAGTTCAGCCAGGAAATCTTCGATCTTCCCCTGGTTATCTTTCATCAACGCACTCCCATTCGGAAAATCGACACTTTAATGTGTCGACTGACCCCGGGTACCTATTCTCCATCGGGTGACTGCAGTCTTGCCTGCGGGAGTTTTCCGCTGAGATTCGCTGAAAGTTGGAAAGTTGCAGGTGATTCAAAAAAAATTGGTCAAGCTTGCGAAATGAGAAACCTCGCCTTATTAACCGCCCTTATGCTGGGGAGCTTGTGGCTTCCAGGAGCAGCTCAAGAATTGGAGATCGACCGGACCAGGAGTCGCAAGCTCGAAGCATGGAAACCCTTGATTCAGGGCTACTCGGAGCGCCACTACGGAGAGTCCACCTGGCAGCTCATGCCCACCTGCATCGTGCTGCATTACACGGTGACCAGGGGATTTCCCTGGAACCTCGTGCGGAGCGGCAGCTTCAATGGTGAAACCCCCGGTCTGGCTGTACACTACGTGATCGACGGCCAGAAGATCTGGGAGATCCTACCGCCCGACGTGAGATCGCGGGGGGCTTACGGGATCAACCACCGGGCCATCAATATCGAGATGATCGCTGATGATGCCGATGATCTGGCGACCAAAACTGAAACCATGAAAACCTGCCAAAGATTGGTGCAATACTTGATGAAACGCCACGGCATTGCCAAGGATCACATCTATTCTCACCAGGACGTGGCTACTATGAACCGTAAAATAGTGCCGGAAGTGCTGGACCTGATCAACGGTGCTCCGTATCACAAGATCGACCCCGGTCAAAAGAACATGGAATTCATCCTCCAGGGTCTGTAAGTCTGGAATGTGCTAAGATTAACCAGGTCGTTGAAAAGTTTTGAGCGGTTCTGTTACCATAAGCCCCTCGGATTCCGGCGGCATGGATGTCGAAGAGACCGACGTTCCTGTCACAGAGTCGGAGATCTCCCTGGGCTCGGTCCCGATCAGGCTGACTTCCAAGTACGAAGGTGATCTCTACGTGGAAGCCCTGGAGCTTTGCAAGGAAGAACTGGCCCGGGCCGACCGGGTCCTCATTTTGCTCCAGGAAAACAAGTCTCTCGCTCTCAAAGCCTCCTACGGCTCCAAAGCCGCCTTTATGATCATGCGCGAGGAGATTAGCTCCTCCATCGTACGCCGGGTTCGTAGAAAAAACCGGGCCGTGTTTCTCAACGATGCCCTGGCCGATGCGGACCTGGGAAGTAGCCAGAGTATAAAAAGGATAGGCCAGCGCAGTGTGCTTTGCACTCCCATCAACAGCCGAGGCCAGAATATCGGTATCCTTTACGCCGATAGCATCTCCCTGATCGGAGCCTTTACCGATGAGGACCTGCGCTGGAGTATCCGCTTAGCCACCGCCCTGGGCAAGTCCCTGACCACCGTGGAGAAGTCCGACTTTATGCCGATCCAGCCGGTGGAGAGGCCGTTCAAGGAGCCCCGGCTCCCCTGGCGGGCACTGCGACAGGTGGACGCTCTGGCCGAACCCGACGATGTCCTGGTTCTGGCTCCCCTCCCCAAGGGCCCCGAGAAGGTGGTCTTTCTGCGTTCCCTGGCCTGCATGGTGGAGGCCGGGTTCCCGGTTCAGTCGGCTCTAGATCTACTGGCCGACAGCAAGGGTGGAATGGGTCCTTACGCCTACCGTATCGCCCAGGACGTGAGCAAAGGGATGGCCATGTCAAGGGCCTTTGCCAAGCACCCCCGGCTGTTTGGCAAAGATTTCGTGAACCTGCTTTTGGTGGGCGAGAATTCGGGTACCCTGGACAACGTGCTGGTCGCCCTCGCCGATGCTGAGGAGAGCAACGTTCTCATGCGCACCAGGGTGATGAGTGCCCTCACCTACCCGTTGATCGTTTTTTTATTCACAGGGCTGGGGTGTCTGGCCGCTCCCCCCCTCTTTCTAAACGACTTTTTTGCCACTTTGTCCGAGGCCAACATCCAACTCCCCTGGATCACCCAGCTTGTCATGCAAGCTTCGGCGGCTCTGTGGAGTCCGGGCTATTGGATGATACTGTTGGCGGCGGTCTGGAGTATAAAGACCGCCTTATTTGCCTCCAAGCAGAAAGTGGTCATCTACCAAACTCTGGAGAGAGCCTTTCTTCGCCTGGCGGTCTTTGGGGAGATCTATAAGGACCTATCGATTCTGAAGTTTGCCCGGGCGCTGGGTATGCAAGTCGAAGCTGGAATGTATCTCGACCAGAGCATTAAGCTGGCCGGCGAAGCCTCGGGCAGTCCCTTACTCAAGCTCGAATCGGAGTTGGTTCGGGAGCGTCTCCAGGCCGGCGAGTCCTTTTCCTTTGCCCTGGAACGCTCCGAGTTCTTTCCCAAAGCGCTGATCGAGTTCATCCGGGTGGGTGAAGAGACGGCGAAATTGGGGGAGATGTGCCAGGTCGTGGTGCGTTTGCTGGCAGACAAGACGGAAAATTCCATCGAGACGCTTCAGGCTCTGGTGGAACCCCTGGCCATGGCGCTGGTGGGTATCCTGGTCGGCACGGTCGCGATCGCCTGCCTTTTGCCGCTGGTGCAGATGGTCATGGCCTTTATATGAGACTCTTGAAGCGCCCTGGCTTGACTTTGATCGAGGTGCTGGTAGCACTCGGGTTGGCCGGTGTGGTGCTCACCCTGCTGGTGCAGATCCTGGTTCCCGGGTTGCAGATTTGGAGACACACCCAGGCCGTTTCCGAGCTAGAGCAAAACGCCATGATCGCGCGAGCCAGGGTTGAAGATGCCTTGCTCAATACGGTGGCCGAATCGATCACCGTGATCGATCGGACGGACCGCCAGGCGTTCAGTTGTCTGGACAACGAAGGCACCGAGGCCCAGTCGGGCTACGACGGGAGTACCGGCGACATCTTCTGGCGCTCCATGACCGCCTTTTCCCTCAACCCCGCGGAGGGCGCGCTACGCCGGTATCGCCGGCAACTGCCTGCCATCGTCAATGAACCGTTCGCCTATACAAGCCCACAGCTTGATTCTTTCCTCAATGAGGAGTCCGGGCAGTTGGTGGCCAGTAAGGTCACCACCTTTCGGCTACTTCCTCCACCGGACGAAGAACAACTATGGCACCTACAGTTGTCTCTCGAAGGCCGGGGCCCCAGGGGGGCGATCGTGTTGGAGCGGGAAATGAGCATACTCCCAAGGATACAAACGTTATGAGGCGCTTCCACCGAGAGTCTCGAGGAGGCGCCCTGGCCTCCACTTTGTTGGTGATCTTGTTTCTCACCATCTTTGCCATGACCCTGGCCAACCTGGCCACCTTCGATCTTCGAACGGTCAGTCGAAACGCCCAGAAACAGATGGCGTTTCAGGCCGCTCAAGCCGGACTCGATGCGGTCACCGCCGTTCTCTCGACCGACCCCACCCAGGGCAAAGCCGGCGAGGCCTTCTCCGCCACGCTCTCCGACGGTAGTAGCTACCGAGTGACCTTCGATGCGTCGGACACCGATATGCCCTGGAGCGCCAACAATCTGGATTCATTGACCGCTGAAGCGATCGGCTACCAGGGTCGAAACGTGCCTGCTTTGCACGCTTCTCTTTTTTCCGTGGGCACCTCCCCCAGCGGTGAAATCTCCATCGTGGAGAGCTTGATCCGACTGGAGGGTATCCCCTACGCGGTCGCCGGGACCGGCAACGTCAGGCTACGAAACATGAATGTTGTGGACATCGACGGAGACGAAGCCCACGTCTATTCGGGGAACACCTCAGCAGGTAGCCTGGAGATTTCGGGACTTTTGTCCTACATTTCCGGAGACGCGCGCTCCGCCGGGGGCATCAATGTGGGGGCTGTCTCCATGGTGGGTGGTGAGGTGGAGGATTACATCAGCCCGGAGACCCTTCCCCAGCTGACCATCTCGAATTTTCTGAATCCGGGTTGGACCCCACTTCCGGCTGGCCTTCAACCTGCTGCCCTGTTAGGGCCCGGCGGCTACGTGGTTCCCGGAGACGTACAGTACGCAGCTCTAACGCTTGCCAACACCACCCTCTACGTGGAAGGGGACCTGACCCTAGGGGCGGTGTTGGGCACCGGTACTATCTTTGTGGAAGGCGAGACGACTTTTCTGGCCAACGTGAATATGACCGGGCCCAACCGGATCACCCTTTTCAGTGAGGGTGACGTCAATTTTCTACTGGCCACGGTCTTTCAGGGGGTCGTGTACTCTCACGGAAACATCACCGCGGCCGGGCTTTTTGAAGTCTTCGGGGCGGTCTACGCGGTGGGGGGGGCGGCCGGTGGAGGCGGCAACGTGACCCTCGGCGGCCTCTTGCTTCCCCTGTCCAACGTGATCTACAACGCCGAGTCCACCGCTTTCGCAAGCTTCTGGCTGGCCCAGGGTGGGGAGGCCGAGGCGGTCCGGGTATTCTGGAGAAAACTCCGCTGAGGGGGCGAGTGGGGTGGGGACCCCTGAAACTGAACTTCCTGCTCGTCGTTTCGACTCTCCTGAGCGTTCTGGCAGTCCCGGGCCCAGCCGACGAATTGCGCATTCTAAAGGTGGAGGTCTTTCCTCCTGAGGCCAACATCCGAGCCTTTTTCCCTAGTGCCCCCGGCAAGGGCGACGGGATCCCGAACGGGCAGGAAGTCTCCATCCCGGCCGATGCGCTCACGGTTCCCCTCCGCATCACCGCCGACGGCTTTGAGTCCAAAGAGACCGAAATTTCGTTGCTCAAAGCCACCTGGCATCGGCCCAACTACTGGCTCTATCGGACTTCGCTGCGTCCGGACAGCCCATCTGGGTTCTTGCGGAGCCAGTGGTTTCATCACCCGATGCGTAGCGCCGGAGCGATCGTCGCCACCTTGCTGGGGGTCGGCTGGTTCCTTTTTTTCGTCCGCCGGAAAGTACGCCGAGCCCAGGAGGAGACCACCGCTATCCAGGATGCAGCCCGGGTCGAGGTCTCCAAACTCAAGCAAAAGATCGTGGAGGGCAACCTGGAGCTTGAGGGGGACCAGATCGACGACTATTCGATCCTGGAGACCCTCGGCGAGGGAACCTATTCCCGGGTCTACAAAGCGCGCCACAACGATTTCAGTGACCTGGTGGCCTTGAAGCTCCTGAAGCAAGAGACCAAAGACCCGGAGATGCTGGCCCGGACTCGCCGAGAGATCGAGATTGGACTCGAGTTGAACCACCCCAATGTGGTCAAACTCTTTGGTTTCGGAACCTATCTGGGTTCACCCTATATCGTGACGGAGTTTGTGCCGGGAAGGTCCCTGGAGGAAGTACTTTCTCGAGAGGGAGCGTTTCCACTGGGGCGGGCCTGTCATGTCATCGAGCAGTTGGCTTCAGGTCTGGAGCATGCCCACTCGAAAGGGGTCGTGCACCGGGACCTCAAACCAGGCAATCTGTTTCTCAGTGAGCAGGATCAGGTCAAGATCCTCGACTTCGGTCTGGCTCGGATCCTGGAATCCGAGCAAAAACTGACCAAGACCGGCCAGGCCCTGGGCACTCCCATCTACATGAGCCCGGAACAGATTCGGGGTAAGGCCGGCGTGGCCTCGGACTACTACTCCGTGGGGATCATCTTCTTTGAAATGCTCACTGGACGCCCCCCGTTTCACGGTACCAACGCCATGCAGATCTTGTCGTCTCACACCTTCACGGTGCCCCCGGCTCTAACTGAGATGAAGCCTGAAATACCCCGAGAAATCTCCGATTTGGTGGCTGCTCTGCTCCTCAAGCGACCGGAGAAGCGGTTGCAAGACCCAGACGTCATCATCCAGACCGTGGCCGCCTATCGGTCCGATTACTCACACGGGCTCCTAGAATAAATATTTACGCCAGGCCTCGACGCGGTCTGCGGAATTGGATTTTTTGGGACCGACCCTTAAAAGGTTGTATCGGATCCGTTGCCGGGCAAGTCCCGCCCGATCTTCCGGATTTTCCCGACTGGCTCGCTTGACAAGATTCCCGAAGGTTCCCGTGGAGATAGAATCGTGCTTGCTGCCGACTTCAAGGACCCCACTTTTGCCTGATTTTTCAGTGAGACTCTCAGCGACCGTTCCCTCTACGGGATAGAATCGAGGGGTCAAGACCGAGCCGGAAAGAGGTAGCTCTTCGAGTGGCTCAGAGTACAAGGCGTCGCTGAATGTAGTAGGCTCACTCGGTTGGATGCGAATGGAAGAACCTGGTATAAAATCTCTGTCGCTGCTCATCACGCCATCTGTCATTGTATCACGAAAGGCTCTGGTCGATTTGTGACCCAGTTCACAGAACTGTGTTAGAATCAGTCCTGATGAGGAATCGAAACTTTTTCCACCAGGGACTTTCCCTGGCCGAAATCATTCTTGCTCTCGCCCTCATTGTGGGAGCGCTGGTTCTCATGGCCGGTGTTTTTCCGTTTTCCTACAACGCCGATCAAAAGGCTTGGAAGCAAAACTCAGCTCAGCGCCTCGCCAGTTCTACCCTGGAGCGGCTGCGGGCCCAGGATTTTGACACCCTGACCAGCAGTTTTGAAATCGTCAAGGTGGAACAGGTTCCCTTCGAGGTCACGGTGACCGTAGCGGACTCCACCCCTGCGCCAGTGAAGTCCAAGAACGTTTTGTGTGAAGTCGCCTGGATCACCTCGGTCGGCCGAGAAACCTATCTTCATGAAATTCGAATCGCCGATTTTCAGGATCCTTAGGCCGTAGCTTGGACTTGAAATTTTCGCAAGGACCTCTGCATTCACTGCAGAATCTCCCATCCCTATGAAAAAGCTTTTAACCTTGTTGACCACCCTCTTGCTGCTGCTTCCTGTTCGAGCCCAGGAGGCAGGCCTGTCCGCTTCGCAACTGAGCGTGCGGGGGACCACCTGGCCGGGCGGCATCCTCTTCATTTCCGTGGACACGGAGCCTGGCACCACGGGTACCTGGAAGTGGGCAGGGCGCTCTGGGTCCTTGACCCTGGCCTCCTATGGGTTGCGAACCGGTCTCGCCGTTCCCCTGGACGCCAGCGCTGGCGGTACCGCCACCCTCACCATCGACCTCAAATCCGAGTCGGGAGAGAGTCACACTTTGACCCGGAAAATTAAGGTGGAGAGTAAGTGGCGCCCCACCCAGCATCTGAGCATGAGCGCGGACAACGCCGCTAAATACGAAGACCCTCAGGCCGACAAAGAAGAGATCTTGGTTTTTGACGCTCTGGAAGATCTGCAGCCCGGGTTGCGTTGGAAAGGAAACTTTGTAGACCCGAATTCCGGTCCGCGCTCTTCCCCGTTCGGGGTTCGCCGGGTGCGCAACGGTCGCACCGCCGGTTTTCATCGTGGACTTGATTACGCCGGAAGTTGGGGCTCTCCCATCTACGCTCCGGCCGACGGAAAGGTGACCCTGGTCGGTCCCGGGTTCACCCTCCTCGGAAATTGCGTGATCGTCAATCATGGCGAAGGCCTCACCGGACTTTACCTGCATATGTCCAGCATCGCGGTGGAGCAAGGCCAGATGGTCAAAAAGGGCACGCTGCTCGGAAAGATCGGCAACACCGGTGCCTCCACCGGACCTCACTTGCACTACGCCACCTATTTTCACGGAGTGCCGGTGGACCCCGATCTGCTGAAAAACTTCCCCCGGGAGTGGGCTCCCGAACTTTTTGAGTAAGCCTCCGTGAGAGCCCTGCTCAAAGACGGTCAAGGTGTGGCTCTGCAAACGGTTTCTCCGCCTCGACCCGAAGAGGGGGAGGTGGTGGTCAAGGTCATGTGCGCGGGGCTCTGTCGTACCGACCTGTATGTGGCCGACGGACTTCTTTCCACTCCCCTCCCCCGGATATTGGGACACGAAGGATCGGGGGTGATCTGTCGGCTGGGCAACGCGGTTCTAAAGCACAAGCTGGGTGAACGGGTCGCGGTCTTTCCCTGGATCGGATGCGGGATGTGCGCGTCGTGTCGTGCTGAACCGCTCGGCTACCTTTGTCCGGAGCGGAAATTTTTGGGCTGGCACATCGACGGCTGTTTCGCCGAATTCATGGTGGTTCCCGAGCGCTGCTGCGTGAGCCTGCCCGACCAGGTGAGCTGGCAAGCCGGAGCCTATCTGGAGCCCCTGACGGCCGCCCTGGGAGTTCTAAAAGCACCGGTGAGGCAGGCTCGGAGCCTGGCGGTGGTGGGTGACAACAGAATCGCCTCGCTGACCCGAATGGTGTTGAAAGAGTTCGGCAAGTGCGAGCTTTCCGAAGAGGAGCAGGGGTTGGATCTGTTGGTGGAAACCGAGGCCACCACGGATTCCGTAGAGCGCGCCATGGAACGGCTTAAACCGGGAGGCGTGCTGGTCCTGAAAAGCCGTCCCGCCCGCTCTGTGGAGTGGCCGGTGCGCCTGCAGGTGGAAAAGGCGATCACGGCCGTGGGCATCGGTTATGGGAACGTGCAGATGGCGTTGCTCCTACTCCGGCAGCACCGAAACCTCTTTTCGACTTTGTGGAAAGAGCCAGTCCCCATCGATGCCTGGGAGAAGGACTTTTTCGCCGAGCGGGACGGCGAAGAGTCCCAAAAGGTTTTCTTCTTGCCTCAGGAACATCCGTGTGCGGTATAGTCGGGGTACTTTCCGACCGTCCGATCGAAAGGTGGAGACTCCGAAAGGCACTCCAGAGCATGCAGCGGCGGGGGCCCGACGATCAGGGAGAGTGGTGGTCGCAGGACGGCTGCGTGGGGCTTGGGCACCGCCGATTGGCTATCGATCGGGCTGCCCGGAGTGACCAACCGGTAGCCGGGGAGCGCTGCCGAGCGGTGGTCAATGGAGAGTTCTACGGGCTGGCCGAGGAGTTTAAGGATTGTAGCGATAGCTGGGCTCTTCCGGTGCTGTATCGAAGACACGGGTTGTCCGGTACTCTGGACAGGCTGCGGGGCGAGTTCGCTTTCTTGCTCTACGACGAGCAGAACCGGCAGTTCCTGGCGGTTCGAGACCGCTTCGGGGTCAAGCCGCTCTATTATGCACGCCGAGAAAAGGAGTGGTGGTTCGCCTCCAAGCCCTCGGCGCTGTGGGCGGCAGGCATACTCCCGGGGTGGTGCCAGGAATCCTTCGTCCAGGCTGCCCACACCCAATACCCGCCGCCCGGCCACTCCTTGTTTGCGGGAATTCGAACCGTCCCACCGGCTCACGTTCTCTCCCTTCCTGGGCCCAGGATCCACCGTTACTGGCAAATACCTCCAGCCATCGCCACGGTGACACCGGACGATCTTCTGGTCAAGCTTCGAGAAAGCGTGGCCTTGAGGGTGCGTCGAGGGGCGCCTTCGGCGGTTCTGCTGAGCGGAGGGGTCGACAGCGCGGGGGTGGCGGCCCTGGCTGCCGAGACGGGGGAGGATGTGAAGGCGTTCACAGTAGATTTTACCGGGGGTGGGACCTACTCTGAGGGGGCTAAGGCGAGCCGGCAGGCCGGTTTGAGCGGCTTGTCCCATCACCTCGTCTCCCTTAGTCCTAAGGACATTCTTCGAGGTTTGCCCGAGGCGGTCCGGTTGACCGAAGGCCTCTGCGTCAACGGCCATCTAGTGGCCAAGTTGAAACTCGCCGAGGCGGTTTCTGCCGACGGTCGGCAGGTTCTTTTGACCGGTGAGGGGGCCGATGAACTGCTCTTTGGTTACCGCCATTTCGCCCCATACTTTGGGCAAGAGGTGAATCCCCTGACCGACAGCGCCGGGCTGGGGATCTTGACCACCTTGGAAAGCTCACCGCTGGCCCGAGAACTTCCCGCATTTTTTCACTCCAAGTGGGCTCTGGGCCGGCGGATCTGCCAACTCCTGGGATTGCCCCACCAGGCTCAGGCCGCTTTCGAGAAGATGGCGGAGTCGAGCCTTGCCGAGTCTCCGCTAGAGAACGCTCGGCAAGCCTGGATTCAGACCGCCCTGGTGAGCTACATCCTGGAAGTGCTGGGAGACGCAACGGAGATGGCTCATTCGGTGGAAGGTCGTCCGCCCTACCTGGACCACCATCTCTGGGAAATCGGGATGCTACCCCCTGATTGCGATAAGAGCTTGCTCCGGAGTGCATTGAGCGGGCTGGTCACTGAAGACATTTTGAGGAGTGGAAAACACCCTTTCATGTCTCCGGCGCTGGGGCAGGGTTTGCTCGATGCTTTACACGCTCGAGTCGAAGAGGAAGACCATCCTTTCCTGGACCGTAAAGCAGCCCGTCGAACCCTAAGCCAGGTGAAGACCTTGCAAGGAGCCGAGAGGCTGTCCTGGGAGCCCGCTCTTCTCTGGGTCCTATCCAGCTATTTCCTGCAGAGGAGTTTCATGCTTCTTTAAGCCCTGGCCCCTAAAGTGATGGTAAGAGAAATTTAGGAGTCCCACATGTCAGTCATCAGCTTCGGTCCGAATCAGCAACTCACCGCTCAGCAGAAAGCCGCTTACCAAACTTCTCAGCAGCTCAAGCAGAAGGTGTGGGACACCAGCCATCGCCTAGCGGCCCTGAACAACGTTCCCGGAGTCGATGATCCCGCCAACGGTGATAACGTGGATATCCGGGGCGCGGTCCCGCTTCCCGAAGCGCACCCTCAATCCCAGCACAAATTTGACGCCCTGGCTACCGGTTCGGTCCATCGTGATCAGAGCGGGCAGATGGAGAAGGCCGAGGTTCACGCTCAACTGGCCGACGGAAACCAATGGACCATGACCTATCAGCATCAGGGCGATACTTTGGCTTACTCGGCTCCAGCCCCCAACGGTCAGGGACAACTGCACGTCGTGGAAAACCTGAGTAACGGCACCATCAGCATGCTCGAAGCCCCGCAGTTGGTACCGGATTTCGTCCAACAGCTTCAAGACTTCACCCCTCCTGCTGCCGCTCCCGCCCCATCCGCGCCGCCTGCGGCGGCCGGCTGGAATTCTCAAAACACCGGTGCCGGTCTCCTCGACCAGGCCGGCGGGTTCTTCAAGAAGTTGGTGGGAAGCACCAAGGAGCCTGCGAAAACCGAAGTCGAGCAACCGACAGTTCCCCAAAAGAGTATTTCCGAGTATGCCCAGGAGGGCAAGGCCAGGGCAGTTGAAGCGGTGCAATCCGAGGGAGGACGCAAGTGGGGTAAACTCCTCATCGGTAGCGTGGGAATGGGTTTTCTTGATAAAGCGTTGACCCCCGAACAGAAGGCAGCCGAGCCGCCCGCTGAACCCAACCAAGCATAAGGATCTGGTCCTAAACGGGGGGACTTGGGCTTTCCCTAATGGAAAGCCGCTCCATGGAACTTTTTGGCCGGCTTTTCGATAGCCGATGGCGCGAACGGGGTGATGCCCAGGTTCGAGCGCGATACTCCCAGCACTTCGACTCCATGGCTGAACAGGTTATGGCAAATCGCCATGAGATCGCTTACCTGCACGCCGAAATCAACCGGCTCTCCCAAGATCTTAGCGGGAGTTTGCTTTTGAATCGCGCGCTCATCAGGCATCTGCTAGAGAGTGGACACGCTCCGCCAGAGTTGGAGGCCGCGATGCAGGCGATCCTGGCCGACCATCAACCGCCTCAGGATCCCGAAGGGCCTATCTCAAAATTTTGCGAGAACTGCGGCAGGCCGTTGGCCGACGCCGGGCATAAGTGCTCCTACTGTGTAGAGATAGAGATTTCTCTACCCCCCGAAAATGAACCAGCTAAGCCGAAGAAAAAGAAGCGAAAAAAAGTTTAACATGGTGTACCGGGGAACCGATCTCTCACCCGCGAAGGAAGCTAGATGGAAAGTAGAATTTTTCAATACCTCGAGTTAATTCACAAACAACTAGAAGATCTTCCCCGCGTCTTCGCCACCAAGGAGGACCTGCGGGAGATCAAGGAAGACCTGAAGGGCTTTGCCACCAAGGACGACCTAATGGCGTTTGCCACCAAGGACGACCTGAAGGCGTTTGCCACCAAAGATGATCTGAAGGAGATCAAGGAAGAGCTGAAGGGCTTTGCCACCAAGGACGACCTGAAGGGCTTTGCCACCAAGGACGACCTGAAGGACTTTGCCACCAAGGACGACCTGAAGGGCTTTGCCACCAAGGACGACCTGAAGGACTTTGCCACCAAGGACGACCTGAAAGCGTTTGCGACCAAGGAAGACTTGTACGAGTTGTTTGAAGCCACCAGAGACGGGTTCAACCGACTGGATGCCCGTATGGATGGGCTCGAACGAAGGCTCACCTTAGTGGAGCTTTCCATGGAGGATATGCGTTCTGACCTGCGCGCTTTTAGTGAGGCCATCAATGCAAATACCGAGCAGATCGATCTCTTGAAGGTTCGCGTGGATAAATTGGAGAGCAGGGCTTCTTAAACCCAGAAGATCTTTATCGCGAAGGCCAGACCTTGTAGGCCAGGGGATTGGGCTGATCGACGTAAACGGTTCGCCAGCCTGACCCTTGTACGCTACCTTCGAGTGTTCGGTTAGAGCCATCGCCCCAGACCAGAAACGCTTTGTAACGGTCCCCTGCATTCAGGCCCTTGAGGTAGACGGTGTAGTCTCTAAGTGCCCCACTATTATAGAAGGTCTGATAATGGATACCACCGCCCTGCCGATAAATGGTGACTTCTACCCGGTCCACCACTCGATAACGGCCGTAGTCGTAGAACTGGGGGACCGAAAGCTGCAAGTGGGATGGTGGAGTACTGAGTGTCGAAGGGGGCGCTTCAGGGGTGGGCACCGGAGCCGGAAAGGCCGGAGGCAACTTCTCCTCGGCGGGTTCGATATCATTGGTCTGAAGATTCAGAGAGACGACATCTTCGGTATTACCCCACTCCAGGGTGTAGGCATCCGATTGTCGGGTGATCGTATTTACATCGCTCCAATCAAGCTCATAGTTCTGAGCCGTGGCACCGGACACGATCAGGAGGACCAGTATAGCTGTTAATCCGATAACCTTTCGAACCATAAAGACAGGCCTCCTCACCTATCATTATGGCACACGAAGCTGAAGACAGCCTGAAGATCAAATTAAGACCAGGCACTTCAGTAGGGGTCTTTGAGTAGCACGGTCTCGGACCGTAAAGTCTCCAAACTTTCATCCGGGTACCCCAGCAATGCTGCGGTCTGGCGGATCAACTCCCACTCGTTGACAGAGGTCTCGCCATCGGCGAGGCTGAGAGTGAGCATCACTCGGAGCAGCTCTTCGGCATCTCCTTGACTTTCCACCAGATTTTTGAGCTTTTCGGGATCAAAATCCTGGTCCATGTCAGTCTCCGGAGGAAGTTCACTGACCAATCGGCGCAGCCAGCGACTCTCTTCCAAAGATTCGTCACCGTCGGTGTGGGTCAGTTTGCGCAACAGGGCTAAGAGTTGAGATAGATCATTCACGACCCAGGTTTCGGCCTCTGGAGCCTTTGCGCCTTTCGTCGGGATAGTGGAGCTGAGAAAGCCTACGAAACTGGTTTGCAAAAGGATGGAGCCGGAATGGGTGAAAGAATTCCTCAGGATTCGCCTATCTCATGAAACAATACTTAAGGTCTGAACGGAGCCTTCAGAGCCTCTTCTCCGGGGCCTTGCTCACCCGAGAATATGGTCCTGCGGGCTTTGCTCTTCTGGAGCAGGCTCAGCAGTGCGTTCAGCACTTTTTCGGAGCCACTCCCGAAAAGCTCTCGGCCTTCGATTTGAAAACTTGTCTGGAGCGGGCTCGAAAGACTGTGCGGGAGCCAGGGTTTCGTTCCCTTACCGAGGGATTGATCAAAGAGTTGGGGTTCAGCGGACCCGGACTCATGCTCGACGACCTGAGGTTGCGCGCCGTGAGTCCGGGTCTGCAGGACAACCCCCAGGCAGAAGCGGTGTTTTATGCTCACCGGGACACCTGGTACGGCAACCCCTCCTGCCAGATCAACCTGTGGCTTCCTCTCCAAAAGGTAGACCCGAGCAACAGTTTTCGCTTTTATCTCGATGACTTTGAGTCGGAAATAGAAAACGA
Organism: Vulcanimicrobiota bacterium; assembly: GCA_041676625.1. Lineage (GTDB taxonomy): Bacteria > Vulcanimicrobiota > Xenobia > Xenobiales > JADMJV01 > JAEXNA01. The sequence goes on from JBAYRN010000063.1 coordinate 29,887, forward strand.
CTCGGCCCGATTCCAATCTGGGCATTTTAGAGGCTTCGGATGCCTGGAGCCGGTCCATACGCAGGTATACCCCAGGGCTACAAAGGAGCCCGGGGGGCGGGTTCATGATGTCTCCATGAGACCCGGAGAAGTTCTTCTCTTTTCAGCGGCCCATCTCCACCAAACGTTGCCGAATCTCAGTGGTAAAGTTCGCTTTTCCCTGGACTGCCGGTTCTTTTTCGAACAGCACCTTCAACAGAAGCGAGGTGCACCGGATCGGGACAACCGGAGCCACGGACTGGTCCTTGGAGACTATCGCCTTTGCGAGTGATCGAGGCGATCGAAGCGGTGGTTGAGCGGTACCCGGAAAATCTCGCTGTTTCTGATTCCGAGGAGGCGTTGACCTACCGAGAACTGTGGGAAGAGGCGTTACTTTGCTCTCGGGATCTTCCCCGAGGAATCGTCACGATCCAGGAGCCGCGCTCTTGTCGGCTGGTGGTGAAACTTTTGGCGGCCTGGTATTGCGGTAGGTTTCCTCTGCTGCTGGACCCGGCCACACCGCCGGGGCGAGTGGAAGAACTTCGGAGTCTTCCAACCCCCCCGCCCCAGGCCGAATATCTCGTCACCACCTCGGGATCCAGCGGACGGCCCAAAGTCATTCAAGTCGGCTGCGGGAGTCTATACCGGGTTCTGAATAGCCAGATCCAGGCTTTTGGCATCGACTCAAACTCTCGGGTTGGGTGGATGCTCTCCCCCGGCTTTGACGCCAGCCTCTCCGACCTCGGCACGGCGCTCTGTGCTGGGGCCACGCTGGTGTGTGGGGAGAGCGGAAGACCGGATCGCTTCGAAGACATCACCCACCTGGATATTCCCCCGGCCCTGCTGGAGGTCTTCCGGCCCTCCGACCTGACCCCCTCGCTGCACACCCTGGTGGTGGGTGGGGAGGCCTCTCCCCCGGAGGTGCTCCGGCAATGGTCGCGGAGCCATCGCGTTTTGTGCGTCTATGGGCCCAGCGAGACGACCGTTTGCAGCAGCCTGGTGGAAGTTGGAGAGGACTGGGACCAGCCGTACCTGGGCCTCCCTCTGCCAGGGGTCAGATATCGGGTCGAGGAGGATGAACTTTTGATCGGCGGTCCCACGGTGGGGCTGGGCTATCTGGGGGAGAGCCCTTCTCAGAGTTCGTCGTTCTACTCGCTCAGGGGAGAGCGCTGGTATCGCACGGGGGATCTGGTGGGCCAGGCGCACCCCCGCTACGGTCTGTGCTTTCGGGGTCGCAAAGACCGCCAGGTCCAACTCTATGGGCAGCGCTTTGAACCCGAGGAGGTGGAGCATCGGGCCCGCGCGCTGCTCCATACCAGCGTGGCCTGTGAGGTTTGGAGCAAGCGGGTGATCCTGTACTGGGAGAGCAGAGGAGACCGAGAAGCCGAAGAGGAGCTCCTGCGGTCAGCACTCTCTGACCAACTACCAGAACCCTGGCTTCCCCATCACTATATCGGGCTCGGCGAACTGCCCCGCAATCAGTCGTTCAAGATCGACCGAGCTGC
>JBAYRN010000064.1:0-31367 GCA_041676625.1 Vulcanimicrobiota bacterium
GGGTCCGTAGTCGTCCGAATACCACTATCGTAAGTTAGAGCCGCTAGAGTGGCTCATTGAAACAACCGCTTTGAGCGGTTCACGCTATTTCAAGCCCCCGGCTTTGCCGGGGGTACCTGACTTATGCTTGTACAATGAGTTCCATCCTAGCTTTTGAGATCGAGTGAAGTCTTGTTGCTGTTTTATAATATGGGGTAGAGGAGGGTTCGTTTATGATCTCGATCATATGCGAGTTCATCTGTCCGGGTAAGCTGGGCTCACGCTCACTCTTTACCATCCGGCCACGATTTTTCAGGTGCTTTCGGACCGGGTTTGAGGCTAGCCATCACGACTAACACGAGCACCGCCACGGAGGCTAGTACGAAAGATCCGGAAGTCGGCATGGCCAGCAGTCGGAGAGATTCCTTGGCCGCCCCCGTGCCGCCCATCCCCGGTGCCCGAAAGCCGGCCCACATCCAAAAAAGAGAGTAGCCTAGTCCACCGCCTCCCAGAGCGAGACTGGTAAGCTGAGTGGTCAGCCGAGAGACCCCCAACAGACTTACCACTATGATCAGCAGGGTAGCCGTCGTTCCCATGCTGCCGGCGTGGAGGTGGGCGCGCTTCATGTAGGACCAAGATTTGCCCAGCACTTTGTCCATGGCGGCCTGGTCACCCTGGTAAGCGGTCTCGCGGACTTGGATCGCAGAGGCCTCCAGATGATCCTTGATAATGTCCTCATTGAGGCCGAAAAGTATGCCCAAGAATTGACCCAAAAGGATGGTGAGGACGGCCAAGGCTAGGCCGATGGAAGCCGGTTGTAATTGAGAGCTCAGCGCTTTTGGCATGATGATTCTTCTTTCGTTTGGTCCGCCCTTACGAGCTTTTTGAGTCGGTCGTTCGCAGGTTCGCGCCGACAACTTCAGTTTAGCGAAAGGGATGCTGTGCTGAGTAAAGTCGAGGTGATGACTAGGTTAAGAGTAAGTTAAGGAACCCACTTCAGAAGCGCTCTTTGCTGATAGGCGATACCCAGCCAAACCAACGAACGTAGACTCATGGCCGCCACCGTGCGAGGCTCATAAAGGCCGCCCGTAAAGATGTGAATCCCGAAGGCCCCAAAGACCAGAACCGTCAGGCCGCCGATCATGACAGAAAGTTGGGCCGCCCATCTTTGTCGGCTCCAGATTCCCACACCCGCTAGGAGATAGAAGAAACCGGCCAAAAAATTGAACCAGAGGACGAAGGGGACGGCGTTTCCGGCCATCTCTTGGGCGGATTTTAAGAACAGGGCGGACCCACCGGCTGTGACCGTGACAGCACCAAACATGATGGCGAACACCGCGATGAAGCGGGTCACCATCTTGTGGGTATCGATCACTCGAAATACTCTCCGTAACCTCGGAGTTGACTTCTGAGGTCAGCCAGAGTGACGGCGGCAGCTTCAGCCGATGTTTCCTTCTCCAATTCTTCAAGCTTTGCCATCAAGGGTGTGAGATAGTGGTGGAGTTGGTCATGAGCAGGGCCGGTCATGGTGCACTTTTGAACGAGTTCCTGGAGAGCGGCGGACAGTTCGGCGTGAACGGCCTTGGCTTCGATTTCCGAAGGTTTGGCTTCAGCTTTCTCTATGATGTCAAGCATCTTTTCCACGCCTGTGGTGGTCTCGGGGTTCGCTTCCCACTTCTTACCCTCATCGAGCGACATCGCTTGTCTCCAATCTTGGTTCACATCCGTTGGTGAACTGTGGGCGACCGGTGTCGATGTCGTGGTCGGCGGGTTCATAGTGGTCGGTGATTGGTTGCAACCGGCGGCGGTTAGCAGAATTAGGGCGACGGCCCAGTTGGACAAAATTCGTATCATGGTTTCCTCATATTCTGCCCGTTTTTGGCGGGCTCTGGAATGGGTATGGTTGCCCGCACCGTGGTGCCGACATCCAACTGGCTTTGGAGGGTAAGATTTCCCCCTAAGGACAAAATTCTCTCCTGCATGGAGTCCAGGCCGTGGTGCCCGGAATAGTTTTTTTCAGGGTCGAATCCGTGGCCGTCGTCTTTGATGGTTAAGCTCAAAGAGCGAGCTTGCTGCCGGAGCGAGATGCTTAGACAACCAGCTTGGGCATGTTTTATCGCATTGTGAACCGCTTCCATAGCCACTCGGTAGACGGCATGTTTGCTGGTCAAGTCTATGTTAGGCTCTTCCCCCAAGTGGAGTTGAAGTGCGATTTTGTGACGCTCAGCCAAGGAACTGACATGCTTACGGAGGGCTTCTACCAACCCTTCGACAGCCAGCGATTCGGGGCGAAGTTTGTAGAGCAAAGCGCGCATTTCGGTGAGACCACCGGAAGCAAGTTTCAAAATATAACCGATGGATTCAGCCGCTTCGGCGGGATCACTATTCAAGGCCTCCAGTGCGGATTGGGCTCCCAGTCCGATTCCGTATAAGGTTTGAGATACGGAGTCGTGAAGCTCTCGCCCCAAGCGTGTTCGCTCTTGACTCACGGCCTGCTCTTGAGCCAGCGCCACCAACCTTGCGTGATCCACGGCCACCGCCGCCAAGCCCACTAGGGTGTTCACGAAGGTGACTTCCGCCGCATCGGGTTCTCGATCTGCGCGATAAGCACAGATCGTCACCCCCAAAGTTCTTCCGCTGGTGCGTAGGGGTACCAAAATGGCCGACTTCCAGCGCAAAGAGGGGGCCAGACTTTTTAACAACTGGCCGGATTCACAGGCGTTATGGAGATGGTTGAGGACTTTGGCCTCGCCGGACTCAAAGACGGTTAGGACCGGATCGTCGGCGGTCAGAGCCCAAATCTTCTGAGGATCCGGGATCCCGCAGCTGCCGGCGGAGATGATTCTAGAAGGTGAGGGCTCCAATAATAGCACGATGCTAGAAGTGGCTTCGGTGGATTCCACTAGGCGGTTGGAGAGTTGATCGAGGAGATCCTGAATGGAGCCGGAGGTCGATAAGGACAGAGCGAAAGCGTTGAGGGTAGAGACCTTGAGGGCTAAGCGCAGCGTGTCGGTCACATCGAACAAAAGAAGCGTCGTCGCCTTTTCTCCGGCCGCCCTCACATCGATGGTTATGGCATTGACATCTCGTTGCTCACCTGACGGCTTGACGATTCGAGTTTTCCACTGTCGAGGTCCTTGAGATTCGGCTCTTGCCATCTCGCTACGGGCTTGCTCTTTTTGGATTGGGTGGAAGAAACAGAAGAATGGAAGAGACGTTAACTCTTCGGCTTGGAGTCCCGTGATATCTTCGAAAGCCTGATTGACGAACAGATAGTTGTCCTGGCGATCTACGATGCAGATCCCGGCCGGGGTCTGACCTGCCAGTTGCCGAAAGAAGTCGACTCCCAATTCTTCGATATCGATCACGGCGCTTTGACCAGTCCTTCCCTCCAAGCGTAAAGGGCCGCCTCGGTACGACTGCGAGTGTCGAGTTTGCTCAAGATGCGACTCACATGGGTTTTCACCGTTTCCGGGCCGATGACTAGCTGTTCGGCGATCTCACGATTGGTGAACCCTTGAGCTAGATGGCGCAACACTTCAAGTTCTCGTTCCGTGAGGTCGGCGTGCTCTTTGGGGCTTTGCACTTCATTCATCAAGCGACGAGCCGCTTCCGGCGACAGTTGCACTTGACCGGCCGCGGCTGCTTTGATGGCTCGCCGCAGCTCATTCCCGTCCGTGTCTTTGAGTAGATACCCGATGGCACCTGCCCGAACGGCACCGGTGACCGAGGCATCTTCTAAGACACTCGTGAGAGCGACCACCTCTACAGTAGGGAGTTCTTCTCGAATTTTGGCCGTAGCGGTGATGCCGTCCATCACCGGCATCAAAAGGTCCATCAGCACCACGTCAGGGAGCAGGACGCGCGCTTGAGTTATGGCTTCTCGACCGTTGCTGGCTTCGCCTACGACTTCTAAGTCTCGATCGAATTTTAACAGCAGTCGTAGGCCCTCACGAACGATGGCATGATCGTCGACAAGTAAGATTCGAATCGGCACATGATCGGGTTTCGGACCGGTGAGCGACCTCCTTTCAAGCGGTGAGAATTTCATCAATCCGACTGCTTCTTAAAACGCACGACGCTCAAGGTCATAAACATGATCATAAGGCCGATCATAGGTAGGATCCAGCGCCACAATAGGGTCACGCTGACACCTTTGAGCAGAATTCCGCGCAAGACTTCCATAAAATAGGTTAAGGGCATAGCAAGCCCTAGAATCTGCGCCGCTACCGGCATACCGGCTCGGGGAAACATAAAACCTGAGAGGAGAATGGTGGGCAGAAAAATGAAAAAGGAGAGCTGCATGGCCTGTTGCTGAGTGCGGGTCAAAGTGGAGATCAAAAGGCCTAGAGCGAGGTAACAGACGATGAAAAAGAAAGACAATCCGTAGAGTGCTAAGAGACTGCCCCGTATGGGTATTTTGAAGATCACGATCCCCACCACCAAGGCGATGGTGACCTGCAAGAACCCCACTGCGGCATAGGGAACCATTTTTCCGATCATCAACTCCATAGGTTGGATGGGGGTGGTAAGAAGTTGCTCTAAGGTTCCTCGTTCTCGCTCTTTGACGATGGCCATAGAAGTGATCATCATCATGGTCATAGTTAAGAGGACCCCGATGAGGCCGGGAACGATATAGAAAGCCGTCACCAGGTCGGGGTTGTACCAACTCCGCACCTCTAGATTCACCGGCAGGGTTGCTCGGTTGTAAGATGTCCCGGGGCGAAGATTTTGGTATAAGATCGGTAGACTTTGAGCATAGGCGATCCCTTGAGTGTTGGAGAGAGCAGAGGCGGCGATGATGGGATCGCTGGCATCGACTAAGACTTGAGCATGCGCTGGTACTCCTCGTTTCATGTCGGAGCTGAAATCCGCATCGATGACCAAGCCGACCTTAGCATATCCTGCATCGATAAGGCCGGTCATGTCCGCCACTTTGGCGGGGTGGTACTTCACTTCAAAATATTCTGAGTTGGTGAACCCTTGTATCAAACGCCGACTTTCGGTGGAGTTCGAGCGATCGAGCACCGCCATGGGCACATGTTTGACATCGGTGTTGATGGCAAAGCCAAATACGGCCAACTGAATGAGGGGCAGTAGGAGCATCATAGCCAGAGTCAAGCGGTCACGCCGCATCTGGATGAACTCCTTTCGGATGAGGGCGGACAGCCGTCTTAGCATGAGGGCGCGGCCGCCCGCTGATCGGCCACCAGGGAGATGAAAACATCTTCTAGGGTGGGTCGAGTGGGTTTGAGTTCTTCTCCCGGACCAGCCATTTCGGAGAACTTTTGAGTCAGATGTTCAAGTTGAGCCGGAGAACCATCGAACAAGAACCTCACTGAGGTTCCGGCAGGCGTGGGGTTGTTGACCCCTTCTTGATGAGCCAGCCAATCGATCATCTGTGGCCGGCGTTTGGAGAGAACTTCCATGGCTTGACCACTCAAGGAGCTCGACTTCAACTCGCTGGGGCTACCTTGCGCGATCAGTCGGCCCGTATGGATGAAACAGATGTTGTCACACCGCTCCACTTCATCCATGTAGTGGCTGGTCACCATGACGGTCTTGCCGGCCACCGAGAGATCCACGATCAGCTCCCAAAAGTAGCGTCGCAAAGCGGGGTCGACGGCCCCGGTGGGTTCGTCTAAGAAGATGATATCAGGATCGTGGACCAGGGCCACGGCCAGAGCTAGTCTCTGTCGAACTCCTCCGGGCAAGTCCATGGCGAACTCTTTTTCCGTACCTTGGAGGCGGGTTAACTCAGTCAGGTGATCGATGCGCTTTCGTTTGCTCTGACCTTGCAATCCGAAAAGCCCGGCGAAAAAGTTCAGGTTCTCGGCCACCGTCAGATCTTCGTAAAGACTGAATTTCTGGGCCATGTAACCCACTCGTGAGCGGATGTCTTGGGCCTGAGTTCGGATATCTCGCCCCAACACCTGACCCTCACCCGAGGTCACCGGGGTGATGCCCAAGAGCATTCGAATGGTGGTGGATTTGCCCGCTCCGTTGGCCCCCAGGAAGCCGAAGATGGAACCCTGGGGGATGCGAAAGCTCACCCGATCCACGGCGGTGAAGTCGCCAAACTTCTTGGTCAATTCCTGAACATCCACGGAGAGCTTTTTCATGCTGCACTCGCTAGGCTTGCGATCTTCAAGAACACATCCTCGATGGAAAACGGTGAGATTTCCATTTCGCTGGTGGCCACTCCGCCTTCACCAAGAATGAACTCCAGTCTCCGCAAAAGACCGTCTTCTAGAGAGGGTACGAAAACATGCACATACTCGCCGAACAGCTCCACCTCCTCGATGCCGGGCTCACCTTTGAGAAGTTGGCGGGCGAGTAACGGCTGGTCGCAATGAATGCGAACGAGATGCCCGGGCACCGACTGTTTGATCTCTTCGGTGGTACCGATGCGGAGAAAGCGGCCTTGATTCAAGAGGGCTACGCGGTCGAACTGTTCGGCTTCGTCCATGTAGGGAGTGGAGGCTAGTACCGTGACCCCTTCTTTTTGCAATTCGAAGACCAGGCTCCAAAACTCACGGCGAGACACCGGGTCGACTCCCACCGTGGGTTCGTCCATCAGTAACAGTTGAGGACTTGGGACTAAGCTGCACAGCAAGGCTAACTTTTGCTTCATTCCGCCGGAGAGCGCGCCCGCCAACCGATGACGAAACGGAGCCAACCCGATAAACTCTAGCAGCTCTTCCACCGAACGTCTTCCCTTTTGGGGTGGGGGATACACACCGGCGAAAAAATTCAGATTTTCTTGCACACTCAAGTCGCTGTAGAGACTGAAGCGTTGGGGGATGTAGCCGATTCCCGGAAGGAAACCTTTTTGATTCAGCGGTCGACCAAACAAGCGAACCTCGCCCTCATCGAATTCCAAGACACCGGCCAAGATTCTTAACAAAGTGGTTTTGCCAGCCCCGTCTGGACCTACCAAACCAAACAGTTCGCCCGCTTCAAGACTAAGATCGAGACCGTCTAAGGCACGCGTTTTGCCGGCGAACACTTTGACCAGGTCGGTGATGGCGACTACCGGGTCACTCATCGGTAGAATCCTGCAGTACCCTGACGTCGGCCGGCATTCCCGGCTTCAAAACGAGGTCCGGATTCTCTACTTGCACCTTCACCCGAAAGACCAGGTCGACTCGCTGTCGTTCGGTTTGGATGAAGCGCGGCGTGAATTCGGCGTTCTCAGAGATCCAACTGACCCGACCATGGATAAGCTGATTAGGGAGTGAGTCGATCATGACATGACAAGAGGAACCGAGCTGGACCTGAGCGAGTTCTGTTTCCGGTACGAATACGGCCACCCACGGTCTGTGGAGTTCGGAGATGGTGAACACAGCCGGTCCGGGGGAGACCATCTCGCCGCTTTCAAAAGGACGCGAGGTGATCACTCCGTCAACCGGTGAATAAAGTTTGGACTTGCCTAACTGTACTTCTAAGGATTGAATTTCGGCAGTCGTTTTTTTAAGCCGGGCCGCCGCCGCTGCGATATCCTCCGAGCGTGCTCCCTCTTGGATGAGTGAGAGTTGTTGACGCCAGTAAGTCACTTCGGACTGAGCCGCCGCGATCACTTCAGGACGCGTTCCTGTGGCCAGTTCTTCATAACCGGCCTTGGCTGCTTGGTAGCCCTGGTAGGCGGCTCGGCGGTCCTCGGGCAGATAGCCGGACTCCAGTTTGTTCAGGTTTTCTTGGGCTGCCAGCGCTTTGCCTCGAGCAGCTTCCAGTCGGTTTTGTGCCTGGTCTAAACGTTGGGAGGGAACGGCCCCGGCTTGATGGAGGGCTTGAAAACGTTGAGCATCTGCCTTAGCGGTTTCGAGCTCGAATTGGGCCGCCTCTCGTTGGGCTTGGGCAGCTGCAATATCTTCGGCGCGAAAACCGTGTTCTAATTTCTGATAGTTTTCTCGTTGCAGTTCCATCTGAGCACCGGCTTGATCTAGTTGCTCAGAGGTAGGTCCGTTCTGAAGCCGCTCCAACTCGGCACCGGCCTTGTCGAGTCGCGCTCGTACGGTTTCGATCTCCTGGGGGCGAGGGCCGGTCTTAAGCTTTTGGAGTTCCGCACGGGCGGCGGCTTGCACCGCCTCGGCCGCTTGGAGATGAGCTTGAAGTTCGGAGGTATCTAAGCGAGCAAGAAGCTGTCCGCGTTGCACGTGCTCGCCCTCGTCGACCTCGAGTGAAGCCAGCGTCCCCCCGCGTTCGAAGGCTAGTTTGTGCTCGGTGGCTTCCACGACACCGGAGTAAAAGGAGGGAACGGGGGCGCTCCTGGTCTTGCCGATGTAGAGAACTGTGCCCACAACCGTGAGCACGAACAAAACAATAATATATTTTGATCGTCGACCCGCCACCTCAAGATTCTATCATCAAATTAACCGACGGTGCGTCCCACGAAAGCGCCGTCTTTGCATAGAGGTTGTGGGGGACGAGAACTCCCCCACATGGGGGAGATGACGCAAGCTTGTATCCCGCCATGTGGATACCTCAGATCGATCCGTTCGATCAATACTGTCACCTGAAAACCGGTGCATAATTGCGGTTGTCAACCATCTACCAGACGGAAATTACCGGAATTTGGTAGCAGCCTGGTTTCGTAAGAAGGCAGACTAGCGGGGCAGGTCAGGTGTCTTACACTTTAGCTGTGGATTCCGACCAGGCAAGGTGGAGCGAGGTGCCAGAAAAGTTGTAGTTCTGAGTGACCTCGAGATGATGTTGAGGCTGTGGCTAGGCGGCGGCGGAGACGGTGGAAAGCGCCAGGCAGGCGGCCAAACGGTCGATGAGGTCAGCGCGACGATCCCGGTTAACTTTGGAGGCTGCCATCACACGTCGGACCATGGGTTTGTAGAGAGCTTCTCTCTGGGTTTCTGGCAAGGAAAGGAAGGCGTCAGTAGTAGTCTTCGTCCAGAAGAGAAAGTCTATTATGTACGGCGCGGCCAGGGCGTGTCCGAGGAAGTCTTTCACCAACTCCCCTTTTGCGGGATCGTCCAACGAATGCTTGACTCGCAGCTTGTCGGCGGCGGCCAGTAACGGCTCAAGGCTGAGGTCGCGCGCTCGGAGGCGCTGTTTCATCAAGTGTACCTCGAGTCGTTCCAACTCTAACAGAGTGTGCTTGTTGGAGATGATCCCGCCAAGATAGGCGCCATCAAGGTGGGGCTCTTGGGGCAAGGTCTCTTGGTCACGTCTGGCCTGGAAAGCCGCCAGACCCTGGATAATGCTGTCTCGGCTAAAGCGAGCCAACCCCTTGGCAAGACGATCATCAGGGTCGGGTATGCCTAGCTCGGCCAAGCCTTTCTTTAGCAGCCCGATCCGTACGGGGTCCAGGCGTGCCTTGCGGGTAAGCCGGATAGCGTCTTGCCGCCGTAAGAGCTCCTCGAGCCACTGCTTGAGTTCGGTGACCTGATCTGGTGTGGGCCCATCTTCGAAGAAGACTTGAGCGGGGGTTCGCCCCTTGAAACGCTTGCGAGGTCGGCCGTTACGGCCACGATACCAGGCTGTGAGTATCGTTTGAAGGGCCGAGCGAGCCATCTCCTTATCGGAGCCACCGCTGATGTCTAGAGTTGGCATCGCCTGCGCGAACAGACCAAAGGCACCCTCTAAAGCCGCTTTGGACTGCCCGCGTCCGGGAGTGCCATAAAGAATGACGGTCCCATCGAGAGCGTCCACCGCGGCATCACAGATGTTACAGGCTTTGTTGTCCAGAGTTGTCACCCACGGTACCACGCCCAGAGTGGTCTCGTGACTTGCCTCAAAGGCCTGGCGAAGTGCTTGGGCGTTCTCGGTATCGGTCACGGCGAAGCCGACCACGGCATTCGATGCCGTGTCGAGAAGCGCTTCGATGTTAAAGACGTAGCGTTGGCCGTTCCAGTAGACGGCAAGGTCGGTTCCATCACCGAGCCATTGGGCACCGGGGAAAAGAGTTCTGAAGGTATCCCTCGACCAAGGAGCTTCCTTCGAGATTCTAGGCTTACGGTCACGTAGGCCCATCGCTTGCAAAATATTTCCAATGAACGTTGGGCTGTACGGGATAGCAAACTGCGGGGACATGGTTTGGTAGAAAGCTTGGAACGTTCCCTTCCAGGAGGGCCACTGGGAAACGATGGTTTTGATCCTAGCGTCGCGGATACAGTCGAGAGTAGTGACGCCCAAGGTGGTACGTTGGTCGCTCTGTTCGAGTGGTGGTTTCTCGGTGGGCGGCGCAGCGTGAGGGTCGACCTGCGCTTCATCGTCGTTTGCTGGCACCGGACTGGAAAATTTTCCATGCAACGCCATCTGCGATGGTGGCTGTGGAGTTTCGAGGTAGGTCCGGCATGACCCCGGTCGATTGACCCCTGGCGTTTCCTTGCAGAACCAGCCCGCTGAGGCTGGGAACGTTGACCCCGAACGTGCCTATGGTGAGATTCTCCGAACCGGTGTAGGTGCTCTCCACCGTAGCTTAAAAGTGGGGCAGGTTAGGGATGTTTGGATGACAAACGAAAGAAAGGTGGATTCAGCGGACAACACATTCCTGAGGCTGCGATACGAAGGCGGTCGCTTTGCTACGGCTTCGATTCCGCTCACCTACCTGGCCGAACTCAGATCGCTTCAGCGAGCGGTGGAAGCCCTCTACCGAGAGCGGTTCTTCTCCAAACATCCTGGCCGCGAGCGGATGCCTCGTGGATTCAAGGCGGCCCTGGAGTTGTCGCTGACGGCAGTGAAGAGAGGTTCCGCAGTAGCTTGCCTTACACGACAAGCGCCCCAGCAGGGGCAGCTTTTCGAAGATGGCGATCCCTTGGAGCCGGTCATAGACGATTTCCTCGACTTCCTGGATGACAACGCACGGACTTTGGGCTCGACGGCCGCACCGGAACCAACAAGCCGAAAGATCATCGCAGCGTGTATCAAGGAGTTCGGTTCCTCACTAGCCGATGATGAGGCGATCATTCTGGAAAAGAAACAGCGATCCGTTAAGTATGATCAGGTGCGACGACGTCGCATCCTGGAGCAGCTTTCCGCTTCCTATATCCGCACCGAGGAGCGTGTCTTCGCTGTCTCGATGCACAGTAAGCGGTTGAGCGCATGTGAACTCTACTCACCTGAGGGATGGACGATTTCAAACCTCCCTTTGGCGTGGGATTCAGAATGGTCCGAGGCACTGCTGAGGGCATTCCAAGGTTACGAAAGCTTTGACCGAAATCTGAAGGTGCTTGTCTCGGGCACGTTCACCTATGAAGGGAATCGCATCACGAAAGTCGAGCCCGAGTCCATTGAACCGGTCGGCGAGCGTGACCTGCGATGGAGAATCCCTTTCCTGGTGGAGAAAAACCGGGCCAACCCCGAGGCGTTAAAAACTCTGCAGAACTTTCAGCGCAATTGGTTTAAGAGCATTGACCCAAATATCAGCGAACATCCGGCTCTCTACCTCCTCGATGAGGACACAGTCAGTGCTGAGTGGGATACTCCCGAAGGAGAAGTCTCTTTAACGAGAGAGGGTGATAGTTTAGTATTGCTCTTTCTGCGCAAGGACGGGGCTGAGGACGAGTTGGAAACCAAGGATTGGTCCGAGGCCGCAAGAACGCTTGGAGAGTGGCTTTCTTGAGTTCTGAGGATATCGATTACGAGTTGCTGCCTGAAAAGTTGCTGCTCCATCGTGTTGTTCAGCCACACCATAACCTGGTAGACGAGGGTCGAGTCAGCTCAGCGTGCTTGTGCCCTTCAAGAAAGGACAACCAGATGCTATCGGTTGACCGCGCTGATATGGCAAAGCCGCAAGAGACCTTTGAGACCTTCGTCGGACAGGGCTTCGAAGCCGTTGCTGTCATCTCGCTTTGGAACTCTCTTTGTCATACTCACGAGGTTCCCGGCAGATGGGACCCGGTAGAATGGAATGAAGCTCACTCTTTTCTAGACTACCGAACTCATTCAAAGGCAGGGATGAAGAAGATCGCGCGGCGCCTGTTCCAGGCAGCGTTTCCTGAGCGGGTAGACTGGTCTTATAATCCGTAGCTTCAGGGGTCTTAACCAGGCCCTTATGAAGCCGAAGTTTCACAAGCATCTTAAGTTCTATGTTGGGGGTCCCAGCTCCCGCACCCATCGCCTGACCTTCATCCCATCCTTCGTCCCCTGGACCAGCGCCTGCCCTCCCAGCACCTCCCCACCCTCGATGAACGAGGTCACCTCGACGGTGACGGCGCCCGGCTCTCCTTCTACCTTGGAAACCCAGGTGATCGGTTCCATTCCGTCCCACTCGATCGGCTCGCGCCAGACGAAGAGATTTTCTCCCTCTTGGAGCAACATCTTCACGCCGACTGGAACGAATGCCGTGCCGCTCCAGCGAAAGAGTCGATAGGTGGGAGGCCGTAGGTCTGAAACCGGCAGGGGTGACAGGAGCTCCACCCGGCCGTCTCCGTCGATATCTCCCACCCACTCGAGATCCGACCCTCCGTATGGCCACGATCCGAAGGCGAACGGTTCGTCGGCGTGCGCGGCGGCTGGGGCGGCCCACAGAACCTTGCCTCCGGAATCGAGCACTTTGAGGCGGCCGAAGTAGCTTTGCATTTCGTGATCGATGCCGTAAGCCACCAGCACTACCTTCTCCATCTTGCCGTCACCGTTGAGGTCCACCGACCTGGCCTGATAAGTGCGACCGGTCTGAGGAAGATTCTGGGCCATGGCGGCGAGAAAGAGAGTGAGGAGGAGCAAGGTGCAGCGTCGGATTATCTTCATTTTGAGAAATTGGGAAATCGTGGGGGGAGTCCTGCCGTCGGGGAGTTGTCAAAGCCTCGTGATTCTGGAGGACCGCTCCACTGTCTCGGCGTACCGGAACGTGTGCCACCTAAACGAGCAGACATAAGGGCCGGTTCTCGGGTACGTATCGTGCAAAAGAAGGACCAGGCATCAGGTACCCTAACCGAGGGCGTGGTCCGGGAGCTCCTCACCAAATCCGCCGCCCATCCCCACGGCATCAAGGTACGCTTGACCTCGGGGGAGGTGGGACGGGTGCAGGCGGTGTGGGAGCCTAACCAGTAAAGCTCTTCATCTCTTGCACACCGGTCGTCTGTCACGATAGTCCTTGATGTCGCTCAAGTCGAACGGTCAAGCCTCAGCTCAAGGCGCCGGCCAGGAAATCGCCAATCGGGGCGGATAGCTGCCGGCTGACTATATCCCGGACTTTTGGCGCTCTCAGTTTGTCCATGGTCGGCCCCGCGTACTCGGGCTCTTTCATCCAAACGTGGATGAGGACTGTAGACGGTTTCCACTCTTGCTTTGACAACACGTCAATTGCGCCATCAACGTGAGTCCCGTGTGCTGGGGTCAGCCTTCCATTGACCCAGGAGATAATAGAAGGTTCACCTTCCCGGCTGTCCCCATAGCAGGCAAAGCTGAGACCTAATTCGTCGCTATCGGCCTGGTGGCCAAACCTCTTCCAGGTATCTCCGGAGGGCGCTGACAGTTCCCTCTGAAGAGCCTCAAATTCCGCAAGGGCCAAGAGGCCTTCAGGCGCGTAAAAACTCTCTTCGTTGAACTGGATCTTCAGATTGGGAAATAAGTGTACGGCATCAAAGAGAACCCGTCGGACGCGGTGAGGGTTAGGCCCGTGCTTTCCGAATACTCGGGGGTCCAGATCCACAAGGACCTGGGTTCCATCAGAAATGGTCGGACTCTTTGAGTCTTGCAACTCGCCTCGGGAACAGTCCAGTCTCCATCGGCCACTCTTGTCGAAACTCTCCATCGAAAAACCCGACGCAAGCGCATTTACGGCACATAGGCCGACGCCTGTAGGACTCATGTGGATGTGGGGAGCGTGCTGATCGGCTGTTGCCGAATCATGAAACCTCGTCAGAAAGCGCGCCGCTTCCCTGCGCTCGAGACCTGCTCCATTGTCTAGTACCTTGAACGACTGGCCGTTTAGCTCCACAACTATCTCCGTGGACAGTCCCTGAAGAAACTGGTCCACGGAATTGGCGATGATCTCGTAGAGCAAATGTTCGCCACCTCGCGAATCAAGACTACCTACATACAGCGCCGGCCGCAGGCGTATTCGTTCCGCATCAGTCGTACCGCTTTCGGCCTCTTCTTTCGCGGCGAGCCAGTAGTGTTGCTTATGCCCCTTGCTCTTGACGGTGCCAAGTTCTCGTTCCGCATCATCCAACTTTGTGAAGGTGGAAATGAGAAAGCGGTTTCCGTTATCATCTTGTCTCCACAGTTCAAATTCAGGCATGCCGGGGTCTTCAAGGCAAGGCGATAATAGTCTTCTCCGCCAGGTGTCTTGCTGGGCAGTTTCGGGGGCACGCTATCATCTAGCCGATACTGACAGGTTTAGGGGTGCCAGTGTCAAGCGAAAAGTCACCCACCTTGCTCATCGAAAATGCACCCACCCAGGGAAGTCCGGTAGGCAGCCCAACGTTCTTCCTAGATTTCCGACAATTGCCAAGGACCCTATTACCCGGGTTCGAAACTGTCCTGGTGAGAGTCATTGAGGGTGATCTCCTCAAGCTCGCTTTGGAAGCGAATTTGATGTCATTGTTCACGGCTGCAACTGCCAATGCACAATGGGAACTGGCATCGCGAAGTGTATTAAGGAGACATTCCCCGAAGCCTATGAAGCCGATCTTGAGACAAACATAGGGGACCGAGTGAAACTCGGTTCATACTAAAGTGCCACCGTCCGAAGAAACGGACACGAGATCACGATCGTAAACGCCTACACACAGTTCCACTACCGCGGTAAGAAGCCCCTGGTCGAATATGACGCTCTGGCGAGCGTGTTCACGAGGATAGCTAACGACTTTCACGGGAAACGAATTGGATATCCCAAGATCGGAGCTGGACTTGCCGCCACGAAAGCTCAGGATTCCGGTGGTAAGCAAACATCATTTGTGCGTGGCGTGCTGCCAAGTCCTCACCAGCTTGCCCGTAATGGACGCTCCGGCCCTCGATTTACACACATTGACCGCGGTCGCCCAATAACCACAAGCCTTTACAGCGGTTGACTCACTCATTCGCCATGATCGAGTCTGGGTTCGAGGAACGGCTTCGTTATAGTCTTTCTTGAGAGCAAGGCTTCAAAATGTGTGCCTATGGTGTGCCAACTTTTTGGTTGGTCGTCCTTTCATCACATATACTTGCGAGCCTTCGGCCCAGCTCGACCAACCAATCCCCTCATTTCGTCCATCCAGGTCTCAATCTTCTCAACTAGGATATAGGGATTATGACCACTGGGCCGTGACTGAGATTGGATAAGGCCCACCAGCTGTGGATTGTGGAATGTCCATTCCCCTGTTGTCTCGCCGTCTGATTCTGTGTCCTCGACCCTCAGCTCCCACACTCCGCCACCGCTGGTCCCAGCCATCGAAATCGGCGAGTTGTGCCTCTGCGGCCAAGTCTTTCCGAAACGGCGAAAACGAATACGACTGCTTCCCTCTGAGCTCTCCGTGCTTAGCAACTCCGTTAGCTGGCAGGGTAACGGGAAGGTAATGACTATCGTTTCGCCCTCCTTTTTAGCGCTCGGCTTCTGATACTCTCCGGGAAATCCGGATACAAAGTGAGCGGCACCCTGATCAAGATGAGTTTTCGCCTCATCCGGCAATTTCACGAACGACTTTCCAAGGGAACGTAGCTTTTCTACCCCATTGGGTTTCAGTAAGATCGCTGCGACATCAACATCGCCCTCGGACTTCTCATCCTTTGCCACTGAAATCTTCTCGATGAAGTCCGTATGGTCGGACTCGGCGAAATCGGTTTGTCCGTAGTAAACAAGCAGCATAGAGTTTGGAGAACTCGCCGGACGCCGATTGACGTGGGAGCACGTTGCTATGAAATGATGGCCCAAATACTCAACCAAGACCCCACTCCCCGACGCAACTATCACATCGTGAAACCAGAGTAAGCCAACCGCGGAATTCAGCATCTTTGCCATCAGCCACTCAACGGCTCCACCATTTTCAGTGGCGTCTTTGAATGCGTTCGCCAGCCGCGTCTCCTTGTCAATCATATCTGCATCTTCAAAGAACAGTAACGGGGCCCTTTCGGGCGCACAACTCAAAAGAGCCAATCGGACTCGAGAGAGGACCACCTCCAGCTAAACGGTCGAGATTGTGCTTGCCTCTTGAAATCCGGACTCTCTTCGGCCCTCACGAATCTGCCAAGTGTCACCGCTCCAACTCGTTGGGCCCCCGCCTCTTTAAGAATTCCCGCTGCACTGAAAAGATGAGAGCCGGAAGTAAACAGATCATCTAAGAGCATGACGCTGCACCCATCCACGTCATCGAGTACTTCGAAACGAGAGAGGTCTGGCTCTCTCCGCTTTACTTCTTGTCCCGTGGCTCGCAGGAGCGCAGTTGCAGTTTTGTAAACCTTGCGAGTGATCCATTCCATCGAATCGTTGTCGCGCCGGGTTGATGGTATCCAAGAGACCAAGTCGGGACGTGGCTCTCCGAGCCAAATGTCTTTATTCTCCTTGAGTGACTTGTGCAGAACGATCGTAAGGTCCATTTTGATCTGCTGCTGCAGGGCCGATGCCCCGGCAGTCTTGTAGGTAATTAGGTCCTGGTAAAACTGTCCGTCGTCAAAAGCCAATGAGACGGGATAATAATAATCCAACTCGTGCCCGTTCAGATACTCAGAATGTCTACCACAGAGATAGCACGTGGAGTAGCTTTGATTCCTAAGCGGACCTCGGCAGAGTTTACAGCCGTGATCGGATGGCGGTGAATGGAGCCGGTGTGCGGCGAACTCTTCGCACGTTCGGTCATATCTTCCCACGGTTAGAAGCTCAGAGCCAGCTGTTCAAATTCAGCCTCGGGCGTCTGCAGTGCCTCATCGAGTGGGCCGTATAAATCGCTCGGTTTCTCGATCTCGAAAACTCCAGGTTGACCGAGCATATCCCGTGCCCAACTAGCCTTCTGCAGCGCAAACTTGGTGAAAAACACCTTGCGTCCATGTTTCAGCGCCCCTTTGGCCTGGCTTCTTGTCCCACTCTTTTCGTTCGCTTCAACGACGACAGTGCCTAAAGCGATTCCTGACATAACCAGATTCCGCATTGGAAAATTATGCTTCTGAATGGGTGTCCCTGGGAAAAATTGAGTAAGTACTGCGCCCTCTTTCGAAATTCGCTCTTGAAGCTCTTTATGCTCTTTCGGATAGCACCCATCGATCCCGGTTCCGATAACCGCGATTGTCTCACCTTCAGCATCGAGGGTCGAAACGTGGGCCGCCTTATCTACACCCGCCGCCAAGCCTGAAACGACACAGTATCCGTTCTGAGCGAGATGCCTGCTTAATCTTTTCGAATATTCGAGGCCCTCATCCGACGCGTCTCTGCTCCCTACAACGGCTACGCATCTGGGGTGACTGGGGATTCTCCCCTTAACATAAAGGAAAGGAGGACGATCAAAGACCGTTTTTAGATTCTGTGGGTACTCATCGCTCAGAGTCGTTAGAAGCTGGACGCCCAGCCCCGATAGATGGCGGAGTTTTTGCAATTCCTCAAGGATGTCGGCGGCAGCAGGATGCTCTCGAACGGGATGCTCATCGAAGGTCCCCGTGAGAATTTCGGGAGTGTCACCTGAAAGCAATTTCGTAGCGTCACCAAAGGCCTCGTACCAGTTCCTAATCTCGCGCCAGGTCGATGCACCCGGGTTCGCTCTAAGGATGGAAACCAGGAGAGCCGCGTCTTTCATTGCCTCTTCGGTCATATTTTGAAAATTATCCATCGATACACATGTACCTTTCTGAAACTGGGACTGCACCGGGAAGGCGGTGGACAACAGGGATAAGCCCCGAACAAACCTGGGAGGGAACTGGAAAGTCACTACCCGAGGGCTTACCCCAGTTGTCCACAGCACGACGACGGGGGCGAAGAGGAGCCTGCTCCAGGCCACCGAGCGGAAACTGGAACCGGGTCAGCTAGTCTTTTTTTATAAATGCGAGGGGAAGAAAGAACCGGCCTGACGGCCGGAAGAAGCTGGCCCCTGGCGGGGCCAGCGAACTACTCAGGCTCAGAGGAGTAGAGAAGATTCCCGACCTGGCCGGCAACCTCTCGCTGCATCGTCGGTACAACGTGCGAGTAAACATCAAGGGTCATCCGCACGCTGGCGTGGCCGAGCCTTTCGGCCACAATCTTCGGGTGAACACCGGCCGAGAGCAACATGGTGGCGTGAGTGTGCCTGAGCGCATAGAGATGAATACTATCGTCAATCGCCAGTTCCCTCAGAAGAGGCTTCAGGCCCCTTCGCCGAAGGTTGGAACAAAAGAGCGGCTCTCCACCTTGAGTGCTGAAAATGATTTCGTGTAACTCACCGTACCTGCGGGCCTGCTCTTCTTTATGGTCCAACAGATCCTCCACCAGCTGCTCGGGCAAGGCAATGCTCCGAACGCTACCTTTCGTCTTAGGCGGCTGGAAATTCCAGCCACCATCCCTGGGCCGGTAGAGCGTCCGCCGAACTCGCACCAGGCCCTGATCGACATCAAGGTCTTCCCACTTGAGAGCGAGATACTCGCTCGGCCGCATCCCGGTCCCCAGTGCGACGGCCCAGAGAACTCCCCACCGTGAACAACGAGCGTGCTCCAGGAACTCTTGCACTCTATCCAAAGGCAGAATCTTGATCCGCTCCTCTCGCCTGGTGCTCCGATCTTTCGGCACCTCCACCTCAGCGGTTGGGTTCACTCCAAGGCTTCCCCACTTCACGGCTTGTCTGAAAGCCGACCGCAAAACGGTGTGCACCTTCTGGATGGTGGAAGCAGCCAAGCCCTTCTTGGCCATTGCAAGGTACAGCTCTTGAATATCCTCTCCCGTAATCTTCGAAATCTGCTTCGACCCTAGCCCTGGCCTCACATAGCATCTCATCAGCTGCTCGTAGCTCCGAAAGGTACTGTCCCGCACCCGGGGTTTCACTTTCTTCTCTAGCCACCGATCAAGAAACTTGTCCAGAACGGTCTTCTTAGGTGGACAGAACTTGCCCAGGTCCATATCCCGCAGGACGCCGTTCACGTACCGCTGAGCATCCCTCCGCGATCCGTGAACCGTCTTGTTGTGATACTTCCTTTTCCCGGTCAAAGGGTCTCGCCCGAGAAAGATGCGGACCATCCAGATCCGTTCGCCGCGCTCGATCAGCTGTCCAGCCATAGTGTCTCCTCCTTAGAAAGAGAGCCCCGCACAATGGCGGGGCCCTGATCGTAAAGCAATCTCGAGCAAGCCTAGCTGGCTTGCTGCTCCAGAGCCTCGTAGGTCATGCCGCCCTGGTCCACCCAGGCGCAGAAAGCCGCGTGTTCAATCCGGACCTTCCGCCCGATCCGAACGCTGGGCAAAAGACCCTGGCGGACGGCATCGTAGACACTCCAATCGCTCACCCGAAGGATGTCGGCGATCTCTTTGACTGTGTGAAACTGGTACGGGTTATCCAACGTTGGCCTCCATCAGCAGGTCGGCCAGTCGGGCCACGACCATCTGGCTCTGGGGCTCCTTGCGCGCCTTCTTCACGGCAGTGATATGAGAGCAGTCTTTCAAGTGCCCCCTGAACCTCGCCCACTTGCAGTCGCAAGACCATTGCAGACCCTTCTTGTCCACCTTGTAGGTATCGTGGTCACCAATAACCAGGCCCGTTCCATACCCGGTCAGGATGACCCGGTGATTCTCGATAAGGCGAAGGGCCTTATCCTTGGTAGTTTCGTAGTTCCTCTGACTCATTTCTTTCCTCCAATCAATATGTGCGAGTCACAAATCAATCATAAGCGATGAACATGACCGTGTCAATAAGTGGGATGCAAATGTTTGACAAAAAAATGCCCACAACCTAAAGTGATCGGGTGCCGGACACCTGTTCAGAAGAGGGTTGCGATCGAAAGGCTGTAGCCCGAGGTCTCTGTTCCATGCACTACCAACGAATGAGGCGCGAGGGAGAGCAGGAAACCGGCTCCGTCGGCCGCCCCCGAATCTATCCTGAGGCCAAGGGGAAATCGCACCGAGGTGCCCCCCAGATGACCGTGAGACTGGAACCCGAAGTCAGGGACTGGGTTAAAGAGAACGGCGGGGCTGGCTTTCTCCGTAAGCTTACAGAGCGGCTGTACGAGTT
Source organism: Vulcanimicrobiota bacterium (assembly GCA_041676625.1). Classification (GTDB taxonomy): domain Bacteria; phylum Vulcanimicrobiota; class Xenobia; order Xenobiales; family JADMJV01; genus JAEXNA01. The sequence goes on from JBAYRN010000064.1 coordinate 20,028, forward strand.
GGTGCAAAACGACGAGTTCCGGGACACCTGGGAGCAAATCGCTCCAGACTAGCTTCCCTTCCGCGGCCAGGCCGCAGGCCTGGCCAACTCTTCCTGCGCTAACCCCGATGGAGCCGGTAGGCTGCCTTCCCCCGCTACCGGTTCATCCCATCCGGGCCGCAGGCCCGGCCCCACCCAATTCCTCACATATATTCCTAAAGACTCGCTGCAAGGCGAAGCCGCTACGAAGTCCAGCTTCCGAGGAGCACTCCGTGGTCTTACCATCGTACAACCCCGGCCAACGTCGTCGTAATGTGGGCAAGTGGGGTAAGTTCTCGAGCACCCAGGTGTCTCGCTTCCACCCAACCCTCTCCGGAACTTGGCCCAGTTGTCCACATCTCTTCCCGCACCCAGTTAACTCCCACTGACAGCATCTGTCGTACAGGGCCTCTAAACTAACATCTAGAATGAGCGAGGCCATGAACAACTTCTCCGAAAAAGTCAGCTTCATCTGGAACGTCGCGGACTTGCTCCGCGGTGACTACAAGCAATCCGAATACGGTCGGGTGATCCTGCCGTTTTTGGTCCTACGTCGACTGGACCAGGTGTTGGAGCCCACTCGGGAAGCGGTGCGCCAGGCCGCCAAGGAATATCCTATGGATAAGACCCCCGAGAAGCTTCGAGAGAAGTTTTTGCTGAGAGCTTCCGGTCAGTCGTTCTACAACACGAGCAGGCTCGACTTTCAAAAGCTGCTGGACGACCCGAACAACATAGCCCAAAACCTGATGGGCTATGTTCACTCCTTCTCCCAGAACGTGCGGGACATCATGGATAAGTTCCGGTTCGAGGCGCAGGTGAGACGTCTGGAGAAGAACGACTTGCTGTACCAGACGGCCCAGAAGTTCATCCAGATCGATCTGCGCCCGGAGACCGTGACCAATCACGAGATGGGCTACATCTTCGAGGAGCTGATTCGCAAGTTTTCAGAGCAGTCGAACGAGACTGCTGGGGAGCACTTCACGCCGCGCGAGGTGATCAAGTTTATGGTGAATCTGCTCTTCGCCGAAGATGATAAGTCTTTGACGGCACCGGGAGTGGTCAAGACCATCTACGACCCGGCCTGTGGGACCGGCGGTATGCTTTCGGTCGCCGAGGAGCATCTTCTCAGTATGAATCCCCAGGCCAAGTTAGCCGTCTACGGCCAGGAGCTGAACGACGAGTCTTACGCCATCTGCAAGGCGGACATGCTGATCAAGGGCGAGGAAGCCAACAATATCAAATCGGGGAACTCCTTCTCGTCCGATGGTCTGCCCTCACTGAAGGTGGACTACCTTATCAGTAACCCGCCTTTTGGTGTGGACTGGTCGAAAGCTCAGAAAGAAGTGAATGAGGAGCACGAGAAGCTGGGCTTCGCCGGTCGGTTCGGGCCGGGAACGCCTCGCAAGAACGATGGTTCGTTGCTGTTCTTGCTTCATATGTTGAGCAAGATGAAACCGTACAACCCAAAGGCCGACAGGCAAAGCCAGTCGGAGGAGGGAGGCAGCCGTCTGGCCATTGTTTTCAATGGATCGCCGCTGTTCACGGGGGCAGCGGGTTCCGGTGAGAGTGAGATCCGGCGGTGGGTAATCGAGAACGACTGGCTAGAGGCCATCGTGGCTCTGCCCGACCAGATGTTCTACAACACCGGCATCTCCACGTATATCTGGATTGTCACCAATCGCAAGGCGCCCGAGCGCAAAGGCAAGGTGCAGCTCATCAACGGGGTCGACCGCTTTCAGAAGATGAGGAAGTCTCTGGGGGACAAGCGCAAAGAACTCGGAGACGACGACATCGCTTTCCTCACCCGTCTTTATGCCGATTTCACGACCGGCGACCAGGTGAAGATTTTCGACAACGAAGACTTTGGATTTCACCGCATCACCGTAGAACGACCGCTTCGGTTGAATTTCCAGGCGAGTCCCGAGCGTATCGAGCGCCTTGAGAACGAGACGGCCTGGAACAACCTTCTGAAATCCAAGAAGAAGGGCGAAAAAGGTGAGCAGGAGATAGCTGAAGGCAAGGCGCTGCAAGCTGATGTGCTTGAGATTCTAGGAAGCTTTGACGAGAGCGTTCTCTACAAGTCGCGGGACGAGTTTGAGAAGGTGCTCAAGAAGAAGGTGAAAGCGAAGGGAATCAAGCTAGGGGCCTCCTTGAGAAAGGCTATTCTCAGCACTCTCTCAGAGCGGGATGAGTCGGCCGAGCTGTGCACCAATAGCAAAGGCGATATCGAGCCAGACACCGACCTGCGAGATTACGAGAACGTGCCTCTGAAGGAAGACATCGACGACTATATGGCGCGGGAGGTTTTGCCGCACGTGCCGGATGCCTGGGTGGACCACGACAAGACCAAGATCGGTTACGAGATTCCGTTCACCCGCCATTTCTACGTTTACGAACCGCCTAGGCCGCTGGATGTGATCGAAGCGGAGATTCGGGACCTTGAGAGTGAGATTCAGGGGATGTTGGCGGAGGTCTTGGCTTGATGTCGCTCATGCTCGCATCACAGGGAAGCTCAACTGGGGATGGATCTTCGGGCGTCGGCTGGGAGCGCATCAGATTGAAATATCTCGCCGAGGTGAATCCCGGAAAAGCCAAAGTGAATGACGGATGTCTCGCAACGTTCGCACCTATGGAGGCTTTGGCCGAGTGGGGAGGCCTTGATTTATCAAGTACTCGCCCCGCAAGCGAAGTGTCACAGGGCTATACCAGCTTCAGGGACGGCGATGTGCTTTTCGCGAAAATCACCCCCTGTTTTGAAAACGGCAAATGCGCACTTGCTACAGGCCTGGAGAATGGGGTTGGCTACGGCACGACTGAACTGCACGTACTTCGGCGCCGGGAAGACATAGAAAATCGTTGGCTGTTCTACGTTATTCTAGGACACGAGTTCAGAGGATTTGGTGAGGGCTCGATGTACGGGGCAGGCGGCCAGAAGCGAGTACCTCCGGAGTTTGTGGAGAATTACAAAGCTCTTGTCCCCCCCCTCCCCACCCAAAAAGCCATCGCCAACTTCCTCGACCGCAAGACCGCCTCCATCGACGCTTTGATCGAGAAGAAAGAGAAGCTGCTGGAGCTGCTGGCCGAGAAGCGGACGGCTCTTATCAACCAGGCCGTGACCAAAGGCCTCGACCCCAACGTGCCGATGAAAGATTCGGGGATTCCCTGGATTGAGGAGATTCCGGAGCATTGGGAGACCTTAAAGGTCAAGAGACTAACAAGAATTCTCAGAGGAAAGTTCTCTCACAGGCCTCGTAACGACCCCAGATTCTACGGCGGGAGCTATCCCTTTCTTCAAACTGGAGAAGTCGCCAGAGCGAAGCGAACTGTCGAGGGTTATTCCCAGACTCTAAACGAAAAGGGGTTCTCGGTTAGCAAGGAGTTTCCGGCAGGTACGTTGCTAATGGTCATCACCGGAGCAAAGACCGGTCATACGGCGATTCTGGGCTTTGATGCTTGCTTCCCAGACAGTGTTGTTGGGTTTGTCCCGGAGCAAAGTGTTGATCGAGATTACTTGTATGAAGTGTTTCAGGCGATGCAAAGCGAGCTTCTGAGGGTCGCTATCGTTAGTACACAAGAGAACCTCAATGTTGAGCGCATCGGCGACTTGTACATGCCTTGTCCTCCTCTCATTGAGCAAAAAAGAATTGCAGGGCACATCAGGACAGTAAGCGACACCCAGGTTCGGCTGGGAACGCTACTGGATTCCCAGAAAGCTCAGCTTCAGGAATACCGCCAATCCCTCATCACCGCCGCTGTCACCGGTCAGCTCGAAATCCCCGCCGAGGACTATGAGTGAGCAATCTCGTTCTATACACCAGCGATGACGGCGAAACCCGTCTCCAGCTTCGTCTGGAAGGCGACACCGTTTGGCTGACCCAGCTTGAGATCGCGGAACTGTTCCAAACAACAAAGAACAACATCTCTATCCATACGAAGAATATCTTTGATGAGGGAGAGCTGAGCCCGGAAGCAACTGTTAAGGATTCCTTAACAGTTCAAACTGAGGGCTCTCGGGAGGTTCAACGCAAGCTCCGATACTACAATCTCGACCTCATCCTGGCCATCGGCTACCGCGTGCGCTCCCCCCGTGGCACCCAGTTTCGCCGATGGGCCACGACCCACCTCAAAGAGCTTCTCGTCAAAGGCTTTGTGATGGATGACGAACGTCTGAAAGACCCGGTCGGCTGGGACTACTTTGACGAACTTCTCGCCCGCATTCGGGACATCCGAGCGTCCGAGAAGCGCTTCTATCAGAAGGTTCGCGATCTCTTCGCCCTCAGCTGCGACTACGAAGTGCGAGAGAAAGAGACCCAAATCTTCTTCGCAGAGGTCCAAAACAAACTCCTTTACGCCACCACCGAACACACCGCCTCGGAACTCATCCTGGCGCGGGCCAATCCCGACGAACCCAACATGGCTCTGACCAATTGGAAGGGTTCGCGTGTGCGCAAAGCCGACATTGTGGTGGCCAAGAACTACCTCACCGCCGACGAGATCGACACGCTCAACCGCCTGGTAGTCATCTTCCTGGAACAGGCGGAGCTGCGAGTCAAGCAACAGAAAGCGCTAACCCTGGACTACTGGCGCGAAAACGTGGACAAGCTCCTGGCTTTTCAAGACCGGCCGGTGCTCAAAGGCGCGGGCTCGGTCAGCCGTAAACAGATGGAGCAGAGTGTCGAGCAACGATATGAGGCTTTCGACCAGAAGAGAAAAACAGCCGAAGCGCGACTTGCCGATGCCGAAGATCTGAAAGAGCTGGAACAGCTTCAACTCGATCTCAAGCAGAAGCAAAAGAACCTTCCGGAGGAGAACAGCTGATGGCCAAGGGCATTCACACGGAAGAGACGCTTGAAGCTCTCATCGAGGAGCATCTCCTCGAAAACGGCTACATCTCGGCCTCACCCAAAGAGTACGATCGAGAGAAAGCGCTGCTTCCCCAAACGCTGATCGACTTCATCCAAGAAACCCAGCCGAAGAAGTGGGAGCAGTTGAAAGCCTTCCACCAAGACAAGCTCGACTCGCTCTTCATCACCGAGCTTGCCCGGATGATGAGTAAACGAGGCTCCCTTGAACTGCTCCGCAACGGCTTTGACTTCTACGGTCAACACCTCGACCTGGCATACTTTCAGCCGGGCAGCAACCTCAACCCCGCCCTCTGGGAGCTCTACAACCAGAACAAGCTCACCGTGGTCCGTCAGCTCAAGTACGACACCAGCAATGAGAACGAGCTGGACCTGGTCCTTTTCTTGAACGGTGTCCCCTTGGTCACCGCCGAGTTGAAGAACGCTCTGACCGGCCAGACGGCCGCCAACGCTAAAAAGCAGTACAAAGAAGACCGGGACCCCAAGGCCCCAATCTTCCGCTGGAAAGAGAGAGCCCTGGTTCACTTCGCCGTGGATACCGATACAGCGTGGTTCACCACTCGCCTCTCCAAAGGTTCCACCCGCTTCTTCCCCTTCAACCGAGGCGACGGATTCGGTGCCGGTAATCCGGCCGTCCAGGGCAAGCACCGGACCCACTATCTGTGGGAGAACGTCTGGGAACGTCACAGCTTGCTGGATCTGATCGCCCGTTTTATCCATTTGCAGCAAGAGACCGAAGTGGACCCGAATACGGGTAGGAAGACGAAACGCGAGACCCTTATTTTTCCGCGTTATCACCAGTGGGACTGCGTTCGAAAGCTCGTATCCTCGGCGGCCGAGCTAAAGACAGAGAAAAACTATCTCATCCAACATTCCGCCGGCTCCGGCAAGTCGAACTCCATCGCCTGGCTTGCCCACCGGCTTTCCAATCTTCACGACCAGAACGACCAGAAAGTTTATAACACCGTCATCGTTCTCACCGATCGGGTTGTGCTGGACAGACAGCTCCAGGACACCATCTACCAGTTCGATCATAAAAAAGGCGTTGTCCAGAAGATCGACCACAACTCAGCCCAGCTGGCTGATGCCTTGAAGACCGGCGTTCCGATCATCATCTCGACCATCCACAAGTTCGGCTTTATCCAGGATAAGATCGACGAGATACCGGACCGTCGATACGCCATTATTGTTGATGAGGCACATAGCTCTCAAAGCGGCGAGATGGCGGTGGCTGTTAAAGCGGCCCTGGCAAGCTCCGAGGTTGCTAAGAAGCTGGCTGAAGAGATCGAAAAGCGGGGTGAGGAGTTCACGGTCACCGACCAGCTGGCCATGCGAGCGGCCCTCTTTCGAGGTGAGCAGGCCAACATCTGCTCTTTCGCCTTCACGGCTACACCCAAGTTCAAGACGCTTGAGATGTTCGGTCATCGCGATGAGGAGAACCGCCCTAGACCGTTCCATCTGTACTCCATGCGGCAAGCCATCGAGGAAGGCTTCATTCTCGATGTTCTCAAGGGGTACGTTACCTACAAACGGTTCTTCAAGCTGGCCAAGCAGATCGCCGACGACCCGGAACTGGATAAGAAGAAGGCCTCCTCGAAACTTACCCGTTTCGTCAATCTTCACCCAACCAACATCGCCCAGAAGACGGAGATCATAATCGAGCACTTCCGAGAGTGCGTCAGCCATCAGCTGGACGGTCGCGCCAAAGCCATGCTGGTCACCGGCTCTCGGCTCCAAGCAGTCAAGTATAAGCTAGCGTTCGACCGCTACTTGCAGGAGAAGGGGTACAAGGGTATCGAGTGCCTGGTCGCCTTTTCCGGGGAAGTGAAAGACGATGAAGTTCCCGGCGTCACCTACACGGAAGTACAGATGAATAAGGGAATCAAAGAGAGTGAACTGCCCACAAGCTTTGCCTCCGACCAATACAAACTTCTGATCGTCGCCAACAAATATCAAACCGGCTTCGACCAGCCTTTGCTGGTTGCTATGTATGTCGACAAGAGACTGTCGGGAATCCAGGCCGTGCAGACTCTCTCTCGCCTCAACCGTTGTTACAGGGGGAAAGAGGCCACTTTTGTTCTCGACTTCGTCAACGACAGGGAAGATATACTCAGAAGCTTTCAAGACTTCTACGAGGTCACGACCACGGGAGAAGACCTCAACCCGCAAAGACTCTACGAGCTGAAATACGAGCTGATGGAGTATCAGGTTTGGACACCGTCTGAGGTCAACGGCCTGGCTTCCGTCTTCTTCAAGCTCCAAGACGACAAAGAGCTGTCGGACCACAAGAAGCTCAACGCCTGGCTAGACCCGGCGGTGGACCGTTTCAAGGCCCTCGGGGAAGACGGCCAGGAGCGGCAAGAGTTACAGGAGCAGTTTCGCGGCAAGCTGACAGCCTTCAAAAACCTCTACAGCTTCCTGGGCCAGATCGTTCCGTTTCACGACCTGGAGTTGGAGAAGCTCTACACCTACGGCCGCCTCCTGCTGCTCAAGCTCCCGAAGAAAGAAGGCGGGGACCAGTGGGACCCGGGCGAGGATGTGATTCTTGCGTCTTTGAGGCTCAAGAGAGAGATGGAAGGGGACCTGGGGCTGCAGCAGGGTGAGGCCGGAAAGCTTACTGGGCCTTCTGAGACGGGCACAGGGAAGGCCAAGGCGCAGAAAGAGAAGTTGTCCACGATTATAGACATCTTGAACGAGCGGTTTGGGCTGGAGCTGCCCGAGCATATCGTAAAGCCCTTAGAAGGCGCTGAGCAGAGCCTGGTTGAGAGCGCGGACGTACAAGAATCTGCGCGCAACAACGATGAAACCAACTTTGGCTTGTTTTTCAAAAAGAAGTTCGAGGATATGCTCGTCGAGCACCACGCAGACTTCGGTGATTTCTTGAATATGTATTTCGGCAATGATGAAGTCTCCAATGTTGTCAGGGGATTTATGCAAAAGCGCATCTACGGAAAGCTCAAAGATCAGCCCGCTGCCAGCACTTTTTCAGACAAGGCTCTGCCCTTCAGGCACGTCCCGCTCAAAGATGTCAAACCCTTCGAAAACTGCATCCCCGCCCTCGACCTCAAAGTGGCCGCCGGTCACTTCATCTCCGGTGAAGTGGAACCATACCACCTCGCCAAAACCGACCCCGGTCGGTTCGACTGGGTGTCTGTTCCAGGTCAAAAACCCCGGCCCGACCTCTTCGTCGCCCAGGTCGTCGGCGAGTCCATGAACCGGCGGATACCCAACGGGGCCTGGTGCCTTTGGAAGCTCAACCCCACCGGGTCGCGCGAGGGCAAAGTTGTGTTGGCCCAGCACCGGGACATCTCCGACCCTGAGCACGGGGGGCACTATACCGTGAAGGTCTATTCGAGTGAGAAGGTTCGGGATGAGGATGGGGGCTGGAGGCACGTTTCTGTGACGTTGTCGCCGGATTCCGACGACGAGTCTTTCATGCCAATCGTACTAACCGCGCCAGAAGAGAATGAACTGGCAATCGTGGCAGAGTTTTTGGCGGTTCTGTGAGAACTCCAGCCCTAATGAGCCTGCTGATTGGAGAGAATATATGAGTCTGGAACCTCCGAAAATTAGCGCCCCGCCTGCTCCCAAACGGAGTGGGTTCGACCGAGTTATCGAGTGGTCAACTCAGCGGCCCATGTGGCAGCGCGACGCACTCCGTCGGCTGGCGCAAGCCGAGGAGTTGAACGACGAGGCATTAAAGGAATTGATGTCGCTATGCAAGGCTGAGGTGGAGACAACCGTTAAAGCCAACGGGCTTACAGCAACTCCGGTTACAAAGGATCACCTACCTATTAAGAGCCAGAACAAAAGTAATATTTCGATACTGGCCATCAGGCATCATTCGGGTGTAAATGCCCTCGCCGAAGACCAGGAAATCAGATTCAGCTCCCAGGGACTGAATGTAGTCTATGGGAACAACGGCTCTGGAAAGTCCGGATACGCTCGGATTTTAAGGAGTCTTTGTCGAGCAAGTATCGCCGAAACGAAGGTCTTGGGTAATGCCTTTAGACCGAAATCCGAACCTGCCAGGGTCGATATCACGGTTGATGTCGACAACGAGTCGAAGCTATTTACCTGGAGCAACAACGCCAGACACAGTGTCGAACCTCTCCAGAGGATCGCGTTTTTCGACGGTGAATGTGGCGACGTATATCTAGGTGGCGCAACGGAACTGACCTATCGCCCATCCGGCGTAGGCCTTCTTGAGAAGCTCGCCAGTTTATGTACGCGCCTCACAGCGATGGCGAATCAGGAACACACGCTACTCCGCGCACAGAGGCCAGACCTGAACTTTCTTCCTCAAGAGAGCACATTGCGCCGCCGGGTCGCCAATTGGCAACTCGGATCGGGCCTGGGCAAATTGAAGAAAGAGGTAGACCTTTCCGCTGAAGAGCATGATAAACTCGCACGCCTTCAACAACAATTAGCCCAAGTGAAGGCAAAGCTTCAGGGCGGAGCGCTTTCAATTGCCAAGTCTAGACTGATAGCAGTTGAAATTCTGGAGAATATGGCTCGCAAGCTTCAAGAGACCTGCACCGAAGGCGGCTACGCCAGACTACAATTGGTTGCGTCGGACTGTAGGAAGAAGCGCGAAGCCGCTGCTCTGGCCTCGAAATTGGCTTTTTCGAACGAACCCGTTTCCGGTGTTGGCTCGGAGATTTGGCAAGAGCTTTGGGAAAAGGCTAGGGAATTCTCAAACCAAGCTGTATACCAGGAGAACCGTTTTCCCAATGTTGAGGATGGAGCGCGATGTGTACTTTGTTGTCAGTCACTCTCTCAAGAGGCCCGAGAGCGTCTCTCTCGTTTCGAAGAATTTGTAAGACACTCAACGGCGCGAGAGGCTGAAAAAGCTACGCAGAAGGTTGAGAAGATCAAGAACTGGCTTTTGGAGAGTCTAGACAAATTCGAGAGCAATCTCGAATCCTCTGGGCTATCTGAATTGAATCCGGAACTCGAGTCGCTACTCCAGGAAGACCTAGCGTGGTTGAAAGATTTCTCAGAACATCTACTGGCTGGACTTGATTCGTTTGATCTTGAACCCGTGGAACTAAGGGCACTCAGTTTAAACGCGATTCAGGCCGAAAAAGAGCGTCTTGGAGCTTCAGTGAAGAGTCTCGAGAAGCTTTCGACCGATGAAGATATCAAGCGCAGTCAGCGTGAGTATGACGAATTGAGACAAAGAGCCCTCGCAGCCGAGAACTGGGATAAGGTTGAGGATTTTCATCAAAACCGGGAACAGGAAGCGGTTTTGAAAAGGGTGATTGCTCAATTTAATACTCAGAGCATTACAGTCTTAGCGTCCAAGATCGCAGAGGATTTGGTCAGTGACGAAATCTCCCATACCTTCGACAAATTCATGCATAAGCTGTGTGGTCGGCACCTTCCGGTTGCCTGTAAGCCATCAGGAGGAAGAAAGGGGGTCCTTTTCCAGAGCGTTGTGCTACAATGTTCACAGTCTGGAGTCAAGACGAGCGACGTCGTGAGTGAGGGGGAGAGAAAGTGTGCTGCGTTGTCTACTTTCCTGACCGAAGCCAAGTTCTACAACGAGACGTCAGCATTGATTTTTGACGACCCCGTCTGCTCTTTCGACCATCAAGTGCGGGAGAGGATTGCCAACTTGCTCGCACAGGAGGCCAAGCACAGACAGGTCATAATTTTCACACACGACGTCGTTTTTCTTCTGGCGCTTCATGAGCAGGTAGAAAAAGAAGCTGTGGACTTGAAATGCCATACGCTTCAGCGGCGTGGCACCTCGCCTGGCTTCATTTGTGATGGTCTTCCCTCAATAGCGCAACCGATAAAGAAGAGAGTGGGTGCCATCAAGAACGACCTCCAGAACCTCCGCAGCCGCCGCCCCCAGATGATGGACGAGGATTATGCGGCCGCTGCTTCCAGGTTATCAGCTTTACTCAGGGCAGGCTGGGAGTGTGCTGTTGAAGAGGTGGCCTTAAATGGCGCTGTCGTTCGCTTCGGTCGTGCAGTTCAGACAAAACGATTGGAGAAGGTAGCTAAAAACTTTGACTCTGAAGCATATGAAGAACTGGAGCAAGAAATAACAAAACTGTCTTGTTGGATTGAAGGCCACGATTCAGCTTCTGCCTTGAATCCGGTTAGTCCGGAGCCGGACGAGCTTCAAGAAGCCGTAGAGGCTCTTGAGAAATGGGTGAAGCGCCTAAGATAGGGCGGCGCCGTGTGTGCCAAAAAGTGTGCCAACCCACCCAAACCAACCCAACTCTCCAACGAACGAATCCCTCCTAGATCATCCGAAATCCCACAAAACCTAGCCTCCGCCCTCTCCCGCAACCCAACTCAAACTCCCCAAATCACCTGAAACTCCTTCGCCATGTTCGAGTCAAATGTCTCGACCGAGAGAGGAGTTAACCACGAATCGCGTGGTTATAGCCTTCTCTCGTTCGCTTCGCCCGACCAACTTCGCTGGTCCCCACAGACTGGGGAC
>JBAYRN010000065.1:0-30963 GCA_041676625.1 Vulcanimicrobiota bacterium
GCTCCCAACCCGGTGAGCTTGAGCGTGCACTTCACGGTGCATCCGGCGGGGTTGCAGTTGAGCCAGGTGATTTCGACCTGCCACTTTGCTCGCACCAAAAAGTTCGACGATGGTCGGGTAACTGTGGCACTGCTTCCGGGTGTCGAGCGAATGGACAAAGCTTTTGTGCTGGAGATGGTCTATCCGGAAGACACCTTGCAGACCACCCTACTGGTAGATGAGGAGCACAAGGTGTTTGCCCTAACGGTGGTGCCTCCGGCGGCCTCTGAAGGCCTCTCTCATCCCCGGGACGTGGTCATCCTGCTGGACCGCTCCGGATCCATGAACGGATGGCCGATGATCGCCGCTCGTCGAGCTACCGAGCGGATCATCGAGAGCCTGACCGAACAAGACCGCTTCGGCATCGTGGCCTACGACAACTCCAACCAGCACTTCGATTTCAAAGGTGGCTTGCGTCCCGCGGACCCCTTCTACAAGATGCGGGCGGCCGAGTGGCTCTCTAAAATAGAGGCCCACGGTGGCACCATGATACTACCGGCCCTGGAAGACGGATTGAGCTACTTTCGACTGTCCGACAATCGAGATCCTCATATCATTTTGATCACCGACGGAGACGTCGGCAACGATTCGGCTCTCATCCGTCGTTGCCAACAGGGGATCCGAATCTCCACGGTGGGTATCGGCTACGCCGCCCGGGAGGGCTTGTTGAACCGTATGGCCGAGGCCAGCGGCGGGCTGTGCTCCTTGATCCCGAATGAAGCCGACCTGGATAAGGATCTGGCCGACATGCACCGCAAGTGGGGGCAGCCGGTCTGGAAGGGCCTGACTCTACGGGGCGCCGATCCTGAGTATCGCTCCCCCAAGTTCTGGGATGTCTGGCAAGACGTACCCTGCACCTTTTTCGGGCAGCTCGATGATCCGAAGAAGGCGACCGAAGTGCGGGGCTGGTTGAAAGGCCGGGGCGAGTACGTGGAAGCGCTATCGCCGCTGGTTGTCGCAGGTCCGGTGGTTTACCGAGCCTGGGCTCGCTCCCGACTGTTGGATCTGGAGGATCTCTTTCTGGTGGGCGGAGCCACCCCTCGAGATCTGGTCGATCTTTCGGTGGATGCCCAGGTATTGTGCAGATTCACCGCTTTCACGGCCATCGACAAAGCATCCAGGGTCAACACCGAGCAGCACCTGCACAAGATCGTTCAGCCTGTGGAGTCTACAATTCAGCCTGTAGAATTCGTCGACGATGGTCTCTTCGAGCAGGAACCCGTTGACGATGGTCTCTTCGAGCAGGAACCCGTTGACGATGGTCTCTTTACCGAAGGCTTGCGCGGCATCGATTTTGGGAGCGCACCGCCGGCCAGGGCTAAAAGACCTGCAGCCCCCGACCCCAATGATGCTCAGTGGATAAAGCGGCAACTGCAACGAGACACCCTGTTGTATCTGGGAGAGATGCCTTCGAAAAGCGCTCTGGGGGATTGCCTGGAGATCGTCAAAGCACTCCTCAAAGAGGTGACGGAGCGCCTCCGGGACGGAAGCCTCTCGTCGGCCGATGACCGCTGGCGAGAGTTTGTGGCCAAGTTGATGGACTACCAGGAAGCCCTGGAAGAAGCCATCAAATCCGGCCTCCTGAAACCGGCCCGGCAATTGCGAAAAGAGTTAGAGGCTATGCTCCACCAGCGATAGGCAAAGTCTCTTGAACTTCCGCCCCCTCCCCAAAGGGAGGGGGCTTTTTCGTCTACTCCGGGTAAGAACGTTCGCTCGCAAATCGTCACGATAGAGTCTTATCTTAGACAGGTTGTTTTCTACTAAGCACGAAGATGAAACGAAATGTCACACACTCCCGGTACAGGCGAAATGCGTGCGGCTATGAGGCAGGCCGTTCAGCGGTCCAAGGGCCAAAAAGCGAAAGCCGAGGACGCGAAGACCCAGTGGAAAGAAGCCGGTAAGCAACGCCGCAAGGTCCGCTCTTTACTGGCGCTCGCCGTCGTGGGCCCACTCTCGCTATTGTGCCTTCTCTATCCTCTGCACAGTATGGGCTACCTCCGGCTCTTCAGCCCGGCTGCCCTTTCCAAGGCCATGGCCAACCCGCAGGCCACGGAATCGCTGGACCTGACCCACCAGTACCTGGAAACCGTCCCCGAAGGTATCGACTCCTTAAAGAATCTGACGAATCTCACTTTGGACCAAAACCGGATCCAGGAGCTTCCCGATTCCCTCTTCAAACTGTCCAAGATGCGCCATCTGAGTGTTCAGTATAACGCTCTGAAGACGGTCCCGCCCACTATCGGAGAGCTCTCCAGCCTGGAGTCGTTGGACCTGGCCGGGAATCATCTTGGCGAGCTTCCCGAGCAACTCTTTAAGCTCCCGCGCCTGGAGACCCTGGTGCTGTCCGACAACAATCTCACCAGGCTTCCTGAAGATCTCGGAAAACTCAGCAGCCTGAAGATCCTGGAAATCAAAAAAAACGATCTCTCCACTCTACCCCAGAGTGTCTCCAGGCTTTCCAACCTTGAGGTTCTAAATCTGGTCGGAAACAAACTCACCAGTCTTCCCGATCTCTCCGGCCTGAAAAATTTGAAAAGCCTTGCCCTGCAGAACACCGGTCTATCCCAGGCCGAAGTCCAGAAAATTCGAGCCCAACTCAGTGGAAGAAATGTGGTGATAACGATATGAAGAGAGTGCCTCTACGAAAAAATACCGGATTTACACTGATCGAGCTGATGATCGTCATCGCCATCATCGCGATTCTGGCCGCGATCCTTGTTCCTAATATGGTACGTGCTCGAAGCCGCAGCCAACTGACCGCTTGTACCACGAACTTGAGGAATATAGCTACCGCGTTGGAGATGTACAACGTCGATTTCAGTGGTCGCTATCCCACTGACTTTGGCATTTTAACCCCGAACTACATCAAAGTCGTTCCGGAGTGCCCTGCTGCGGCGTCCGATACTTATACGTCCTCTTACACCGTCACCATGATTCCCGATTCTTTTGAAATATTCTGCGATGGGAGCAACCACGCCGGATTCACTTCCCCCGGATTCCCGAAGTTCGATTCCGCTCAAGGCCTGGTCGAGCGTCCCTAAGGCCCTAATCTTTTTTTTGTATGTCTGAAGAGATTGTACTCCAAGGCTTTGGCGGCAAACTCGCGGCCAAGCGCTGGACTCAAGGAAAGAGCCCTTTATTGGCTCTCCATGGCTGGCTCGACAACGCCGGGTCGTTCGACGGGCTGGCTCCCCTGTTAGATGGGTATGATCTGGTGTGTCTGGACCTGCCCGGTCATGGGTTCTCCTATCATCGACCCCCAGGTGTACCCTATCATTTTGTGGATTGGGTGCCTGAGGTCTTCCAGGCCGCCGAAAGTTTAGGCTGGGAAAAGTTTCATCTACTCGGTCACTCCATGGGAGCGGCCATAGCAACCCTGGCCGCTGGTACCTTCCCGGAAAAGATCCACAAACTGGTACTTCTAGAGGGGATCGGGCCGTTCTCAAGCCCCGATGAAGAGGCACCTGCCTTGCTACAGAAAGCCCTCTTATATAAGCCATCCCAGGGCCGGCGATATTACCCCGATCGAGAAGACGCGATAAAGAGATTGATGAGACGAGAGCTTGAAGAGCATAGTGCTCGAGCTCTGGCCGAACGCGCCCTGGCCGGAGACGAAAGCGGATGGTACTTCACCTATGCCACCGAGGCTCGAGGACCAAGTAGGCAACGACCCACGGAAAACCAGGTCCTCGCGTATCTCAAACGGATCTCGTGCCCGACCCTTTTCGTCTACGCCTCCGACGGCCTCAAGCTCCCTGAGCCTTACGCTCAACGACACCGCTTCATTGCGGATCTCACGAAAGTGGAGGTTGAAGGGCGGCACCACGCGCACCTGGATCACCCTCAACGGGTTGCTCCCTTGATCAAGGAATTTCTAGTGGGTTGACCCCCATTTCAGATCCCCTGTCCAGTCATGATCCAGGTCAATCGGCCTGAGATGAGAATCCTGGAGCATTGAAAGTGGTGCAAGATGTCTGAAGAAGATCCCTATCTCTGGCTCGAGGAAGTCGAGGGCGAAGAAGCTATCGATTGGGTCAAAACCCAAAACAAGGAGACTCTGGATAAGTATGAGGGGACAGAACGCTTCTCCGAAATAGAAAAGCGCTCGCTTGAGATCCTGGACTCCAAAGAGAAGCTTGCCTACCCGCAGTTTGTGGGGGACCAGGTCTATAACTTTTGGAGAGACGAGAAGTATGAGCGAGGTCTCATCCGACGCATGCCTTTGCAGGACTACCTGGCCCACGCACAAGATTGGGAAGAGGTTTTGGACCTCGATCGCCTGGCCGAAGAAGAGGGAGAAAACTGGGTCTACAAGGGACAGCAGATTCTCTCACCTGACAATGATAGAAGCATGCTCTGGCTCAGTAGGGGCGGAAGCGACGCCTGCGTGGTCCGAGAGTTCGACCTGGTGAACAAACAGTTCGTGCAAGACGGGTTTATCGTACCGGAAGCCAAATCCGACCTCAGTTGGAAAGACCCGGATACCCTTTACCTGGGAACCAGGTTTGATGATGACTCCATGACCGAATCCGGCTATCCCCGAGTCATCAAGGTCTGGAAGCGAGGTACCCCACTGGAACAGGCTAGCTTTCTCTTCGAGGTTCAGAAGCAAGATCTGGCTATCGGAACCTGGGTCTCCCGGCGACCAGAAGGTACTCACGATTTTGTCTCCCGCAGCATCGATTTCTGGAATGAGGAGAACTACTTTCTCAAGGATGGGAAGATGGCACTCCTCATCCTCCCCACCGACGCCCCTATCCGAGGTTTCTTTCACGGACTCTTGCTTCTCACTCCCCGTTCCCCCTGGGGTGAAGTCCCGGCCGGGGCCCTTGCCGCGGTGGTCCTAGAGGATCTGCTGCTAGGCACGGCAAGTCCCGTGGTGCTTTACGATCCAGGCAGCACCGGCACGATCGAGTCAGTGAGCTGCTTAAAGGACACGGTTCTGGTAGCCATCACCAAGAACGTACAGACGACCCTACACCAGTTCACCCTGGGCCCTGCCGGTTGGTCCCAGCAGGAGGTTCAGGTCAAAGGGGGCGGCTGCACGGGTCCGGTCGCCACCTCGGTCTGGCGAAACGATTTTTTTCTCTCTCACGAGGACTTTGTGACCCCCACCACTCTGTACTATCACGATGGCGGGTCCGAGCATTCTAAGATCAAAAGCTTACCTGAGCGCTTCAACTCCCAGGATCTGGTCTGCGAGCAGCTATGGGTCGAATCCCCTGATGGGACCCGAGTCCCTTACTACATCTTGTACAAAGAACAGTTACCGCTCGGTGCCAACACCCCAGCCGTGCTCTACGGCTACGGGGGCTTCGAGGTCTCCTTGCTACCTCGCTATTTGAGCCTGGTGGGGGCAAACTGGCTCGAGCAAGGCGGTATCTACATCTCTGCCAATATTCGGGGAGGAGGAGAGTTTGGGCCGACCTGGCACCAGGCAGCCCTGCGTGAAAACCGCTTCAAAGCGTTCGAGGACTTCGAAGCCGTGGCCCGAGACGTAGTCAACCGGGGCTTCACCAGCCCGGAGCGTTTGGCCATCCACGGTGGGTCTAACGGCGGGCTCCTGACCGGTTCGGTGCTTACTCGCCATCCAGAACTCTTTGGGGCGGTGCTGATCGGGGTACCCCTGCTGGACATGAAAAGGTATCACAAGCTGCTGGCGGGAGCCAGTTGGATGGCCGAGTATGGAAATCCTGAGGACAGCAAAGACTGGTCCTTCCTCAAGTTCTTTTCTCCTTATCAAAACGTGGAGAGAGGACGGACCTACCCGCCGGTGCTTCTCTACACCTCCACCAAAGACGATCGGGTTCACCCCGGACACGCCCGAAAAATGGTCGCCCGACTAAAAGAGTTTGGCTATCGAGTCGATTACTACGAAAACATGGAGGGCGGCCACGCCGGGGTCAGCAACAACAAGCAGCAGGCCTACCTCACCGGACTGCTCTACTCTTATCTCTGGGATAAACTTTCCTAAAGGGAAGGATGAGCTTCCGGCGCCCCCAGAAAACACCGCTCCAAAGAGCCCTGAGAGAGGCGGAGCGAACCGTCTCCGGTGCCCTCTTTCTATTATTAGAGCCGCCAAATCCAGAAGCCAAAGCTGAGCTTCGAGCCCGTTTTGTAGCCGGACTCTGCGCCATTCTGATTGTCCAGAGGCACCTGACCACGCGACAGGTCCAAAAGCAGCTCAACTCTTCCCAACTCGAAACCTTCAACTCCCTCCCCCCGGACCAGATCCCTTCCCCAGAGGCGCTCTGGGGCAGGCTTCCTCGCCGAGAAACAGCGGCCAGCTTGGGAACCTGGCTAGAGCTTGGATCCCGTTACGTGGCCGGCCAGTTGCGGGGAGAAGAAGAGCCCGAGTCCGTTGACTGGGGGCGGCGAGAGCAAGAAATGACAGAGCTTTTCTCCAGCTTTCAGGGTGTCACCGAGTTGGATTTTCCAGGGGGCCTGCTCAAGATCATCCATCGAGGCACAGTCTCCGCGCAGGCTCAAATGGAGGTTATCGGTACCTACCATCACGATACGCGGTCCTTTCTTGCCGGTTGGGCCGATCCCCAGGTCCCGAAGGCCAGTCGCCCTTTGCCAGTCTTCGGCTGTGCCAGCCAACTCTTTCGGCTGGACCTGGTCCACGCCCGTAGCGAGGCTCATCGGGCTGCTCGGTTGGGAAGGTTGCGCTACCTCTACGAGCACCAGGATCCGGACCGATGCCATTTCCTGGGGCTGCATAAACTGGAAGCAGTAGGGTCATCCGCTGTATTCAGCCTGGCAGACTTCCAACCCGAGATGCAGACTCGGATCGAGATCATACTAAAAGCAGCCGAGCACATGAAACCTGAAAGACTCAAAGGCCTTATCAACTCCAAGAGCCAGGAAGTCCAGAGACTGGTTCCGTTGGTGCAGAGCGAACCATCCCTTCGCCAACACCTCCAGGAGACGGCCGACACGCTAGAGAGTCTTGCTCAAGAGATCGATACTCACCTCATTCTGGGCTTAGGTCGCTCCACCATTAGCGGAAGAGACAAAGAGAAGCTTGGGGCGAAATTGGCTAAACTCCGAGAGGCCTGGACTAAGCCTTAACATTTCGGCAATAAACCTTACCCTCCCCGGCCCCCCAGGCACACCCCCCGGCTAACTTTAAGGTGTAGTGTTCCAGTACATCCAGACACAAAAAACGAATGAAATTCTAGGTTGGTGTCGAAACGACAAATTTAGGAGTAGGAGGAGTCTTGCGTGAGGAGATTTGCCGGGGTTACCCCTCATTATACCGTCCACAGCCACGCTCACCGCGGGTTCAGCATGGTCGAAATGATGTTCGCCATCATGATCTGCACCGTCGTACTCCTGGGACTTCTAGGGGTTCTGGGCTCCGTGCTTCGTAATCAAGCCGAAGGTCGAACCTACGAAAAGATCAGTATCGCCGCCAACTCCGTTTTCGGAAAGGCAGGCCAGGCCCTGTCCGAAGATTTTGACCGACCGCTAGTTCCTGATATCTTTGCCGAAGGTCGCCAGGACCTTGCCAACCTCGAGGGTGTCTCTTTTGAAGTTTCCGAAGAGCTCGAGGCAGAAGATCTGAAACGCGTGGACATTGTCATCTATTGGAAAGATGAGTCCGGCAATGAGCACGACAAGACCCTGACAACGAAGTTTTTAAAAGGATAAGAGATGCGATCCCGGTGCAAAGGTGCGACATTAATTGAGGTTCTCGTAGTGGCTTCTGTCTTTTCCGTGATGCTCGCCGCTATCGTGGGAATCTATCTCTCCACGGTACGAGCTGAACGAATTATCGCGGTGAGCAGTGATATCGACCGGACCTTGTTGGCCGCGGTCAGACACGTCGACTCCTCACTAAGATCGTCCCAGCTTATTAAACCGGACGACTATCGAGAAGACCCACAGTACACCACGCTGCTTGAGCTCAGAGCCTTAAAGCTCCAGCCCGACGGGACACCGGTAGTGACCGCTGAAGGTCTCCCTGAGTGGGATGTCCCGTTTACCATAAGCTTCGACCAGGGTGACCTTGTCCGAATGAATCCAAACACCAGAGTGTTGGCTACGCTAGGTCCCAAAGGGGATGTACGCTTTATCCGGCCCAGCCGAGAAATGCTTGAAATGGAAATCTCGATGGAGAAAGAGGGAGTTCAGGAGCACAAGAGTTCCAGAAAGGCAACCTTCGAGTTCCGTCTGTTCAACCAATGACACCCATCAAAATTCAAACCGTAGACGACGCCCTACCAACCAGACCGCTCAACCATCATGAAGTCTACATGTGGAGCCTGCAAACCTATATCATGCTGGCCTCGGGAGTTCCTCTGGTCACCGCCCTCGACTCCCTGGCCGGAGGCAACCTACCTCGTCTGGCCCCTACCTGCGAAATGCTTTCGAAGAAACTCAGTAGCGGCTTTCGGCTCTCGGAAGCCATGAAATCCATGGGCCACGTGTTCGGCGATTTCATCATCAGCATTGTGGTGGTGGGAGAAAACACCGGTCGCCTAGCGGAAGTTCTGCAGCGCGGTTCGGTTCGGGCTGCCCGACGAGACAAGACCGAGCGCGAGATCAGAGGAGCCCTCGCTTATCCGTTTTTTCTAGCCGTTGTTTCCATCGGCATGGCCCTCTTCATGGGTTTCTACATGTTCCCTCAACTACTCCCCTTTCTCAACGGCCTGGGGGTGCCGCTCCCCTGGCCCACCAGAGTCCTTATATGGAGCACGGAGAACCTCTCGTCGTTCATCTTGATCGGCACCATCCTATTTATCTTTCTCGCCCATCTCCTAATCATCGGAACCGATCCCCGCATCCTTCGTTTTCGTACGTGGTTGCTCTACAATGCACCGATCATAGGAGATCTGAACGGTAACCGCACGTACTCAGACTGTATGAACGATCTTTCTCTGCTCTTGGAGGCCGGCTGTGATCTCGTATCCAGTCTCAAGGCCCTGCAGACCGGTTCGTCGGAGTATCGAAAACGAATCGATCGATGCATCCAGGAGCTCAAGACGGGAAACGACTTTACTGAATCAGTTGAGATCAGTGGGCTCTTCCCCCGCCGGTTTCTGTTGCAGATCAAATCTGGAGAAGAGACCGGCAATCTGGCTAAGACGTTTAAGCATCTGGCCGCCGTACTGGATGAATCGATTTCGATGAAGGTCGGCCAACTCGTTCAACTCCTGGAACCAGCGATCCTGACCGTCATGGGTCTGGTGACCGGATTCATCGTGATCGCTACCTTCATGCCCCTCTACAGCATGGCTTCCTCCGCCCTCTAACAACTCGCTGTAGAGATGTTAACATCTCGTTTTCATACTCCAACTCCATGCACAAACTGAGAACTAAGTCATCTGGTTTAATCATGGAAACAGAGCAAGGAGAATCTATCAAATGAGTGTGAACATCAATATTTCCCAACCACGTACCCCCGGCTTCGGCGGAATGCCCGGCTTCGGCGCAATGCCCAGCTTCGGTGGAATGTCCGGCTGTGGCGGCGGAATGCCCGGCCTGAGCATCAACGACGGCCACAACCATAACGGTGGCTGCTGCGATAGCAAGAAAAGCAAAGACTGCGGCGATAAGAAAGACAAGGGCATCATCGGAAACATCCTTTCCGGCCTTTTCGGAGAAGACAGCTTCATCGGCAAACTGTTCGGTGGTAAAGAAAAGAAGAGCAAGTGCAAGAATGGCTGTGGACACAACCACGGCGGAGTCAACATCAACCTCAACAGCAACCAGAGAGCATCCGGCTTCGGATTCTAAAACGCCCCAATAAAGACACCCAAAGGAGAATAATCATATGGAAATTCAAAGAAGCGGATATGGAGTTGGAGCCGCGGGTGGGGGCTATCAACCCTCCCAGGCTGGTGGCGCAGGCGAAGCCGGTGCAAGCAAGGAGACCGAGGAAGCATCCGGTTCCCAGGCTGCTGCTGGAGCAGCCCAGCAAACCGGCCAGATTGACAGCTTTCAGCAATGCCCTGGTTCCATCAAAGAGGCCCAGGAAAGCAACGCTCACAACAGCATCGACAAGGTTGCCCAGTTTCAACAAGCCAATAGCTAACCGTTGCCCTCAAAAAAGAGGCCCTGAAGATGTCGTCTTCGGGGCTTCTTTTTTGTACTTTTCCGGAGGAGGGCTTACGAAACGATGGCTCGGTCCGCGCTGGACCAGCTCTGCAGAGCCAGCAACTGGGTCAAGGCAGCCTGGTCTATGGTGGAGACGTTGCCGCGACCCTCATAGGAGCCCATGCCGTGCCCCTCTTTGTTGAAAAGTCCTGTTCTCGGGTCTAACGCTTCGGACCAAGCCCTATTCAGGTACTTATCGGTATAGGTCTCAACCGACGGGTCATCCAAGCGCATGAGGTTTCGTAAGAAAATTGCATTGAAAGCCGGGGGCTGTTTCCACAGGCCTTCCTCACCGAAGTGCCGCATGGCAGACTGTGCCGTCTGGCGGGCCAAATCCAGATGCGTGACGTCTCCGGTGATCTCGTACCAGAGCAAGTGTGCACCTACCGGGGTGCCTTGATTGTAGGACCAGACCGTGGGTTCAACCTTGCCCGTCTTGAGATCAAGGTTGTCGTGATAGAGGCCGTTCGGTTGGCGAAGCTCCCGATCCATGATCGTTGTCATCTCTTCAGCCACGACTCTATACTTCTCCTCACCGGTCAGCTGATAGAGTCGAAGCGAAAGCTCGATAGACGGCCCGAAGGTGGCGGTATTGTAAGAGGGATTCTTGTTGCCCTCTTCCCAGATCAGCCCCCCGTCAGGATTGCGACTCCTGATCAGAAAATCGGCGATCTCCTTGGCCTTTTCCAAATGACCTGCCTCCGGCTGTTGCTGGGCTGCCTGCACAAAAACCAGTCCGATCCAGGCGTTGTCATCCATGAATCGATTGCCGTGGAATCCGAATTTACCGGGAGAAGGGGAATAACCCCCATCAGGGTGTTGATACTTCTCTAGTCCCTCCACCAACCGGTTGAAGTCGGTGTAATCCCCGGACAGCCGGGCCTGGTTCAGGGCGGCGGTCATGACCTGCCCGTAGGGCCAAGCAGTGATCGTGCCATCACCGGGCCTTTCTTTCAGGCTATTCATGTCACCACCCATGCCGGCCCGCAGGCCCTCCCAGGCGTAACTCGCCCGATCCTGTCCACCGGTGAGCTGGTGAGGTGATTCTACCAACGCACAGGTTAAGACTTGCTCCAGTCGAGAGCCCTCCTGGGCCTGCTGTATCTCACCGGCACAGATCACCGGTGCCGCGGCACCTCCGCCCGGTACCATGCTCACCATCCGGCCGGCCGCCATCAGGCCCAATCCTACCAGTTTCCAAAGCTTCTTTTCGTCGATCCCGGGAGACTCGACCGCCTGGCGGATATCGACGCTGTCGGCTGAAGGCTGCTCGGTTTCCGTCTTCCGGGGTGCAAGCCTGGGTGGAGAGGCCCTAAAGAATCCATGAGGTTGAGTGCGGTTTATCTGCATGCGAACTCATCATAGCCGTTGGACGTGGTCTGGATGGATAATTCGGTCTTTCAGATTCCCTGAATTATGAACAGTTCTTTAACCTTAAGCCCGGTGAAATTCTAAGTTCTACGCGGTCCCGTGGCCGAGCGCCGTGACCCTCTCCTGGAGAGCCTGCAACTCGGTATAGATGTGGGTGATCTCTTCCATGGCAACACGAACATCTTCGACTCCGGCGGTCTCGCCGGACGAGGCCATCCGCAGGAGCTGGTCTCCCACGCCTGCCAAACAGCGCCGGACCCCTCTGAAAAGTGCTTGCTCCTCCTCAGGGAGCCGAGAAAACCGTTCCCTGGTCTGGGGCTGATCCATGATCTCGACGAGCCTTTGCTGGATCTTGGCGATCGGCTTGATCCGATTGACGAACGCGAGCTTATTGATCTGTCCCGCCAGCAGGGCATCCACCAGACTTTTCATCTGCAAATAGCGCTTACCTTGATGAACAGAAATAGGTTTACTTCCAACCGCCGAGATGGCACGAGGCTGAACACCCTCCACCAGATCAAGCGAAATCACTTCATCTTCATCCTCCTCGCTGCGATCGAAGGAGGACAGCGCCGAGGCCAGCAGGCCCCAATGATCTTCATCTGTCATGAGAGTTTCTTCGGAAAGAAAAAAGAAGCCCCTCGGTGGAGAGGCTCCTTTTTCGAACGTCTGGTTTTACATCGCTACGTTGATAGCAGAACCCAGGCCGCGCATGGCCGAGCTTCCGTCTCCCATGCCATTGATATTGATGTTGGTGCCGCCACCCTGCATCATCGGCCCGGGACCCTGCATCTGGCCCTGTCCCTGGCAGTCGCCCTGGCAACCGTCCTCGCCCTCTTCCTCATCATCTCCCTTCAGGGCATCACTGAAGCCCTTCAAGAACTTTCCAGCACCTTCACCGACGCCACCCATAACTCCAGAAATGCCGCCCTGAGCAAGACCCCCAACAATGTCTCCCAAAAATTGACCTATCGCCATTTGCTTATTCCTCCGATTTCGTATTCGAGTTCAATATAGCTCGCGCGGCTGTTCTCAGTTTGTGTATGAAGGCTTCCTATGAAAACGAGATGTTAACATCTCCGGTCGACTATTCCATTTCGGCCTTCTCGATCATGATAGAGAAGCAAACGGTGTCATTTCGGGCCTCACCACAACTGTTAACAATTCCGAACCCCCAGTAACACCTGGAGAACTAAGCACCTTGCTAATCTAATTCCAAACACCGAAAGGAAGATTCATAATGTTTAATATCAATCTAGGTCCGAACATGGGAATGCAAAATACCGGAGCGCTGGGCTCGAGCTCGGGCTTTGGCTCCGGCTTTCAGAGCCAGATGCTCATGTCCATGATGCAGATGATGATGCAGATGCTCAGCATGTTCACGGGTGGCGGCGGTATGCCCATGTCCGGCAACTTCGGAAATCCTTACTCGGGAGGCAACGGGCTCTCCAACTTTCTGGGAGCGGCTCCCAGCGGCGGTGGCGGTGGCGGCTATGGCGCCGCACCCAGCTACGGTGCCGGGAATACCGCAGGGGTCAATCCGGGAATGCCGGGCGCCCAGGGTACCGGCCAGGCCGCCGTGGACCTGGCTCGCCAATACCTGGGCCGTGACTCCATCAGCGTGAAGGGCCAGATGCCTCACTTCACCGCCGCCGGCGGCGTGACCAACAACTGTGCAGACTTCGTGAGCTCTGCCCTGGAGAGTCAGGGGCTGGTCAAAGGGCACCACATCAACGTCAAGAGCTTCGAGCAGCACCTGCGCCAACAGGGCTATCGCCAGATCCCCGCTAGCCAGGCCCAACCCGGCGACGTCTGGATGAACCACAGCCGAGGTCACACCGAACTCGTTGCAACCCCGGGGGCTCGTACCCTGATCGGCTCCAACGGTAGCTCTCGACAAAAGATCTCCGAGCACAATAACAATCCGGATTCCGGCATCTACTACACCAAAAGATAGGAGACACCCGGCATGAGTCTCATCCGATCCCTCAGGCCGGGTGGTAGCAACCCCACCCTGGCCCGAGAAAGTCTCAACAAGGTACAAAACACAGCCCTCACTCAAAACCTCGAATCCGCTCAGCGCACCAACGTCAGAACTCTGGGTCGCCAGCAACTCCGCGGTCCCGAACTCCTGTCGGCATTCAAAAACTATTCCGCAAGCCCAGGCGCCTTAAAGCTTCGTGCAAAACCTCACGAAGCTGCCAAAGAGGTCGAGAATGGTGTCTCGGTTAGGTCCGATGGGAAGCTCTTGAAGCAGAAAGAAAAGTTCCTCAGCAGCTTCCTCCGACTCGACTCCGAGAGCACCGAACAGTTGGCGGAACGAACCGGTGACAGCCTGGGGACTATCGAAGCCAATGGCGGAGCCGCCGAGGCCACTCAGGTCCTGGCCGCCCACACCCACAACCACGCCAGAAAGCTGCTGAAAGAGAAGCTGCCCGGAGCGGACCCGGCTCAGCTTCGAGAAGCCGCCCAGAGCGATCCCGAAGTTGGTCAGGCTCTGGAGGTGCTGAATGCGGCCTCGGGGTACCTGAAGGCTTCAAGGAACGCTCCTTCCCCGACCCCAGCAGCGGACAAGAGTCAAGCCCTGGCCAGAGCAAAGGCTCTGGCCGAGCAGGCAGCACAGACCCATCAAAACTATCTCCAGATGAGTGAGATCTATACTCAGATCCATGCCGAACGATTGAAGACCGCCGCGCAGATCCATGAACTCGCAGCAGCCACTTCTCAGCAGATCTCCGACATGATGATGAAGGGTTATCTCAATCGGCTCAAGCTCGCCGGCAAGTTTCATCAGAAGATGGTCTATCTGGTCAGCGACAACTGGCCTAGAGCCTGAATTTGAGGGCTGCGCAATCGGAAATGTTATCCCCCTGTTAACATGTCCGGCCTCCAATCACCCCTGACGAACAGTCGCGTGTAATACAATCATCACAACAACTCAAGGAGAAAACAACATGGCGATAAGCGGAATCAGTTCAATGGCAAGTGGCGGCGCGTTGCAAGGGGCTCAGTCGGCCCAGACTGCAGCCTCTACGTCCAACCAGGTAGCTACCATCGGAGCTCAGATGCAATCCGAGAAGATGAAAACCGATGCTCAGATCCACCAAATCCAGGAAGAGACTCGAACCAAGGTGGCCGAAATGTTCCGAGAGACACACCTGAACAAGGTAAAGTCGTCGACCAAGATCCACGACAAATATGTTCAACAGATGATGGCCTGAAGGCTCGATCGACTTCCCAAGAAGGGCACCCCGAGAGGTGCCCTTCTTGCATTTTGTCGGCCAGCGACACTGGTGTTACACAACTGTGAATCGGTCCAAAATCATGTTATCTCTTGGCTCTTCTCTGGACACCCGCAGCCCCCACCGATACGCTATCTGTAATACTCTTTCATAAAGGACACGGCAATGTCGACCACAAAACCCATCAGCCCCCATCGCAACTTCTCTGAGCCGCAAGGACTACCGGGAATAGGACAGTTCCCCGGCCACCAGGGGTCCCCCGGGGTCCAGCAGGTACCGGGTTCCGAACAAACCCGGCTGGGTGACTCCCAACACCAGGACGCAACCCAGTCAGCAGGCAATGCCGGAGCGGGGGATCAGGTCTCTCTGGACCCGGAGCAGTCAGCCCCCACAGGCTCGATGCCCGCCCTACACACCTGGGATGAGCCGTCGTCTGATGGTGGCGGAGTGGACGCTCGCAATCAAAACTTCGCGCAATCCCAGCAGCCGCAATTCAATCAGCCCAACGGTAATGGCAATAGCAATAACAGTGGAAATCAAAACCGTGGGACAACTCCTCTCGGTGGGGCCAACCGCAGCAACTCGCCTTTCGGGATGAACAATCTCATGAACGGCTCGTCCACCCAGAGCAACGACATGAATGGCACGTCGAACGCAACCAGCACGAGCCCAGCTACCACCCCCACAAATACCGGAAACAGCGCAATCAACGGAAACACCGCTACTCCCTTTCAGCCCCAGACCAACGAAACCGACTTCACCGTCAGAAAAGACGACGAAGGGCGCCGGCGCTTGCAAGACTCCGACCGCAATCAACAGCAAGCTCAGGAGCACTTCAGCAAGAGCGCCGATACCAACACCGACCTGGGTCGGGACCTCGGCGATCAAGCCAAACAGTTCGGTGACGCCCAGCAGGGCTTTCAGAACTCGGCTCTGCAAAACATGAACAACGGCAACCAGAACCTCCAGCTGGCCGATCAAAATACTCAGTCGGGACAACAATCCAACGAACAAGGATTGATCCAACAACTCATGGCCATGGCGGAGCAAAAAGTTCAAGAGATGGAGAAGGCCCGGGAGGCCCAGGGCCAGGCCGTGGAGCAAAAAGGGGTGGCGGTAGAAGGCCAGGGCCAGGGCATCGAGACCTCCGGACACACCCTGGAGGGTACCGGTCACACCACCGAAGGTACCGGTCACACCACCGAAGGCACCGGTGTCGGCATGCAGACCACCGGAGAGGGTCTCGCCGCCACCGGAGCAGCGCTGGTGGGTGGGCTCTTCACCGCGCCCGCCGGGGCCGCTCTGATGGCTCAAGGAGCTGCACTGACGGCCAGCGGCATCGCCACCCAGGGGGTGGGCAAAGGGCTCCAAGCCACCGGCAAGACCATGCAAGCGCAGGGACAAAACCTCCAGAACGTGGGTCAGAACACCCAGGAGATGGGAAAAAAGACTCAAGAAACCGGTAAACAGCAGCAAGAACAGGCGAAGGAGAATCAGGAGAAGTCTGAAGAGAAGGAAGAGAATCATCAGGAGCTGTTTCAGAAGCTTATGGAAGAAGCTCAAAAGTTCATGGAGCAAGCCGCTCAGAACACCCAGGACGCCGGCCAGAATTTTCAGGACGCAGAAAAGGATAACGAAAACGCCGATCAACAGGGTAAGAATCGCGACGACGCGGTAGACAAGACTAATGAGGTGAACAACCAAGCGGCCCAGGACCACAAAAAGGCTGACCAGGCCAAGGACAACCAACGGGCTCTTGACGAGGCCTTGAAACAAGCCTTCGGTCCGCGCCGGGAGCAGAGTCAAAAGAAAGACGAACAGAAGGACTTCAACCCGCAAACAAATCAGCTTCAAAACTCTGGCAACAACGGAGTGAATTCGGCCACACCGGCCTCCTCGTCGAGCTCTCCGGAGTCCCAATCCGCAGGTAATTCTCAGGACACGGAAACCGATGAGAATGCTCGCCGCCACAACCCGCTGGGGGCCGTCAGCCCCAACCGAAAGAACCAGGTCCAGAAATCCGGGCAGTCCCAGGATCAAGCCGACTCTCGGCGCCAAACTGAGGAACGGGTGAATCCTCTGGCCGCAAATCAGGGACAGAGCGGCGGTCAACAGGAGCAGCATCAGGGTGGAGATCAGCGCGGTGCGGAGCCTCAGGTGCAAAACCTGAAACCTGCGGGCGATGGTCAGAATCAGGGTACTTCCCAACTCCCGGCCGCCGGCACTGAACAGGGGGCTCAACCGTCCGGCAATCAACAAAGTGCTCCTCAGGGAACGTCTCAGGGTGCGACTCAGGGAACGCCTCAGGGTGCGACTCAGGGAACGCCTCAGCTCTCGACCACCGGCTCAACCCCAGACCAGTCTACTCCGCAAGCGGTCGATTCCAATCAGGGTCAAACTCAGCAACCGTCGACCGACTCCAACCAGAGTCAACCACAGCGAACCGATGACCGGAGCCGTTCTACGAATTCGGGGAGCGCCATGATGACGCGGCGGAATCCCAATGCCGCGACCACGCAAGAGACCGATGAAACGCAATTTGCAAGCCAGACTTCGGAGCAAAGCGTTTCTCCGACCACTCAGGCTCCGGAGTCGAGCTCTTCCGAATCCACTGGAGACAAAGAGATCCAGCCGGTAGCAAAACCCGAATCCCAAGACGGCAAAGCCACCTTCGATACCAACGAAGAGACGGTGACCGTGAAGCTGAACGACCTGAACTCGGACTCCGACAAAGGCGACTCGAAACAGCCTTTGAGAAGTTAAACTTCTGGCAACATCGGCTGGAGCGATACACAGTTCGAGAATACGGCCTTTAGCTATATTGTGGTTAAGACAACAAAGCGTCTTACACAACGCAAATCGGAGGATACACAAATGACTTACGGAGCACTACAAGCAACCCCCAATCTTCTCAAAAAACTGTCCGTGGAGCACCTGGAGGCACACGCTATTGCTACCGCCGTCAAGGCGAAAGCCGCTGTGGAGGAACTCTTCTCCCTCATCTCAGGACTGAGCAAAAATGAGCAAGAAGAGGTTCGCCTCTCCATGCAGTCTGGACTGATGTCGGCTTCTGGCTTGGATGCTGACCGCAACAAAGTCGAAAAATGGGCCATCCGGCACAAGATCGAATCCCAGCTCGCCATGGCCTGGGAAGCTACCAACTGGTCTGCATCCAAAATCCAGTGCCAGGACCCCGAGCCTCGAAGAAAACAGATGCTCAAGATCACCCAAACCGCTCATCAGGTGTGGAAAGCCCATTCCGCCACGACCGAGTACCTCGCCGAGTTGGTCTCCCGGGGCAGCAGCAAAGGTTCGGCTCTCTGGGTGAGTCTCAACCGGTCCTAATGCATCACCTTTTATCAGACATCTTCTTTCCGGGTGGCCGCTTGGGGTCACTCGGAAAGGAGTTCCGGGAGCGTATCGAAGTCTTCCGATGGAGGCCAACTTTGCGATCACAATCAAGTAAAGGGCTTATTATCCCTACCGCCATGTTTGTGGCCATGTTTGCGCTGCTACTGGTCAACTGCATCATGGCCAGCGTATCGCACAATTTCGACATGCACCTGCGCTCCGTTGAAAGCACGGAGTTTCGTTATGTGAGTTTTGGCACCGCCAATCAGCTGCTCAGCAATCTGAACGGCAGCATAGCTCTCAGCCCGGAGTTTGAAACCCCTCCGGTGCGTAATGAGGAACTCACCTATGAAACGTTTAGTAAAAACGATCCCTGGGAGATCAACGACCAGGGGCGCATCACCGAGACCTGGATAGAGCCCCAGGACGAGCAGGGGAAAGTGATCCTGGTGGTCTCGCGCACCTACCGTGGTGGACCGAGTACTGCCCAGGAAGTAAAGCTGTTGGCCCGATTCAAGGCTCGCACCGTGGGGCGAATCTACACCAACTCCCCCGATGATGACCCGAACAGTCCAGACCCGATCTACTACAGCGATGCGGCCACCGGAGCTTGGGAAGAACTCCCTCCCGTACCCCGCATGCGATACAAGAGTGACGGTACCCTGGAATACAAGCAAGGCGAGCTCGCCAGTTCCCTCCCCTACATCTCCGGTTCACCAGACGGTACGCTCTACTCCGGCTACGTGCCTGCCATGGATGGCTGGGGAGATCCTCCCGTTCCTATCTTTTTTCTTCCAATTCAGCAGGGCGCACTCTGTCTGAAAACCGTCATCCGGGGGGCCGAAAGCGGTAAAACAATGGGTGATCTGCAGCCCATTTTGCAGGTTCTCATCGACGTCGTGCCCTCGGTCACGCTGAGCAAAGGTGCGGTACCTCTGAAGTTCGACCACGACAGCGGACAATGGCAAACTATGCCTCCGCCCGAACAAGTGAGAATGGTCAATGGCAAGTTCGAGGTCGAAGCTGGCAACTACAACTTCAGCGGTGTTCCAGGCCCCCCGGTGGGGTTCAACGGCGGAGCCGTCTCGGCGATGTATCGCAAGGGCCAGGATGCCCTCTACGTGTATCAAAAGGAAGCCAACGGATATGAGATTCTTACCCCTCCCGGTCAGGACGTCATGGTTTTGGCCGCCGACGAATCCGGGGCGATGTACGTGCAAACTGGTGAGCTAAAGCCGGTCTTTATCGACTATCTTCTCAACATTCTGGTGGGCAATCTGGACAGGATCTACGCCAACACCGATACCTCAGCGATTCACAAGTACGAAGATGGCGAATGGACGACCTTGCCAAACCCACCTGCCAAGTTTTACAACAAACAAGGCGAGCTGGTAGAGGATCCGTATTCCGGCTCTCGCGGGCCGCAACTCGGCGGCATGGTGGGGGGAAACAAAGGCGAAGTGACCCTTATCAATCGGCCGGGACGGGGCACAGGCCTGGTGGACACCGTCTATCGCTATAAAGAGGGCTTCTGGGAAGTCTTGCCTTCGCCGCCGAACACCTACTACGATTCGGCCGGGAATGAAGTCACTTCGAGCGAACTCCCCTCCACCCTGGAACTGGGCACGAGCGCCAAGGGGAAAATGATGCTTCGGGTCCTCGACGGAGACGGCCATGACGCCATCTTTGAGGAGACCGACGCTGGAAAAGACTACACCATTCTAGCCCCGGTGCAAGACCGTGATGGACAATACGTCGAGAACCTTTTTCTCACCACCGGCGGTGAAAAGAGAGACGGTAGCAACAAAGGCTCCTTTACGGTCACAGGGACCTACCTCTAACAGAGACAAAAATGAGCCGAGACCTCGCCCGAGCGGGCGGGGTCTTTGCTTTTGCAAAAGGTGTGCCTGACCCAAGAATTCTCCCCTTCAGAGTTTATCTCTAGTTAACATCTCGCCTAGCCATACCCAACCCGGTCACAAGCTCGCATCATACACTAGTCATACGAGATTATCCTAAGGAAAAGATATGACTGAAGAAATTGTGCTAAACCCCGAACTATTTCAAGACGATGAGCCCCGTACTCCCTCGGCGCGCCTCGTGCCCGAGCTGGAGGCCAGGCTTCGAGAATCAGGTCTTTTGACCGCGATCGTGACTCTTGATTCACCTCGCTTCAAGCACTACCTCAAGAAGCCGGCGAACCTGCTTCATGATCGCTGGACTTACCTGGAGCGGGGAGTTGATCGAACAGTGATCTACCGGCTCGGAACTCCTCGGGGCCTCCGCCAAGATCTTATAATCAAGCCGGTTCTAAAGCAGGCGATCGTGGAAACCGTGGATCCTCGCACAGGACGCTCCCAGAGCATCGTGTACGACATGAAAAGAAAGTGCATCATCTCCAACATCGTCACCTTCCTTTTTGAGGATGGAGTGGGCCACTACAACTACCTTTTCCTCAACAAGCGGATCGGCTCTCTGGAAGCTTTTGAAATTGAAGATCCTATTGAAGAGGCCTGTGTAGCTTTGGCCGGTTAGGAGCGTGTGAAATGACCTGTGGACCTCCCTTAGAAGAGCAAGAAAATTTCGACTCTCCGGTTCTCCGACGCTTGCTGGAGACCTGGGACGACTACGAGCATGAAGAGATCGATGAAGAGGATGTGCTGGACGTCCTGGACCGAATTGAGGCTCTAACTCGAGAGCAGGTAGAAAGCCTGGATGAGAGTGCCAAGCTGCCCGATGTCGACATCCTGAACCCCAACCGCATCGGGATCCATCAGGCATTTCTAGACCACCTCATTGCCGTGGAGAAGATGCGGGGCTTCTTTTATGAAGACAAGCCCGAACTCGTCGACCAGGCCTTCGAGATCATCCAGCACGCAACCAATCAGTTGGTCAAAGGCATGGAAGGATTGCTCACCGAGAAGGACCTACCTCGAAAACTGTGCTTCCATTGCTCTGAACCCAACCTGCGCAATGCCCGAAAGTGTGTAAGCTGCTTTGCCCAGTTGCCGGTGATAGAGCACCACGAGGAGAAGAAACTTCTGGCCGTCGCGGGACCCGAGTATCAAGTTCATGAGAGCGCAAAGAGCACGCCTAACTACATCGAGATGGCCAACGCCTACGACGATTGGCTGTTTGAGGAGATCTCGAACCAGGAGTTCCTGGCCATTGCTCAGCAAATCCGCAAACGGTACCTGACCGAGTATACTCGAAGCCAGGAGTCCCTGGAGCTAGCCCGGGGACAGGAGACCGAAAACCATCTCCTCACTCAGGTGGAGGCGCTGGGAGAACACCTCGATATCATGGACTGGATGATCAAGTCCTTTGAAGAGAACTATTTCCTTCAAGTCGAGCAAGCTATGCATCGTCTGGACCAGGCCAGCAACGACCTTGTCGCTCTAGGAGCCTGACCGGAAAGCAACGGCTACATAAGCATCCGGGCGCGATGGAAGTACTCGATCATGACCGTCTCCGGCTCGGTACCATAGGTTTGCTTGAGTAGCTTTTCGCACTCGTGGTACTGGTCGATGGCGGCTTCCGGTCGGCCGCCCTTCATTAGAGCCTTCATGACCATCAAGTGGGCCTCCTGGCGAGTGGGCTCGAATTTCAAGGACTCACGAGCAGCCTCAACCGCTTCCCGATACTCTCCGGAATCGTAGTGCAAAGTCGCCAACTGTAATGCTCCATCGGCGGTCTGGCGTTCCAGTTCCTGACGCCTGCGGAGGGCCCATTCCATAAAACAACCCTCCAGGTAAGGACCTCGATAAATCTCCAGAGCGGCTTGAAGTTCTGACTTGGCACGCTCGTTACTACCTTCGTCCAAAGCCTGCTGAGCGGTGGCAAAGTGATTTTCGAGCACGTTGACGTCGTGCCAAACCGAGACCTCGGGATTGGCCCGCAGCGTCTCTCCGATGCGCTCCACCACGTCCAGCTTAAATCCAACTCCTTTGAAGATTCTCCGGATCGCCGAAGTGCTCCAATAGAGTCCGCGCTTATCGGCGGTGTCCGAGTCTCCCCAAACCGCTTCCATCAAAACTTCTTCGTGAGCCTGCCGGCCCCATTCGTACCCCAGATAGGCCAGAAGAAGCCTGGTCCGGTGGGTTCGCCAGATCCGGTCGGGAATAACCTCACCATCGACCTGCACCTCCAAAGGACCCATAGAAAAAAGGCGGATCATAGAAGGAGAGGCCACCGCCTCCACTCGGACATCCAGTTGCTTTGCCGAATTTCTGACCTCTTGATCGGTATCTTGTCGCAACAGTTTCCAAACCGATTCAGGCACCTTGGACTGCTCGTCTTTTAAGAGCTTCACCAGGAGTTGCCGAGACTCTGGACTCAATTGCTGCTCTTCCAGCATCCTGGTAAAAAGGCTCGGAATATGATTGATGAACTGGCTTAAGAAATTCGGGATCGGGTGCTTCTCCAGAGTTTCCAACAAGGCAGGAATAAACCAGACCGCGTGTTTGGAGATATCGCGACCCAGGGAGGGCGACAACAAGCGTCGGCTGATCGCCTTCCAGCGCTCCGGTTCCACCTTTTCTCCCTCGGCAATGAGGGCTACCGCCGAAAGCGCCACCGCGTCGGCAAAACCAAACTTGAGCAGCGAGGGCACGGCTCGACGCAGGAGCCGCTTGGCTCCCTCGTCACCCACCCGGCGAAGCAGAAGGCCCCCATAATAATCCGTCAGACAGGAGCGAAACCGGCCCACCGAAGCCGCCAGTTGGGTGGCCTTATCCACCGCTTCTCGAACCTTATCCGGCTCCTTTCGTAGCACCGCCAGGCGGGCCAAACCGAGTTGGGCGTCGATGATCGCGTCGCTGCCGGGTTCGCTCTGCAAAAGCTCTTTGTAGGCGTTGGTAGCGCCGTTGATGTCGCCGGCCCGCTCCAGGGTCTGGGCGATCGCCAGAAAGCTTTCGGTCTGTCTGGGCTGGTTCTCCTTGTTGGCGGCGGCCACCACGGGTGGGCCTTGCTCGGATCGATACAGTGCCACCAACTCTTTGTCCAACCCGGCGGCTTCCAGATCAGATTCATCCAGGACCGCTTTCACCACTCGCACGATGCGGGCTTCCAGAGGCGGTCGGGGGTCGTGATCATTCGGGCGCTCGTGATACAAGAGAGCTTCGGAGAGTGAATCCACGTAGGGAGCCACGTCAATGAGAGACTTGCTCAGATCGACCACCAGCTTGGGCGGCATCACGGTCAGGGCGGCAGCCACCGCAACCTGATGCAACACCTGCCCCTCCAGCCCGGAAGCCACTCCCAACTTCATGGCCATCTCTCGAGCCCGGCTGACCTTTTCAAAGCGGCCGACTTCGGGTACCGTACCGTAGGCCTGAAACAGGGTGTTGATGGTGGTCATCAAGACACTCACCACCTCCTGTTCCAGGTTTCGCTCTTTTTGTTTCTTGCGGCGTTTGTGCAGTTGTTGCTGCACCAACTCTAGAAAGCGCTGGGTTTCAAAAGGCTTACGCAAGAAACCACCGATCCCGACCTTCTCGGCCCGGGCGTCATCTTCTAAGGAGGAATAGCCGGACACCGCCAGCGTGCCTACTTCAGGGCGGTCTTTCTTGGCTTCACTGAGAACCTCAATCCCGTCCGGGCCGTCCACTCGAACGTCGGCGACGATCAGGTCGAAGTGCTCGGTCTTGCAAACTTCAATGGCTTCAAAGCCCGTCTCTACCGAGGTAACGTCATAATCTTGATACTTCAAGATGCGCTCTAGCAGTGAACGCATATCGGGATCGTCCTCGAGAAGAAGAATTCTGGGTTTGGTCTCCATCGTGACCCCTTTCTAATCTTTTGCCAGGGGCATCTTCAGGATGAAGGTCGCGCCCCCTTCCGCAGTATCGAGGAATTCGATATCACCGCCCCAGCGCCTCAGGTTGGTTCGACCGAGAGAGAGCCCCAGGCCGTTTCCCTGACCCAGCTTCTTGGTGGTAAAAAACGGCTCAAAGAGCCTCCTCTTGGCCTCCGGGGAGAGACCAGGGCCGTTATCCTGGACGCTCAGTTTCAAACTCCCTCCAACCACTTGAAGTTCAAGCCGGATCGTCTTGTCGGGGAAGGTGCCTTCGTTCAAGGCATCAATGCCATTCTTCAGCACATTGACGATGGCCCAATAGAGATCTTGCATCACCACCTCCACCTTGAATTCCGGTAGGTTTTCCGGCTCCAGAAACTTGATCTTGGAGGCCCGCAGATAGGGCCGCACCGAGGCCACCGCGTCAGCCAATATAGGGGTGAATGGCCGAGGGGTTGGTCGGGTGGGGCTGGACCCTCGATCGACTGGTCGGCTCGTGATCAGGAGTCGGTCGGTCACGCCCCGGCACCGATTCACGGAGTTCATCAAGCTTACCATGCTCTCCTTAGCGGGTTCAGGATCGCCTCCCCGCTCCAGATACATGGAGATGTGGTCGGCGGCGATATGGATCGCTCCCAGAGGGGTGTTTAACTCATGAGCTGCATTGGCGGCCAGACGACCCGCTGCAGCCCACTGACTGGTTACCATCATCTCTTGTTGAAGATTACTGTTCTCGATGGACTGGTCAAGGAAATCCCGAAGCAATACACACCACTCCGACTGTCTCTCGGAAAGTACCGTGCTCTTTTTACTGAGACAGAGCAAGTTACCGGAAGCTCCAGTCCCGGGGCAGAAAAGGTAGCCGGGCCAGTGCTCGTCTCCCACCTTAATTCCAGTGGAATTTCGGGCATACTCGCTCAAAGGTCTGGCTCGGAAAACCACCTTATCCGCACCGGTCAGGTTCTTCAGGCCGGAAGTCGCTTTAGCTAGTAGCTCCTGGAGAGTGCTCAGGTTGTTCTCCGCCACCATTTCAAAGCTTTCCAGGAGTAAGCGAAGGTTTCGGTTCTGCTCGGCCACTTTCTCCTTTTCCCGAGCCACGTTCTGTTTTTCCAGGGTCTCTCGGGTGGCGATCTCTTGCACCTCGGTCAGTCGCCTCAAGGCTAGAATTGCGCTGCCGGCGTGCCGGCCCACGGCCGAGAAAAATTCCGTGAGAAACTCGGGAAATGCATCTCTCTCTGAGCGGCTCATCACCAGCCATCCTTCCAGGCCGAGTTGGCTGCAAAGAAAAGAGCGCTTCCCCTGCCAGAGGAGCCCGGGCCAGGGAGGGCTGTTAAAAAGTCCTGATCTGATTCCGCTCGGCATAGCCTCCCCTCGCTGAATACCCCAATGGTGAGCCGGGGCGTCACTCATGATATGAGCAATACGACCACTCCCTGGATCTACCAGAAGCAAAATAGAGCTCTCGGCTCCGGTCAGCCGGACACATTCCCTGAGCAAAAACCGGGCCAGATCTTCCCCCGCCCTGGCCTCATCCATCTGGCGGCCCAAGCCATTCAGGAGAGAGAGTTGCTGCTCTTTTCGCATGAGCAGGACTCCTTTTCGCTGAGCCTCGATCTCCGTCTGGCGCTTGGCTCGCTGGGTCTCTCTTATCTCAACCTCGCTATCCTCTAACTTCTTCTTCAGCTGAAAATAGCCGGGTAAAGAGGCTGCGTTGACGGTGGTGAGCATAAAGAGTAGAGGGACGGCCATCAAAACGTAGGTCAGGTTCAAACCTATCAGATAGCGAAGCAGCATAGCCACCGCAGGATAGGAGACGATCAAGAAAACATCGGACCTAAATGGGGGGGTCTTTGCCCGGAGTACCAGGGCTGCAACGATGAAGATCTCACAGGCTATAAAGTGATTGTCGGCGGTGATCTCTTCCCGACTGTGCAAATAGAAAGCGGTGAGGGTGGCCGGGAACAACGACTTTCCAGCTTGAGCCAACAAAGCGTTGGTGATGGGAGAGGTAGCGGCCGCCGAAAGAGTACCTACCAGATCCACCACCAGGGCGAAAGCTGGTGGAACCCCGGGAGTCAGTAGCAAACCCAGTACCACCGCCGGGGTGATCCGCTGGAGCGACACGTCTTCGGCCCGATTGGAGCCCACAAAGAGATCCAAACCCAGGACTGCCAGCAGATAGATGATGACCGATGTCAGGGGGATCTCCAGGGCCGTCAGCGGCACCGTCAAAAAGAAGGCAAACGGCAGAGCAATGCCGGCGACAAGCCACAATATAGCGACAGCCTGGCCGGATTCCCTCACTCTTTTTCTCGAATTTCCCTTCACGGGCCCTTGATTCTCAGCCGGTGGGCCTGCTCCCCCTAGGAGCCTGACCGACCTATCGTTCGTTCCCAAAAACGTAGAAACCCGTCCTGGTCAGGACCGATCTGATGAAGAGCCACGGCCTCAAAGCCCGCTTCAAAGCAGGCCTCGATCTCTTGCAGGTACGGTTCAGGATCAGGGCCACAGGCAATAGCAGCGGCCACATCCCGAGGCTGGACCTGGAGAGCGGCTTGCTCGAAGCCGGCTGGAGTCTGGAGTTGGCAGAATAGCGTTCCCGGCAAGGCCACCTCAGGAAAGTAACGGTGAGCGGTTGCCACCGCGCTCTGGTGGTCCTCCGCCCAGCACACCGAGAGCTGAGCAATCCGGGGGAAAGTCCGCTCAACTCGCAGTTCCGGCCGGGCTCCCAAGCAGATCAACCCGTCAGCATCCTCGACGGCCGCTTGAGCAGTACGCGGTCCGGAAGCGGCGTAATAGATGGGAAGTTCGGGCGCGGCATCGTACAGCCGAGCTCTCTCCACCTGAAAAT
The DNA here is from genome assembly GCA_041676625.1 of Vulcanimicrobiota bacterium. Lineage (GTDB taxonomy): Bacteria > Vulcanimicrobiota > Xenobia > Xenobiales > JADMJV01 > JAEXNA01. The sequence goes on from JBAYRN010000065.1 coordinate 26,756, forward strand.
ATTTACCCTTTTCCGTGACCTCGCTTCCCCGCAGTAGCATCCGGGTGAGCGCGACCGACTCCCGAAGTCTTCCCAAACGCTCCCCAAACGGCGGCCAGCCCAGACCAACGATGCCTTCGTTGAGAAACTCTCCGGTACCCAGTCCTAAGACGAACCGTCCCTTGGAAAGATGGTGAACAGTAGCCGCCTGCTGGGCAAGAGTGGTTGGATGAACCCGAAAGATGGGGCAGGTCACTGCGCTCACCAATCCCAGTGAATCAGTTTTTGCCGCCAAGGCCCCCAATAGAGGCCACAAATTGGAACTGTGCCCCTGAGCGGAGTTCCAGGGGTGAAAATGATCCGAGACAAAGGCAAAACCAAGTCCCACGGCCTCGGCCTTTTCTGCGATGCCCACAAGCTCGGCTGAGGAATGCTCTTCGGTCGCTAAGACGATTCCAAACCTACCGTAGGGCCAGCGCTGCACTTACTTTTTCTTCTTTTCCCCCTTGGGCTTCTTCTTGCGAGAGCCTTTCTTCTTTTTCTCTGGCTCAGGTTTGGCCGCAGGTTCGGCTACCTCGGAGGCTGGCTCCTCAGCCACCGCCTCCTCAGAGGTAACTTCTTCCGCTGCAGCGGCCTCCTCAGACGGTTTGTCTTGCGGAACAGCTTCCGTCACAGGCTCTTCTTTGAGTGCGTCCACCCTCTCGGGGATCGCCTCGTCCTCTGCCTCCGGTTGATGCAAAAACTCCACATCGCTGGATTCATAACCGAACCTCACCACCGAGTAACAAAACGAGTGCTGGGAATCATTGGTGAGAGCAAACAGATCGCCGGGCTCACGCTGGAACACCTGCCCTGCCATAGGTCGGAAAATCCGGTCGCCGATCTGCAACTGGGCCCCGGCCGAAGAAAGGATGGTGATAAACTCGGTACGAGCGCTGTGGCGGTGGGGTGGAATATAGCCTCCGGCCGGCACTTCGACCATGTCGATCCGGGTCTCGTCGGAGCCATGAAAGGCACTGTAGATCTGTGCCTCGCGGATGCCTCTCGCGCGGGCTTTCCAGGTTACGTTGTCGGCATGAATCGGTCGCATGACGGCCACTTCTGTCGGTCCGGCCTATCCCCTTTTTAGACCAGGGTAGGAGCTTTTCTCCTCATGGGGTTGCCGGTCCAAAATCCGACCAAAAGACCGGCGGTGGAGAAGAAGTAGACCAGCGCCATCAAGGTGAACTCCAGGGGTAGACCGGGTACAACCAGGCTGTCTCTCACCAGAAACCACAGGGATGCGGCCACAGCCATCCCTATGAACGCTCCGTACAGGATCCCGGTGGCCGCGTGCCAGTAACTGGTTCGAGGTAGGGGGCGACCGGACCGCTGACTCATGCCGTGAGAAAGCGAGCCGACCTTTTCATAAAGCCCAACCATCGTGATACCGTAGACCGCGTGCAAGACCAGCGAGCCCACCACAGGTAGCATCCCCGCCCCATACTCAAGTCCGAAAAACCCGCCCCCCGTCAGAGGGTAGAGGAGTAGAACGGAAGCCAGAAAGGGTGGTGTCATAAAAACCACCCCGGCTGTTAGGGTATCCTCAGGAAGATACTTTCGGAGGTGCATATAGAGATACCCGAGACCGATACCGATGAAAAAATGCAGGCCCAGGGCCAGGTAGAGATTCGAAGAGGCTTGCATGGTGAGGCTGTTGTCGATCAACGCCCCAAAAGCAGAACCGTTGGTCCCTTCGTGGATGATCCGAGCCAGGATATGGGAGAAGAGAAGTACCAGCGCGGAAGCCGCGGAAGCACAGAAGCCAGCTACGATAGCACGGTTGGGGCGGGGGTGGGTTTCCGGGGTCTTGTTGATCATAATACCTCCAATAGCATCATCTGCAGATAGCATGCCTGGATCTCGGGAAAATGTTGACACCCCTTGGCCTAAGCAGGGACTATACGGAAGTAGAAGAGTCGGCCTTTTGGAGTTTTTGGGCGATGACCCAGGAGTAATCACCGGCGGCCTCTTCGGGTGCGAATGATAAAAACTCCGGCGCCAGTCGCAATCCCCCGGATTCAATGGCGGCCAGGGATGTCGGATCCGTTGCCACTCGGGATGCGACCACCTCCAGTCCCGAGGCCTTGAAGAGCTCCGGATATTGGGGCGCGCGCAAACGATTGACATAGGTCAGGGGGTGACCGGCAATCAAATTCCACAGACAGTTGGAGTACTTTAGAAAATTTACCCTGGTAATCGAGTGGTCTGAATGGGCAAAGTGATCCGAATGATCCACCAGATGTACGGCCCAACCACCAGGCTTCAAGACTCTCCTCGCCTCGGCGAGGATCTCCACCAACTCCGGTCCGGGAATGTGCTCGAACGTATTCTGGGAATAGTGTAGGAGGAAAGTCTTGGCCCACTCATTGGGTAGTCTTGCGGCGTTCTGCGGTGCCAGATACGCCAGGGAAAGCGCACTCTCAAGGTCCTCGTGGACAAGTGTCGTTTGCCGCGAAAGGCGCTCTAGCGATTGCCAGCGCTCCTCACTGAAATCGAGTCCATCGAATAAAGACCGAACCTGGTTGTAATTTCTGCACAAGATCTGTATATCCAGAAGTATCAACTCTAGCTTCTGGTACCGATTAAGATCCACGGTACACACGGCCTCGGCCCCGGCTAACGCGAAGGCGATGGGAGCGTTTATTCGCCACCCGCTTCCAACCTCTAGAACCCGTTCTCCCTTGATCGTCTCACCGCGCTGCTGCAGTTCTTTCAAGGCCTCGACAGCACCCTCGAAGCGGCTCCACGGGTCCACCCTGCGAAAGCTGCCCAGTCGAAGTTGAAGCTGATAATGGAGGCGCTCACGGAGCGCCTGGGGCAACAACGAAAGACCCCTCATGATAGCTGCCTTGATCTGCCAATTCATAGGTGATATGCGACAATTATCCTTACCGACGAAACGTCAATTAGAAGTGCCGACGACCTAACCTCGGCCCACTGCTCCCTCCAGGAGGGAACCCCCCGTTTACTGAGATCATCCCCGGATGGTTACAGATCATGCAGTTCGACGTTATCGCAAGTTCCGAAAGACCGGGCTGGTGCAAGAGATTGCAGCCGCCAAAGCCGGTCTCTCGGTGAAATCAGGAAGGAAATATGAAATGGGATTATTGCCATCACAGTTACCCAAGAAGGAGAGAGAGTGGCGTACACGGCCGGACCCTCTTGAAAGAGATTGGGAGAACTTTGTCGTTCCGTTACTCAAACAGGACACGAAAGGGAAACTCCAATCAACCACAATTCTGGACCTTCTCAAGGAGAAGAAACCCGACGAGTACGACGACAGCAATCTTCGTACATTACAGCGCCGAGTGAGAGATTGGCGTGCCATAGAAGGGCCCGAAAAGGAGGTCTTCTTCCCTCAGGAGCACGCGATAGGGCGCGAGGCCCAAGTCGACTTCACCCATGCGACCGAGTTGGGAGTTACGATAGCCGGCGTTCCGTTCGAGCATCTGTTCTTCGCTATGAAGCTGAATTACAGCGGGCATCACTTCGTGGAACTCGCATTCGGTGAGACCTTCGAGGCTCTGGCTCAAGGGATTCAGAACGCCTTCTGGTCGATAGGTGGCGTTACCGAGATCGTGTGCACGGACAACCTTTCCGCCGCCACCCACGAACTGAAGAAGACAGGAGGCCGAAGTTTTGGCAAGCGCTACACGGCGCTCTCCGAGCATGTCGGCTTCGTGCCGCGGCGAATCAACGTGAGATGCTCCAACGAGAACGGTATTGTCGAGCGAGGGCACGGTATATTCAAAACGGCGTTAGAACAGGAACTCATCGTTCGAGGCTATCGAGATTTTCGGTCCGTGGAAGAGTACATAAAATTTGTAGACTCTGTGGTCGCGAAGCTGAATGCTCAGTGTTCGAGGAAGTTCATCGAAGAGAAACAATGTTTGCAGACGTTACCCTCTTCAAAGTTGCCCAATTGGACCGAGACTCAAGCGAAGGTCTACAAGTGGAGCACGATTCGCGTCGCGAACCATACTTACTCGGTACCATCACGCCTCATCGGCCACAAAGTCGACGTAAGACTTTATCCGAATCATGTTGAGGTCCTCTACAACGGAAAAGTCATGGAGACAATGCCACGACTGCGTGGCAACCGAACGTATCGTATCGACTACCGGCACATTAGCCATTCCTTGGTCCGAAAACCGGGCGCGTTTGCGCGTTACCGGTATCGTGAGGAC
>JBAYRN010000066.1:0-30891 GCA_041676625.1 Vulcanimicrobiota bacterium
CGGAACGTGTCAAGGGGTCTTGGACAGATTTTGACTTTAATTTAGAGAGCATTTGGCTCGTTTTTCAGGCGGGTTGATGTAGACCGCTCGGTCAAGTGTTTTTGGCTTGGGTGGGCCATTAAGAAACCGCTCAGGCTTCTGGTTGTAGGCGTCCAAGATCTTCTCGTAGCGCTGAGCCAGAATATCGTCGGCGCGACCGTAGTGAACCGTCGCAGGCGTGAGATACAGGATGCCTGAGTGATGGTGTTGGTCATTGTAGCGAGGGAAAAAGCCACGACAGAAGCTCAGTGCATCATCGAAGCAGCCGAAACGGTTCGGAAAGGCTGGTTGGTATTTGAGCGTTTTGAACTGAGCCTCGGAAAACGGGTTGTCGTTGCTGACGTGCGGGCGGCTGTTGCTTTTTGTGATGTCCAGCTTTGCATGAAGGCTTACCACGGGCTGCGACTTCATTGCCGGACCCCGGTCTGAATGGATGGTCAATTGATGAGGTTGAATATTCTGCTTAATATAGCTCTCTTCGAGAAGCTGGGTGGCCAAATCTCCGGATTCTCTGGTGGCCAGCATCCACCCGACTACGTAGCGACTGAAGATGTCGAGCACGACGTAAAGGTGGAAATATTCCCATTTGCCGGGGCCCTTCAGCTTGGTGTAGGGGTCGGACCGCGGCGCCCTGGCTGGCTTTCGCCTGCTGGGTTTCCGCGGCCCGCCCTCCGAACCGGACGTGCGACTCTCACCGCATCCGGCTCTCCACATGTTCATGCCGATGATGTCCAGGGTGTGGGTATCTGTGCCCCTCGGTAGCGATAACGGATTATCGAGACCGTCTGGGGCTTAAACAAGGAGACTCGACCGTGCGCAATCTCCCAAGTGGGAAGAACGCGACTAACAAGTTTCTTCTTGCCGAGTGGAGCGTGTCGCTTCAGAAGCCATCGGAAGACCCGGTGCCACGTAAAGTGGTCTAGGTAGCCGAAGGTCCGGGAGGACACACCATGTCGGAAATACACGCACCATCCCCGCAGCACCCGGTTAACCGAGTGCAACAGTTCTCTGAGCGTACGATGCTTGGCACGACGGGTCAGTGAGCGGACTTTGGTCGTCACTGAGGCCAGTGCCTTCTTAGACGGGTAGGTATAGACTACTCGTCTGTCGCCACGACCTCGCCAGCGACGGCGTTGTATTCGCCAGCCAAGGAAGTCGAGGCCCTCATCAATGTGGCACACCCTAGTCTTGTCGACCGATAGGGACAATCCCATCGGCGCAAGGACTTCCTCCACCTCCTGCCATAGCGCTTCCGCGTCGTCGCGTTTGCCGTTAACCAGGACCACGAAGTCATCCGCATAACGGACGAGTCTCATTGCTGGGACGCCTGAACGACGAAGCTTGGCACGTTGCCAACAAGGCCCTAGCGCTTCCCATTTTCGAGCAAAATGCTCGTCGAGAACCGATAGCGCAATATTAGCCAGGAGCGGGGACAGGATGCCGCCTTGAGGCGTACCGGTGATGGTCTCTCGTGCCTTGTTGTCCTCGGCGAGGACGCCGGCCTTGAGAAACCCGCGAATCAGCGCGATTACTCTCTTGTCTCCGACACGTTTTCCCACGCGGCGCAATAACGCCGCATGTTCAATGTTATCAAAGCAAGCCTTAATGTCCGCCTCGAATACCCATTGGTAATTTCGTGTTGGAGCAGCAAGGAAGCGAATCTCGCTGATAGCGTCTTGGGCACGACGATTGGGCCGGAAACCGTAGGAGCACGGCAAAAAGTCGGCTTCAAAAATCGGCTCAAGCACCATCGTTAATGATGCTTGCACTACCCGGTCTGCGGTCGTGGGTATACCAAGGCGGCGGACCTTGCCGTCGGTCTTTGGTATTGCCTTCTCCCGGACCCGAGCAGGGGTGTAGCATCGAGCTTTGAGTGCATCTCTCAGCTCAGTGAGGAACACCGCCGGAGAATCGATGGAACTGGGTGCAACTCCATCGACTCCAGCAGTGCGCCCGCCTTTGTTGCCTCGTACCCGGTACCACGCCGAAGCGAGGAACGCGGGGTCATAGATGAGGTTAAACAAGTCATCAAAGCGACGGTCGGCATCGCCCGTCGCCCATCGGTGCAGCTTGGTTTGCATTTCGAGTACCCGTGTCCTGGCCGTTTCCTGGTCAGGCCACGGTGCGCCGATATTCACCAGCGACCTCCTCGTCGTGCCGCCTCGCTGCGAACACGCTGGAGCCCTTCGCCATGTACGCGGCTTTCCCGCGCTCCGACTACTACGGCTCCTCCGTCCCACATCAAAAGCATCGGCTGGCAACGAGCTTTTCCTTCATCGCGGACGATGGTCGGAGCTATTGATGTGGTTCCCACGTTCATTTCCTGCCGCTTACGAGGTGAGGTGTCCAGCTATGCCCCTGTAGCTTCGCCGTCGTTACGCCGCAGGCTTTCACGATGGCCTCCCTGCCAGCGACATCTGTCGGCGAGGAAGTTCTCCACGAAGACTCGTGGATGCGCACTACAACCCAGCCCAAATCCGTCAGGTTGGAGCTGGTGGATCTCTCTTGAGGAGCGTTACGCCACTGGTTCACTCTCGTTACACCTTCCTTGTTCGCTTGCCGGACCCACAGCATCTGACGGTGCTGCCGCGTCCCGGCTTTGTCAGGGCTGCTCCTACCTTTCCCGGCGTTCCCCGGTTCGGGCTGCCCTCAGCTTGTGCCCGACTGCTGCGACAGGCGGGCCGCGGAGGTCTTTCACCTCCGCACGGTCAGAAAACGCCTCGTGGCGCACGATGTCCCATGTCCAGACCTGATTGGGGGCAGTCGCAATAAGCTCCGGCTTCTGGTAGTTGGCGTGGCGCCGCTGGGCACGCCGCTCACGGACCTCGTTATTAGCCTCCAGGATACGGTAAATTGTGCGGACTGAACCGATGTAGATGCCTTCATCCAGAAGGGTGTGATAGGCTTGGACCGGGGTCTTGTCGATGAAGCGATCACTGTGCAAATGGTCCAAGACCTCTTGCCGCTCTTCGGGTGAAAGGGCGTTTGGGGGGAGGGACTTTTCTTTCGGATTGTGTTCCCGTGGAGACGCGATGGAGTGATAGTAGGTCGAGCGTGGGATCGATAGCACTTCACAGGCCTGGCTGACTTGGCCAAGCTGAGGTACCAGTTTACGAACTTCAGCAATCATGTCAATTTCGCCCCCGTCATCGAGTCCACTCCGAAGAGCGTGCACAGTTTTTTTTGGACATCGATGATCAAGTGGGCTTTCTCGAGCTCCCGCTGGAGCTTTACATTCTCCCGCTCGAGTTGCGTCAGCCGACGTGATTCTGCTGACTTGGGTTTAGCGCCACGCTTTTTCGGGCTTTGAGAGTCAAGTTCGCCCCGCTCCTTCTGCTTTCTCCAGACTGAGATGTTCGAGGAATATAGACCTTTCCGACGCAAGTAGGAACCGACTTGGCCTCGTTCTAGGTTGTCGATCTCCTCAAGAATCGCAAGTTTCTGCTTGGCAGACAGGTTACGCCGTGTAGGCTTCTGTGGCTTAACTTCCGGATCTGGTGCCTTCACGGGGGCCGCCTTTCCATTGAGGTGGGTTGAGTTGTTCATGCCGTCAATCATCAGTGATGACCTTTCTCCGCCCTTGGGTACAGATGCGCTCGTGGGCGCAGTGGCAGTTTGAACCTGCGTTACGGCCATCGCCTTCGGCTCTGGCCTTCACTCCGGTTCAAACTGCCGGTGTGAGTCCTAGAATGTTAGCTTAATTCTAGGGCGTCAATCTGTCTAACCCCATCTTGGCACAAAGGGCAACCAGAGAAAGACACCGAGCCCATCAAAAGAAAACCCAAAATAAGAATTTTCTGAATTCGGTTCTTCAAGCCAAGCCCCCCAAACTCGATGTCTTGCATCGTTGCTTCTTATACCCACAAAAGTTAGTCTAAGACGTATGAGAGCAACGGACGAGTCTAAAACGAAACCGCGCCTTCTCCTCTTTCCAGATAAGGCCTGAGTCTTTCTTGCAGGTTGAGTTTGGCCCGGTGGATTCTCGACTTGACCGCCGGGATGGAGAGGTTGAGAACTTCGGCGATCTCTTCGTAGGCGAGCCCCTGGAACCGTTGCAGGCTGACTGCCTCTCTTTGTTGCTCGGGTAGGGACTCCACGGCTTCCTGGACCGCCATCGATAGCTCCAGGCGAGAGACGTGCTCTTCAGCCGAACCGAGGGGATCGACGAGTTCGAAGCTCGGTCCGTTGTCCCCGCTCCCGGCCGCATCGAGCGAGGTGGTCTGGCGGCGGCTGGCCTTGGTCCGATGGTTTCGGCATAGATTCAGAGTCACTCGATAGAGAAAGGTGAAAAACTTGGCCCGGGGTTCGAAACGCTCGGCTGCCCGATAGATCCTCATAAAGACTTCCTGGGCCAGGTCGGGGGCGATCTCTCGGTCGCCGGTGAAACGGTAGATCAGATTCAGCACCGTCTTCTCGTTTCTGCGCATCAACGTGTTAAAGGCCTCCTCGTCGCCGGCCTTCACGCGCATCATGAGTTGCAGGTCGACATCTCCGGCGTATTGCGGGGGAAGGGCTTCCACCTTCTCAGCTGCGGGTTTGCCAACCACGGAACTGTTTAAAATAGCTTGGGTCATTGCGAACATCGCTAACCTCCATCCCTTGGACTTTGAGCATACAAGTTATGAAAAAGAGTTTCCGGACAAGTCCTGACAAAGCAAAAACCTTCACCTCTCGCAAAGGGCACAGACCCTTCACCACAAAGACCCCTTGAACAATTCATGCGTGTTTTTGTCTCCCCCGATAACCACCGGCGTTTGGATGTGGCCAGGGACTTTTTGAAGCAGTTCCCGCCCGGCCAACCGGTATTGCTGGTTGCCCCAACCCGGCGCACCGCCGACGAGTTGATCCACCGGGTGGCCCACACCACCGGCGGTTTATTCGGGGTGACCCCGAGCAGTCTCCAGCAGCTCATCGACAAACTGGCCGCTCCCGGTCTGGCCGCCAAAGGAAGGCCGGCGGCGACTCCCTCCGGGCTGGAAGCCGTGACCGCACGGGTGGTCCACGGCAGTCCCCTGGGTAAGTTCGAGCCATTGCGCGACAGCCGAAGATTTCCCCGGGCGCTGGCCCGCACTTTGAACGAACTCCGGCTGGCACAGGTCTCTCCCTCCCGACTCGACCCCGTCATGGCAACGCTGCTCCAAAACTACGCCGAGGAACTTCAAAAAGCCAATCTCGCGGATCCCTTGGAGGTCCTGCAGACCGCTCTCGCTCACCCCTGGCCGGGCCAGCCCGTTCTGTTTCTCGATCTGATCCTCTGCCAGCCCTTACAGGCCCAGTTCATCCAAAAGCTCGCTCATGGCCAACAAGCCTTGACCACCATCCCCGAAGGCGACGCCATCACCCTGAAGCTCCTCAACCAACCCGCCGATGCCGACACCATCCAGGCTCAGACCTCCATCGAGAACCTCAAGCACCACCTCTTTCAGGCCGGCAGCCACTCTCCCAGCGAGCAGGATCGAGTCAGCTTTTTTTCGGCCCCCGGGGAGGGGCGAGAATGCGTGGAGATCACCCGGCGTATCCTTGAAGAAGCCCGTAGAGGCGTGGCCCTGGACGAAATCGCCGTGGTCTTGCGCTCGCCCCACTACAGCTCCCTGCTGGAGACCGCTTTCAATCGGGCCGGACTCCCCGCCTACTTCCTCAAAGGGACCCGGCGCCCCGATCCCTCTGGGCGGGCCTTTCTGGTCCTCCTACACTGCGCCCAGGACGGTCTATCGGCCCGCCGTTTCGCCGAGTACCTCTCGCTGGGGCAGGCTCCCCTCACCGATCTCCACGGTGCCCCTCCTCCCCCCAACGGAGCCTGGGCGGCCCCCGACCTCGAAGAAAGAGAGTTGGCACCTGAGAGTTCTGACGACACCGCCGAAGGGTTCATACCCGCTCCCCGCTGGTGGGAACGGTTGCTGGTGGAAGCCTCCGTCCTGCAGGGAGCCGAGCGCTGGAGGACTCGCTTGGCCGGGCTGGAGGTGGAATACGGTATGCGCGCCGCCGAGCCGGATCCTGAATCCGTCCGAAAAGAGGGTTATGAAAGAACCGCCCAGCAGCTCTCCTCGCTGCGCAAATTCGCCCTACCTCTGATCGAGGAACTGGAGATGCTACCCGCCCAGCCCGCCCCCTGGACCGAGTGGGTGGAACACCTGAGCAGACTGGCCGAACGCGCGCTGCGAACTCCTCAACCGGTTCTCTCACAGCTACTCCAGCTCAATTCCCTGGGGGACAATCTCTCGGCCGATCTGACAACCGTCATCAAGGTCCTCGAAGGGCAGCTCCTGAACCTGCGCCTCGACCCTCCTCATCGTCGTTTCGGGCGTGTGTTCGTGGGAACTCCTGAGTGCTTGCGAGGGCGGTCTTTTCAAGTGGTCTTCCTGCCCGGTTTGGCCGAGGGGGTGTTTCCGGTCAAGCTCGTTGAGGATCCCCTCTTGCCCGACCAGGAGCGCAAGAAGCTGAGCCCCCATCTTCAAACCAGAGAGACCCGGGCCGCTGAAGAGAGGCTTCGACTTCGCCTGGTTCTGGGAGCGGTCCGAGAGCGGATTCACCTCTCCTATCCCCGCCTGGATGCGGTCCAGGGAAAGCCCAAAGTACCCAGCTTCTTTGCTCTAGAGATCCTGCGTGCCGCGCGCGGTCGATTCCCGCTGCTCAAGGAGCTGGAAACCGAAGGAATAAAGGCCTCCGGCAGTCGTCTCGATTGGCCCGCTCCGCCCTTGCCTGAACAGGCCATCGACGCCTTCGAACACGACCTTGCGGTGCTGAGGCTCCTGCTCTTTGACGACCCCGCCAGGGCCAAAGGAAGAGCGCGCTATCTGCTGGTAAACAACCCCCATCTCCAGCGTTCGCTGAGCCGCCGATGGCTTCGTTGGAGCGAACGCTGGACCCCCTACGACGGCTTCCTCAAACCCGGCCCCGAAGCCCTGGCCGACCTGCAAGAAAAGACCCTTGGGAAGAAGGCCTACTCCCCCACCGCACTCCAGCGCTTCGCCCGTTGCCCCTATCATTTCTACCTGGCCTGCATCCAGGGGCTGAGCCCCCGGGAAGAGCTCGAGGGCAACGAGGAGATCACCCCCCAGATCAAGGGGCTCATCGTGCATGAGACGCAAGCCCGATTCATGCTGGAAGGGTTCCCCAGAAACCCGCAGGGTCTAAATCAGGCCCTCGACGAGGTAGCCCAAGAGTATGAAGAGACGCTGGCCCCGCCCATCTTGCGGGTTTGGCAGGACGAGATCGAGAGGCTGCGCACGGACCTCCAGATCTGGTTTCAGCAACTCAATGAAGATGATGAGCCCTGGGAGCCGCTGGCTTTCGAGTGGTCCTTCGGACTGGCGCCAAGCTCTCCGCGCGACCCCAAGAGTATCGAGAATCCGGTAGCCGTCGACGGCCGATTCTTGATCCGAGGTTCGGTGGACTGGGTGGACAAGCACTCTCAAAATGGGCAGCTCCGAGTCACCGATCACAAGACGGGAAATCCGCTCAAAGGGTTCCTGGGATCCGTCCAGGGAGGGCAAGTGCTGCAGCCGCTTCTCTACGGCCTGGCCGCAGAACATGGACTGGGTGCTCCGGCCGTCTCTGGACGACTCTTTTACTGCACCACCCGAGGTGGATTCAAGACCCGGGTGGTCAAGCTGGGCAAGCGCGAGCGGAGTGATCTTTTGAAGGTCTTAGAGACCATCGATCAGGCCATCCAAAACGGCTACTTCCCGGTCTCCCCCCGCAAGGGAGGCTGCGCCCGGTGCGACTATCGAGCAGTCTGCGGTCCGTTAGAGGAAGAGCGCACCAGACGTAAGTGTGAAGACGCTCGGCTACTCCCCCTGGAGGAGGTCAGAGGACTCGAATGAGACTCGCCGATCAAAGCGCCCGCGACTGCATCCAGAACGATCTCGGCTCCACCCTGGTGGTGGAAGCGGCAGCCGGGACCGGCAAAACCACTGTCCTGGTGGAGCGCATCCTTTCCTTGTTTCGAGAACAGCGCTGCCAACCCGGGGGCCTGGCAGCCCTCACCTTCACCGAAAAGGCCGCCGGCGAGATGAAACTCCGAATCCGTGAGCGACTGGAGAAGGCGCGCCTGGACCACCCCGCCCTGGAGCAAACGCTGGTCCACCTGGAGGAGGCTCAGATCACCACTTTTCATAGCTTCTGCGCAACCTGCTTGCAGGAATATCCTGTGGAAGCCGGCGTTGATGTGGACTTTGAAACCCTCGACCAGGACGAATCGCTCCGCCTCTTTGGCCAGACCTTTCAGCTCTGGCTGCAGCAAAAGCTGGAGGACCCTCCCGAAGGCATCCGGCGCTATATGCGCCGACTGAAAGGGGGCTATCAGGTACGAGCCGCCGGGGAAAGGTTGGAGTCCATGGCCTGGACGCTCGCTTGCTGGAGAGAGTTCCGCTGCCCCTGGGAGGGGATCGAAGTCGATCGAGAGTTGCGCACCCGCGGGCTCATAGAGAAGCTGGAAGAACTCCAGGCCATGCGCAAGGGTGCCTCCGATCGCAACCACAACTACGTGAAAGACACCTGGGCTCTGGAGTGGTTTCTCACCCGACTCCAGCAGCGAAAGTCGGTCAACGCCGAACCCGATCTCGATGGCCTGGAGGCCGGACTGGCTTGGCTTGCCAATCAGTCGGATTTCAAGAAGCCTAAAAAAGGAAGAGGTAAGGATTTCGGCCCTAACCTTAGCCGCCAGGAAATGCTGGCCGAACATGAACTCGTGCTGTCGGAACTCACCGAGTTTGTCAGCCGCTGCGACGCCCACCTGGTCTCCCTTCTCCAGCAAGAACTCTTCGAGGCCGTGGATGCTTACCAGCAAGCCAAGCGCCGTCAAGGAGCCCTGGATTTTCTTGATCTCTTACTGGCCACTCGACACCTGATGGCGGAGTCTCCCCGGGCGCGACAGGCCTTGCAGCAGCGCTACAGTCATATCTTCGTCGACGAATTTCAAGACACCGACCCCTTGCAGGCCGAGATCCTATTTCTGCTGGCCGCTCAGGATCCGGAAGAAACCGATTGGAAAAAGGTGGAAATCAACCCCGGCAAGCTTTTCGTGGTGGGAGATCCCAAGCAGTCCATCTATCGGTTTCGAAGAGCCGATGTGGGTACCTACTTCAAAACCCTCGAGCGACTTGGCTCTCCCTTAGAGCTCACCACCAGTTTTCGCTCCGTCCCCTCCATCCAGTCCTTCGTCAACAGTGCCTTCATAAAGGTTATGACGGGAGACATTCAGACGCTCCAGGCCCACCACGTGGCCCTCAATCCCTATCGGCCGGAAGAGCCTTCTCAACCCTCGGTGGTGGCCCTCCGGGTACCGGTGACCAAACTAACCAAGCAAGAGGTCCAGGCTCAGACTCCGATCGTCATCGCTTCCTACCTGAAATGGATGCTGACGGACAGTGGCTGGACCGTGGGCGAAGAGGATGGCGCCCGGCGTGCGCTGGAGGCCCGCGACGTCTGTATTCTCTTTCGGCAGATGCAAAGCTGGGGTGAGGATCTCACTCGCCCTTACATCGACGAACTGCAGGGTCGGGGTATCGAATCTCTGGTGGTGGGTGGGCGCTCCTATCACTCCCGAGAAGAGGTCTCTACCCTGGTCACCGCGCTTGAGGCCATCGAATGGCCCCACGACGAGTTGGCTGTTTTTGCGACCCTCCGAGGTCCACTCTTTGCCGTGGAAGAGAGTCTTTTGTACCAATACCGGCTTCAGCATCGCCGCCTCAATATGCTTGCGCCGGCCCCTGCCGAGGAACGATTCAGCGCGATCACCGAAGCCCTCGAATTTCTAGCCCGACTCCACCGCCGTCGCAACCGCTGCCCCATTGCCGAGACCGTGGCCGCTCTCCTCGAACACACCCGTTATTACGCAGCCCTGGTCTTGCGGCCGCGAGGGGAGCAAGCTCTGGCCAACGCCCTCAGCCTGGTGGAGAGAGCGCGGCAATACGACGCCCGAGACAACCTCTCTTTTCGCGGCTTTGTGAATACCCTGGTGCAGGAGGCGCGCGACGACGTGCGGGCCGAGGCTCCTATCCTGGAACAGACCAGCGACGGAGTCAGGCTTATGACCGTCCATGCCTCCAAGGGCTTGGAGTTTCCGGTGGTGATCCTGGCGGTGCCGGGTGCTCCACTGATTCAAGAGAAGCCCGGCCGACATCTGGACCCGGATCGGGATCTCTGTCTCCTACGGTTGGGCCAATTGGTGCCCCAACAACTGGCCGATGTGGAACAAGAGGAACTCGCCATCGAGCGTGCCGAGGGCCAGAGGCTCTGTTACGTGGCCGCCACCCGGGCCCGAGACCTGTTGGTATTTCCCGGGTTCGAGCTCACCGACCGTACCCCGGACTGGCTTGGAAAATCCTGGCTCTCGCCGTTGTGGGGAGCCCTCGATGGATACCACTGCGAGGCCCCCTATCACGGACCCCTACCTCAAATGCGCGACTTCAGCACCCTCCCCTACGTGTGGTTTGCCTCGACCCGGCTGAACCTCAAGAAGCACGCTACCGCCGGGGTGCGGCAGGACGAAGTGCTGGTCGATCTCATCACCAAAGAGGTCGACCCTGAAGTGGTGGAAGAGGGGCGACGCGGCTTTCAGGAATGGGAGCGGGCAAAAGAAGAAGCCCTTCAAAACGCTGCCCTTCCCACGATCGTCATACGAGGGCCGAAAGAAGCAGGGACCTCGGTGGAAAAGGTCCGGGTGGGCCGGGTCGAGCGGGAGTCCGGTCGGCCGGTGGGGCCCCGCTTCGGCTCTCTGATCCACGCCGTGTTGGAAAACCTCTCGCTCCAGGCCTCGACCGATGAAGTGAGCGAAATGGTTCACCGCCAGGGTCGGATCTACGGTGCCCCGGAAGTCGAACTGGCTGCGGCCGAACTGGCTATCGTTCGGGCCCTCTCCCACCCCGTTCTGGTGCGAGCCCGCCACGCCGCCGTCTGTCTGCGGGAGTCCCCCCTGAACTATCGACGAGAAGACGGTACGCTGGTCAGCGGTATCGTCGATCTGGCCTTTAAAGATTCCGACGGTTGGGCGGTGGTCGATTTTAAGACCGATGAAGCCCTGCCGGGATACTTAAGACAGGTTGGAGCGTACGTCGAGGGAGTCGAGGCTCTCACCGGAGAGCCCACCGAGGGGTGGGTCTTGCTGGTTTGAGTGAGTTCTTCAACTATTTTTAAGGATGAGCTTGTAATCTGTGACCATAGCACAGGAGGAAAAAACTATGTCACTCATCTCACACATGCAGCACTATGGAATTAATCAAGTCTTCAACGGAGGCCCCACTCTCACCCGGTCCCTCAACCGCAAAGAACTCCCGGATGGAAGTGGCGATGCTTTCTCCGTGGATTCTCAACTCGACCATCCCACGCTCGAGTACGTGGATCGCTTCCTGGTCCAAAGGACCGATGACGGTTGGAAACCGGTTTCAACCCTTCCCGAACAAGGCGTAGGCCGGCAACAAGTGGCCGATAGCTTCGGGATCTGGCAGGATGCCAGCGAAGTTCGTAAGGGCTTTCCGCTCTTCGGAAAAAAAGAAATTGCCAGTAGGCCCGACGGAGCCATCCAAGAACACGAAGTGACCCCTTTTACCTATGGCGAATCCAACGCCGGCATTGCCACATCGTTGCTGGGATCGGAAATTTTGGCCGACTCGAAGGAAGGAAGTTTTAGCTTGCGTAGCACCGCCCAACCTGAATCAGACAACTTCCTCGAGAGAACTCTCAATCTCGGAGAATCCAGTAAGAGTCACCACGACAAAGTTCTCGCCGACGACAAATACTGGATCATCAGAAGCTAAATCAATTTCCCCAATATCAAAGAAAGAGCCCCCGAACTTTTAGCGGGGGCTCTTCTAGTTCTAGAGTTTATCGCCGGCCAGATAGTGTTCCAGGTGGTGGGCCCGGTCTTCGGTGTGCTCGAGTGTTACCTTGAGCAGATGCTCCGTACCGTAGTCTCCGGCTTTCGAAGCTTGACCGATGGTCGTGCGCAAAGCACCGGCGATTATCTTCTCTGCGGCCATGGAGTTTTCCAAGGAAGCCCTAATGGAGTACTTGCCTTCCGGCTCGTGCTCGATGTAAGCGGCCTTTAGCAGAGCAGCAGGGCCAGAACTCGGCACTCCGCCCAGCACGGTCAGGCGCTCGGCCAAAACATCGAGATCGGCGTGAATCTGATTGTATGCCTCTTCCAAATAAAGGTGAAGATCGCGCCACTGAGGGCCCTCCACCAACCAGTGGTGCTTCTGGTATTGGTGAAACAACACAAACAGGCTCGCCTGATGACGATCAAGCTGCACACCAATTTCTTTAGCCACTTTATTGGATAACCCGATCGGGTTCTCTTCAAAGCTACCGGCCTTTCGCTCCGGCTTTCCAAAGGAATGTTTCTTCTGCAATTCTTCTAAATGTTTTTCCAAAGTGTCCATACTGTTGACTCAGCCTCCTAAATTCGTAAAGAAATGAGTGGGGAATCCCCCCTCTGCTCCAGTGTAGGCCAGGGGCCGCTCGGAAGGCACCCTCGAAGGGATAGGAGGGCCCCGCACATAGGATGCATACTTTAGGGTCTGGTCCTAATGGGTCTGCGCGCCCCGCAACTCTTTCAAACACTCCCTGGCTTGCCGGGTATGCTTCTGAGAATCTCTCGAAAACGTTAATCCGTTGAGATACTTCGTGGGTTCGTGAAGGGAGACCAGACCGGGCCCGCCCTGCCAGATGCTTCCAAACCAATCCTCGAGAGGTATCGGGTGCTCCGAGGCCACCGGGTCGAGCACCTGCGCACCCTGGTCGGTAGTCATCGCCACAGTGGCCACGTGATATCTCCATTTGGCCCCGTTCGACTCGAGGTCCTTGAAGAAGGGAGTCACAAAAACTTTCTCCGATTCGATGCCCCGTTCGGCCAATCCGTCACAGAGAAGCTGAGCCCGGGCGTAACAACCATCCTCCGGGCGGTCACCCACCAGGTCCACGCTATCGGACACCTCCCGATAAGCCTCCGCGATCCTGTCCTTGGAAACGCAGTGGTCCGCATCGCTCTGAGCCTTCACCCGGGTGGCGATCAGGGCGTTCCGACGCAAACTCTGCAGGGCGGATTTCCAGTTGACGGGGTTCATGCTACCAGAGTAGTCGTGGCGCCTGAAAGAAGCCTGAATCGAGCTTAAGATCTGATCAGCGGCTTGAAGAGATCCTTACGGTGAAAATCCGGTTCGCTCTTGAGGTCCGGATCCCAATTCCAGGCGAAAAAGGAAGGCTCCGGGCCGTACAGGATAGCGGTGGGTGAAACTCGGAATTCATCGGGTGCCAGGTTTTGCCAGCCTTCCAAGTCTTTGACCTGGGCTGAAAACGAAACGCTCCAGGAGTCGGGGGTCCGGTGGTGTTCGATCTGCGCCGGAAACTCGACCGCCCGGATACGCTCTCGATAGCCCTTGAAGGTGGCGCTCCACCAGGCCCCGCTGGGGCTGATATTAATCTCTTGATAAAACTCTCCGGGACCCCCGAGGAAGAGCTCGGCGACATCCTTCTCCCACAAGCCTTCCACGAAACTCCCGGGCCTTAGCGAGTCGTCGCAGTAAGCAGCTTTTGCAACTCGAAAAGTGTAGTGGAGGGTACCGTTTTTTACCTCCAACGAGAATTCCGGATTCCAGGGAGATACCTCTCCAAACCAATCGGGCGTCCCGCGGAAGTTCATACCCCGGGGCCCCGCCAGGAGCGCTCCACACAGCCGCGCACCCCTTCCAGGCCTTCTTCCAGCTCCGCCTGGGAGATGACCAACGGCGGGGCCATCACGATCATCCCCTGCTCGGCTTTGGGGTAGAGGTGCAATCGGGCTTTCACCAGTTCCCCGCTCAACCGTTCGAAGAAAGGCTGCCACGCCGAATCGACGGCGTTTTTCCACTCCACCGCCCCCAACAGCCCCCTTACTCTGACTTCGTGAGGCTCACCGCCGGCCACCTCGGCGATCCTGGCAAGACCGGTCCGAAAGGTTTTTTCCAGAGCGGCTGCCTTTTCGATCAGGCCTTCCTCCTCGTACAGGCGCACCGCTCGTTCTCCGGCCGCGCAACTGAGGGGATGGGAGTAGTAAGTCAGTCCACAATAGAGCTTCTCGTGATCGAAGTGTTCAGCCACGCGCTGATGCACCAGAACCGCTCCTAAAGGCGCGTAGCCCCCGGTCAGCCCTTTGGCCAGGGTGATCATGTCGGGCACCACCCCTTCCTCGTGGTCGATCCCGAACCAGCGCCCGGTGCGGCCGAAACCGGTCAGGACCTCATCGGCCACCAGCAGCGTTCCGTGGCGATCACACACCTCCCTGAGCGTTCTCCAGTAGCCGGGCGGCGGGATCAGAACACCGTTGGCTCCCGGGATGGGCTCGCAAAAAACTGCACCGACCGAGTTCTTTCCTTCCAGGGTCAGAATGTGTTCGAACTGGGTGGCGCACTCCAACCGGCAGGAGTCTTTCTCGTGCCCGAAGGGGCAGCGGTAGCAGTAGCAGTCCAGAGCGTGCAAAGCTCCCGACATCAGGGGCTCGAGGGGCGGGCGTCGGTAGTCTCCGGAGAGCGAGAGTGCCCCTCCCGAAGCCCCGTGATAGGAGCGGTAGCGGGACACGGTCTTGTAACGACCGGTCACCAGCTTGGCGATCTTCAGAGCGTTCTCGACCGCTTCCGACCCTCCCAGGGTGAAAAACACCTTGCTGAAGCCAGGGGGGGCAAGCTCTAGAAGCCTTTGAGCCAGGCGCTCTTTGGCCTCGAAGGTGTGGTTCGGTAGAGCCAGACAAAACTTCTCGGCCTGGGTCTTGATGGCTTCCACCATGGCCGGGTGGCCGTGGCCCAGGTTGGCCTGATAGCTCAACGAAGCCAGATCCATCCACCACCCCTCGGGGGTCCGAAAGCGCACGCCCCGGCCCTCCAAGATCTCGAACAAGGGAGCCTGGCTCTGCTTGCTCCAGGTGGTGAAAAACGGGCGGTTCACCCGAGCGTGCTCCAGTCGAACTTCAAGGGTACCTGCTCGGGGTCTTTGCCGGTTCTGCTCCAGATCTCCCGACGCCGGCAATCCATCAACACCCGCGCACAGGTCGAGATGCCGTGGGGGGTCGCCTCGGTGGTGCGGTCGGTGAAGAGGGAGTTGGGAAAGTTGATCCGGCAGTTCATCATCTCCCACAGTTGCTCGGCGTTGGGCCGGGGATTTTCCTTCAGCAGGTCGGTGGCCTGGGCGTAGCGGTGGTGAGTGGTGCTGGTGGGCGAGATGCGGCTGAGTTCCAACATCTTGGCGTCCAGGCAGTGGTTGGTGTGGACGTAGGGGCTGCGGCTGCCGTCGTAGACCAGGGCGCTGATGCTTCCGCTGCTCTCCCAGGCTCGACTGCTGTCCGGATCCACCAGGGCGTAGTGATGGCCGCTCCCTACCGGCGATTCGGTCAGGACCTGTTCGGCGGCAGCCACCGAGCCTGCCCGCAGCATCTTGCGCACCAGCGTGGGCCAACTGATGCCCACCCGGGCATCGCCCATCACCAGGTTGTTGATGGTCACCGCGAGGCCTTTGGAAGAAAGACCGCAAAGTGCCAGGCAGCCGGTGATGGTGAGCACCCACACTCCTTCGTCCGGCAGGAACAGCATCAGGCAAAACGGTTCTGCGGTGGCGTGCATGTCCCAGGTCTGGGCGACCAGGACTTCCTCTCCGTGGCGGGCGTGCAGGATGCTACAGCCCTCCTCCAGAGCCCGCTTGGTGTTGCCCATGTCCCGCAGATCGGTGTAGTGGTTCAGGACCAACAGGCGAGCCTCGCTGAGCCCCGCCGCCTGGGCGATCCCCTGAAACTCTTGATAGAGGTCCGCGTCGTACTCCCGCAACACCGGCAGATGCTCTTCGGCCAGGGCCAGGATCTTTTTGCCGGAAGCACCCTGCCAGGCCACGCTGATCAACTCCAGTCGGATCTCGGCCAGTTCCTGCACGTTGTCCTTGAAGGTCTCTCCGTGCACCCAGCCGCGCTCGGTGGCCGATAATCCTTTTTCTAATCTTAGAACCTTCAAACCGCCGGAGCCTCCAGTACCTTGAGATCGTCTCGAAAGCGCAGCTTCGCGCCGGTCCGGGCTTGCAGCTCGTCCCGGGTCATGCCCTGAATCATCTCCTCCACCAGAAAGCCCTCCTGGTCGATGGAGATCACGGCCAGGTCGGTGATTATCCGGTTCACCGTGCCCTGGGCGGTCAGGGGAAAGCTACAGCTATCGACCAGCTTGGGAACCCCCTTCTTGTCGGTGTGGGTGGTCAGGATCATGGTGTTCTTGGCCCCCGCCGCCAGGTCCATAGCGCCCCCCATCCCGTTGACCTTCTTGCCCGGGATCATCCAGTTGGCCAGGTCTCCGTTTTGAGACACCTGGAGGGCTCCCAGAATGGCCCAGTCCAGGTGGCCGCCCCGGATCATGGCAAAGGAAGTGGAAGAATCGAAGGTGGATCCCCCTGGATTCAAAGTGATGGTCTCCTTGCCCGCGTTGATCAGGTAGTAGTCCACCTGCTCCTCGGTGGGATACGGCCCGACCCCCAGTACGCCGTTTTCCGAATGCAATCGGATGCCCCGCTCCGGCTCCAGGTAGTCGGCCACCAGGGTGGGCACCCCGATTCCCAGATTCACGTAGCCACCATTGGGCAACTCTCGAGAGGCTCGCCAGGCGATTTGCCGGCGTGTGAGAGGACCGTCGGTGGGTCCGGGAGCCCCCAATTCCACCTGGTCATTGGAACGGGTGGTCTTGATCTCGATGGGGTTCTGATAGCTCTTCCCCTGAAAAATACGTTGCACGAAGATACCGGGCAGATGGATCTCGTCGGGTCCCAGGGCCCCCGGCTCCACCAACTCTTCTACCTCGGCGATGGTGCAATCGGCCGCCATAGCCATTAGGGGAGAGAAATTGCGCGCCGATTTGTTGAAGATCAGGTTGCCTTCGGTGTCGCCCTTCAGCCCCCGGATCATGGCGTAGTCCGCGGGCAGGGCGGTCTCCAGGATGTAGGTCCGGCCATTTTGTTGGATGGTCTGCTTACCCTCGGCGATGGGGGTGCCCACCCCGGTCGGCGTCAAGAACCCACCGAGTCCGCTGCCCTGGGCTCTGATCCGCTCCACCAGGGTCCCCTGGGGGTTGAGTTCTACCTCCACCTCGCCGGAGAGGATCTGGGCCTCCAGATCGGGGTTGCCCCCCACGTAGGAGCAGTACGCCTTACTCACCTGGCGAGTCTTGAGGAGCTTGGCCAGACCTCGTCCGGCGTTGCCACAGTTGTTCGAGATCACGGTGATGTTTTGGGTGCCCTTATCGGCCAGTTCCTCGATCATATTCTCGGGGATGCCGCACAGGCCGAACCCTCCAAACATGATCCTGGAGCCGTCGGCCACGTCGGCCAGGGCATCTTTTGCTGATTGATAGACTTTACTCATTTCCAAACCTCCTGGGGAAATCCGGGACTGGGAGACTTCTCATACTCACCGAACGGCTTGCTGAGAGAAGCCACCGGGTAGGAGCAGTACTCCGGGGCGAAAAGGGCAGCCGGACGATGATTGCCGGACTTCCCCACTCCGCCGAACGGGAGCCGTCCCGAGGCTCCGTTGGTGGCGCGATTCCAATTGACGATACCGGAGGGCACCTCGGTGAGGGCCCGCCGATAGACTTCTTCGGAGCGAGAAAAGATGGAAAAGGCAAGGCCATAGTCGGAGTGCCCGGCCCTCTCAAACGCTTCATCCAGGTCGGCCACCCCTTCGATGGTGAGGGCCGGACCGAAAACCTCTTCGCGGAGATAGGGGTGCTCAGGGTGGTAGCGCTCCACTCGGTGCAAGCTCGCGCCCACCCCGCACACTCCCTGGCCTTCCCGGAAACCCACCAGCGTCTGCAGCGCCGGATCCTGGTCGGCCGCCTCCACCTCTCGGCGGTAGGTGCGCAGAGCACTGCGGGAAGCCAGCGGCCCCATGAAACTGGTCTCCAGGGTGGGATCCTGGCTCTGCAGCGCCTCGGCTCCTAGAGCCAGACGCTCGGTGAGTGCCTCCAGATGCCGGGGCGTGCAGATCACCCGGGAGGTGCCGGTGCAACGCTGGCCAGTGGTCAAATAGGCGCCCGTGATCACTTCCCCAACAACCTGCTCGAGGTGGGCGTCGTCGGCCACGATGACCGCATTCTTGCCCCCCATTTCCAGGGCCAGGATCTTATGAGGGTCTTCCAGGGTGAGCTTCTTGAAGTGCAGCCCCACCGCCCAGGATCCGGTGAACAGGATACCCTTCACCAGCGGGTGGGTCACCAGTCGGTCGCCGGCCTTTCGGGTCATGGGCAGCAGATTGAAGACGCCCGGTGGGAAGCCTGCCTGGTGCACGCACTCGGTATAGATCTGAGCCACCAGGGGGGTCACCGAACTGGGTTTAAAGACCACGGTGTTGCCGGTCATCAAGGCGGCGATGATGTGCCCGTTGGCCAGGTGAATGGGGAAGTTGTACGGACCGATGACCGCCATGACCCCGTGGGGGCGGTAGGTGTAAAATCCGTCCAGGCCCGGGGGATGGACATCCGCCACTCTCTGGGCAGCCTCACCTAAGGTCACGTCGATCTTACCCGTACAGGCCGCCGCCTCGGCACGAGCCTCGGAAAGCAGCTTTCCCATCTCCGAGGTGATGGCCTGGGCCAGGTCCTCCCGGCGAGCCTGCAGTTGCTCCTTCAGGCGGAGCAGGCACTCCGCTCTGTGGGAGGGTTCCAGAGCTCTCCAGCCGAGAAAGGCCTGATGGGCGCATTCGACCGCCTGGTCCACCTCACCAAGATCGGCCGGGTGCACCTCCAGAACCGTCTCCCCGGAAAAGGGGTTCTCACTCTGGAAGCTACCCTCACCGGGCCGGGGCTCTCGCCACTCTCCGTTTATGTAGACGCCTCGAAATTTGAGGCTCATGGGCAAACTCATGGTCAACTCCTTTACACCCCGGCGGGTGTTCTCTTCTGCTCGAACAGCTCCCACAGAAACTCCCATTGCTCCCCTATTCGGTTAAGGGGAGGCAAGAGCAGATGTCCCTCTTCAAAGATATCCGGATCGCAAGCCAAATCCTCACCATCGAAAAAGAGCAAGCCGCTTCCCCGGTAGAGATCTCCCCGGGAGCCTATCAGCTTGTCCAGTTCATAGAGGCGCGAATCGTCGCGGTGGGCACGCAATAGCTCCATCTGCTGATGGAAGCGCAAAGCCGAGAGTTCGTCGCCGTCCCAGGTGGAGATCAAGGTCAGGGGCTCAGGAATGTAATACTTGTCGTTGGTGAAGACGTGGCCCAACTGCCCTCCTGCGTAGGCGGTCAGAAGGTCGGGCTCCACCCCGGTGGCCTGGCAGTAGAACAGCTCTCGACTCCCCCGGTAGGCCCAGGCCGCCGATTCATTCATGACCAGTGGCACCCCGGCCTCATCGCAGGCGCTTCTTAAGGCCTTCAGAAACCGGACCGACACCCGCCGCCCAGTTTTTTCCTGAACGGGTTCGATGGCCACTCCCAGCACGCTCTCGGGTTGGTGCAGCATGGCTTGGAGGGCCCCCAGGCAGTCTTCCTCTACCGCGTTCAGGGGATCCTCGATCCCTAGGAACGGATCACCTTCTTGATACGGGTAGGGCAGGTGGCTCCAACCGAAATGGTTGCCGAAGTGAGGATCGCTCAAGCTCCGGGCGCAGGCGGTCACGCCCCCCCAGAAGGCACCCTGGAAGCTGATCATGGTCTGAGCTCCCTTGCGGTGGTGGATCAGACACTTCACCAGTTTGTCGGCGGCTTCGTCCCGGCCGGAAGCAAGAAAAGCGTGACCCAGTGGAGAGACCGAGCGAAGCCACTCGGTGTAGCGGGTCATGTTGGGTGTCCACCAGTTGCAAAGGCTGTTCTTGTTGATGGCCGCCAGGTCCCAATCTTCCCAGGTCTCGGGTGAGAGGAGGCCACCGGTGGGCGACTCCACTCCACTCGACCAGCGCAACTCAGGGGTCACCGATTCGGCCACCGGCAAGGTGAGATAACGGCAGGGCGATTGGTCCTCGCCGTAGTCCTTCTCGAAGTAGTCCATCTCCACGGCCCCCAGCGAGCGATTGATCACCTCCATGTTGGTGGCTTTGTCCACCCGGTTGCGGCTCCGGATCCCGTGATAGCCCAACTGACGGGCTCGCTCGATCTGGCGACGCTTCAGGCGGATCCCCACCCCACGCGCCCTGGCCTCCGGGTGCACCAAAAGATCGGCGGAGTACAAGTACTTCCCAGTATTCAGCCCGGGATCCTCATCAGGTCCCCGCACCTCGGAAAACAGCTCCAGGGGGGCGGCCACAGAAAAACCGAGCAGGCGATCCCGCTCGAAGGCCACGAAACAGATGCTCCTGTCGGCCTCCACGGCTGCCTTCAAAAAGGCCTCTTCGTCGACCCGAGCCGGTTCGTAGACGGATCTCTCCAGGTTCATAATGGCATTCCGGTACTTGTCCCAGTTTTCAGCGTCGAGAGGTCGAATTCGAACCGCCTGGCGCCCGGCCAAATATCTGGTGAATTCCAGCCAGGAAAACTGCTTATCCCGGTAAGGCTGCTCATACTGGTCAATGGGTTTTGGCTCCAGCAGCTTGGCCATCTCCTGGCGCCGCTGGTCAGGAAGCTCT
The DNA here is from genome assembly GCA_041676625.1 of Vulcanimicrobiota bacterium. Lineage (GTDB taxonomy): Bacteria > Vulcanimicrobiota > Xenobia > Xenobiales > JADMJV01 > JAEXNA01. Next base: position 20,593 of record JBAYRN010000066.1, read on the forward strand.
CCGTAGGTGCGCAGGATGACATCCCAATTGACGGTTCGGAGTTCCTGCACCGTGACCGGGATGGGATGTTCGGGACCGGCCACCTCCGGCCACACATAGTCATAACGGTCCGGCAAGCTCTCCGGACCTTCTTTCTTGAGGTGCCGGAGCGACTGGGTGATGGAAGCGAAGATGTAGTCGAGATCTTCCGGGGTGGTGCTGTATTGGATTCGGAACCGCAAGGTCTTTTCACCGGCGATGTACACCATAAATCCGTGATAGAACCGCTGATTGACAAAATTGTTGGCGTGGAGACTGTCCGGCATATCGAAGGCGAAAGCCAGACCCTGAGCCCGGGGTGCCTGCACGATATCGAACTGCTCAGCCAGGGCAAACAGCCTCTCCCGTACCGAATCTCCCAGGCTGGTCAGGGCCTCCGGCTCGATGGAAGCCGCGTTCACGTAGCCACGGCAAAACGAGGCAGCGTGGGCGGTGGTGGGGAAAGGGTCGGGTATCGAACTCAGAACAGCCCCCACCTGACATTTCTTGGCCAGGTTGATGAAGTCCGGAGGTAGCGGGTCGCCGGCGCTGGTCTTCAGGTCAAAGGTGTTGGACCACAGCTCAGCGCCACCCAAACCGAAGCCGGTTTGCACTTCATCGAAAATTAGAGCCACCCGCATGGCGTGGGTCAGCACCCGCAGCGACTGAAAGAACCGTTTGCTCCCGAAACGGTCTCCCCCTTCGCACTGCATGGGCTCTACGGAAACAGCGCACACCTCGTGGCCCTGCAGATGCTCTCTCACCTGCATGAGAGAATCGACTTCGGCAGCCAACAAAGGGTCGACGGCGGAGTCCACGGTGGGCGCGCGGAAGTCGGGTTCGGCGGCCAACTCCCAGAGGGCCAGCCAATCGGGATCGGCCGCCTTTTCCAGGTGTGGCTCGGTGTCTTCCGGAAACTCAGCCCACAGTGTTTGGTAGCCTTCCAACTCGAAGGGAAGCCGCTTCTTGGGGTTCCAGGAGGAGAACAGGGCGATCAGAGAGCGCCCGTGAAAACTTCCTTTGAAGCAGACGCACTTGTTGCCCCGGTCGGGAAACTTCACCGTGGCCATGTGGAGCGCTTTTTCCCAGGATTCGGTTCCCGAGTTGGCCCAGGCCACGTACTCCAGCCCGGGGGGGGCCCAACGTAGTAGGACCGCCTTCAGGGCCCTTTCGGCCGGCACCAGGTGGTGGCGGTAGTCGAGATTTTGGAAAGTCTCGGGGTGAGCCAGTACGCATCTCAAAGCGGGCCCGTTAAAGCCCAACAGGTGAGACGCGATCTGGGAGGAGGCGTCCATCAGCAAAACTGCGGGCATGGGGCCGTCGCTATCCACCGAGGCCAGATAGTTACGCTGGCAACGGCGGTAATCCACCACCAGCGGCTTCTTTTCCTGAACGATGAAGCCATCCCGGTAACTGCGCTCCAAGAAATGCTGGGAAAGAGGCAGGTCGTCCATGCCGTTTTCCGGAGTGCGGGGCTTGTCCCAGCGGTAGAGTTCACGACGCCCCAATCGCCGAGGGTTTTCCTCGGCCAGGATCCGAAACATCTCGCGCACCGAGCGGCGCCACTCCGGGAGGGCATCAAGCTCCACCGTCAGCGGAAAGGAGATGAAGTCATCCTGAACCGTGACCTCAGACGGGAGCAAGCCCAGCACATCGGAAAACTTCAACGGCTCCCCGTAAAACTGCAGCCCCGCCAGGGCCTCCTCGGGCAACTGGATAGGGCTGGCCGGACCCACATCTTGCAGGCCGAAAAACCCCCACCGATTTGCTATCTCTTCTACAACTGGTGCTAGCGGCACTCTTGCGCTCATGGTCTGTAAACCTCCGAGGGGGAGGTTCCGGGTACCCCCTCTGGCCTCCTGGGGATGGAAGGCTACAAACCTTTATTTTCCGGGGGGAAAGACCTTTATACTAACTGTGCGCACGCCCCACCTGTAGCAATCGGCTGCGGTGGGCTTCCAAACGTCGATCTTGTTTCCCACGATCATGCCCCCGGTGTCGGCAGCCACCCCCCAGCCGTAACCAGGAACGTAGATACGGCTGCCCAGGGGAATCACCCGGGGATCCACGGCGATGATACCGTGTTCGGTATAGCGGCCGGAAGCGGTTCGGCCTCTCAGGCAGTAAGAATATGCCATCACGCTGAGCTCGCGTCCGCCCACCGGCTCGCCGGGTTGAACGGTCTGGGCTGGTTTGGGCTTGGGAGCCGGCACTTCCACGGCCAGGGCAGCCGCATTGAACATCTCGCCCAACTCCCGACCCACCGCCTCAGAAGCTTCAAGCTCTTCCGCTACGGCCGAACAAGCGAGACACAACACGGTTAAAACAATCAATACACTTCTCATAAGGGCGCTGCCTTTTTCGTTGAAGCGAATCTCCCTTTAACCGCACGGTGGTCCATGCCCCCGCGCCGCGCCGCATCATCATGCAACACCACGCTGAATCCACGCCGCGCTACACAACAACCGCGCGAAAGGCCGAAGTCTAATTCTGACTCAAGCGCACGCCGTAACGAGGCATGGGGCCCGCAGGTAGGGCTTTGACGACCCAGCTATCCCAGACATGGTCGAGACAGTGACAAAATTGAACACCGGCGAATTCGGAGTTTGCCCAGCGAATGGTTGCCCGGACGTCTTTTTGCCCCGGCATGCCCAGAGAGACATCTTGCCCCTCCTGCAGACCCTCGGGCAGGTTGTGCCGGATACCCAGGCCGATCAACGAGATGTTGAGCGCCTCTACCGTCCCCATTTCTCCGCTGCTCGCGGAGAGTCGGAGTTCGAAAGAACAGGCCAGTCGAGTGATGATTCTTTGTTCTAGCAGTGGTGCGGCGTTCATGATTTAATGGGCGTTTATACCCAACAAAAAAGGAGAGATAAACACTCTCCCTTGAAGTTTTTTTGAGGCCGACTACGGTGCTATTGATAGCCGCCCGCTGCCTTGATTTCCGTTGCCCTAAAACCCTGAGGGGTTTGCTCACCGACGACTTCGATCATTTGCCCCGGGGTCAGGTATTGCATGGGGGCGTTGGCCTGGTGCAGCAACACCCGGATCAGATTGGGGTGCTCGAACGACTGCAACACCACGTAGCCGTTTTCAATAGCCGCCTCCAGGATCTGCCCGGTGATCTTCTGGGTGCCACCACCGTAAGCCGTTTCCATTCCGGGCATCGGTTGCACGCTCGAATCTCCGCTGCCGTCGTCCAGGCCCATCATGGTGCCGGGATCAGGGTTCAGCCCCATCTGCGAAGCGCTGTAAGGGTCGTTCATCCCCATCTGTGCAGGAGCACTGAAGGGATCTATGTTCATCATTTCCAGCGGCGCCGTCATCGATTGTCCCTGGTTGGTGTACATCTGGCTCCCGCCGGGGTTAGCGGCCGGGTACGAGGGCTGGGCTTGCGGGTTGGAGTGCAAACCGGTATTGGTGGAGTAGCCGTTGGGGCCGGTGGGTTGGTTCTGTGAGCCACCCTGGGCGATGGCCGCCATGTCCTGGTGGGCGGTGCTATTCATCTTGGGAGCACCATCCGGGGTGCCGCCCCCGCCCGAAGTGGTGGCGTACTCGGCGACCGCGGTGTGGTAAGGGGCCGTGGCACCTTTGGCCACGATCTTCTCGGAGTTGCCCCAGTCCACGATCTTGCCCGCCTTGAGGGGACTGGCGCCCAGTGAGCCCAGCACCTGGATGGAGATCTTTGCACCCTGGCGCAGTGCGCCGGCAGTGGTGTTACGACCCATCCACTCCACCTTGGTCTTGTCGGTTAGCTGAAACTTTCGAACCGTCTTGTCTTCCATCTCCAGAAGTAAGATTCCGGTGCTTCCATCGTACGACTTCAATCGACCGGCCATGGTGGGCATGGCCGAGGCCGCCACCAGGGTGGCTAGCATAAAACCGACGAGAAATTTTCCAAAAGTACTATTCATGCAGACTCTCCGGGCTCAAGTATACCAGACCGACCGATTTTCACGAAGCATTTAACAGGAATGTTACAGGAAAAGGCCCCGGGCGACAAACCCGAGGCCCCTTGTTCCCTACCCTCCGGTGATCTGAGCCACCTTGGCCTGGAATTCTTCCTGAGAGAGGACTCCCATGTCGACAAGTTCCTGGAGCTTGGCGATCTTGGCCTGATTAGGGTCGGCCGGAGGTGCCTGACCCTGGGGTGGTGCCTGCCCTTGCTGGGGATATCCCTGGGGCGGTCCCTGCTGGGGGTAGCCTTGCTGGGGCGGGTAGCCCTGCTGCGGCGGATACCCCTGAGGCGGGTAGCCTCCCTGCGGGGGATAGCCGGGCGGCGGATAGCCTCCCGGAGGCGGTCCGTAACCGGGCGGCGGATACGCTCCCGCCATGTGCTGCTGCATCATCTGGGGAAACATCATGCCCATGCCCAGACCTGCCCCGGCCGACATCATGCCGCCACCGGCGCCTTCGTTCTGAGCCATATCTCGCATGGCGTTGGCCGCCTGGAACTGTTGGTAGGCAGCCGGGCCTTGCATGCCCAACGCGCCCATCTTGGCTCGCAAACGAAACGCTTCCTGGATCTCTTCTGGAACCGAGACATCCTGGATGAAGAAGTCTCGGAGTTCGATGCCGTACTTACCGAAATCATCTCGGACCTTGATCTTCATGGCCGCAGCCATCTCATCGAGGTTAGAGCGGATCTTGGCGTAAGACTCAAAGGTGGTACCCACCAGGTCGTTGAGCTTGGTGCGGACGCTACCTTTCAAGAAGTTGTTCAGGGTCTGGTGCGTGTACATTTTCTGGGCACCCACCAGGGTATTGACGAAGAGTTGAGGATCCTCGATCTTCACCGAGAAAGTACCGAAGGCTCGCAACTGAACCCAGCCCAGGTCAGGGTCTTTCATATCAATGGGGTTTGGGGTGCCCCACTTCATTTCGGTGAGCACGCTCTGGTTCACAAAATAAACCTCGGCAGAAAAGACGTTGTGACCACCGGTCACGTGCTTGATCACGTTGGTCAGGAGAGGCAGGTTGCCGGTCTCCAGGGTGTGGCGACCCGGGCCGAAGACATCCAGGGCTTTGCCGTCGCGGAAAAACACCGCACACTGAGCTTCCCGTACGATCAACTGGGCCCCCCACTTGATATCAGCAGGGCCAGACTCGGGCACCCGCTTGACCAGCATCTCGGGGTGGTAGTCGTTCCATTCGATGACTTCCAGCACCCCTTCAGTGGCGTTGGAGATCCCGTCTTTTACGCTATTGGTGGCGTTTGAAACCGCTTGCTTCAGGCGTCCGAACATCTATTCCAGTCCTTTCAAAATCTTGTCTCGCTGATCCAGGTGAGCGTCGATCTCATCGAGACCTTTCTTCACCTCGCGCAGAGCCTGACCGACGTTGTCTTTGGTGTCGGCGGCCGATTCTGCCCGAGAGACCAGGGCGTCCAGGCTCTCCACCGTGGTCAATAGAGCCAGATCGTGCTCATAGATGGTGTCCAGTCGCTGCACGTCCACGGCGTTGGAATCCATAAAACTGCTAAAACCGGCACTGGCGTGGCGGGTGCGCTCGATCAATCTATCGCACTTGTTGGTGAGACTGTCCAGAGCGGACATCTGGGACATGTCTCCGCTGCCCAACAAAATCTCTCCGACATCCTGAATGTCTCGTTTCTTCTGGGTCAAGCGTTTGGCGATAAACTCCCGGTGCCTCTGGTCGGCATCCCGCCGGTTTTCCCGGTCCAGATATCCCGCAAAACCGGGAATCTTTCGCATCAATTCGTCCAGCACACCGCCCGCACCCTGACGTTCGTCCATGCGGAGGTCTCTAACCTCTTCCATACGCTCCTACTTCCTCGGGCCCAAGCCCGGCCCTTACACTATAGTAAATATTTTATTCACCGGCAAGGATTATTCTAAACCCAACCATCCCTTAATCCGGGTCGTTATGGTAGGTTCCAGAAAAGAAAACAGTCCGCCTGCCAAAAGACCGATAACCGCCCCAAAAAGCACCCCTAGCCCCACTCGAATCAGGGTCACGTCTAAGGGAGTGTGGACGTGGGCAAAAGTGTCCACGATGCCCGCTTGCCCGATCCCGGCCAACAGCGCCAGGCCCAGCGCCGGCCAGAATCCGGTGCGGGTAAACACCAGGGGCAGGCAGACCATGGCCGGGTGAGCCACCATAAACTCTTTAAAGCGGGGTCGAACCCCCAGCGCCTGGTCCAGCACCACTCGCAAGGTGCGCTCCCAATCCGCGGCAGCCCCGCCGGCGTCGTTGCCGGTACGCAACAGCAAGAAGCCGAACAGCCCCGCCACCACCGCGGCTAGCAGGGCCTGGTAAACCGCCACGTAGGAGCGCAACCCGCCCCAGATCTGGCTCACCGAGTAGCGCTTGCAGACAAAGGCCAGAACGATGAGAAAAGGTGTACCCAGGGTCAGAAGCTTGACCCCCCGAAACCGGTCCAACCCCAGCAGAAATGTTGTCTCACTCAGGATCGCCGCCAAATAAAGTCCGGCGCTCAAAGAGACCAGACTGCACAAAACCAGAAGTTTCACCCCCTGGCCCAGGGAACCGGGTGACCGCCCTGTCAGGCAGGGATAAACCCACTTGAGAAAAGCCAGCAAAGGCGCCCCCATCCCCACCGCCAGAGCCAAAAGGCAACGGCAGAGCACCCCCTTCCCCACGGCCCCGGCGGCCAGATATCCCGCCGCCGGCAGCAGCAAGAGGAGCCACCAGGCGCCTTTGATCGAGACCCCCAGATCGTCGAGCAACAGGAGGGCCAGAGCACCCGCCGCGAGGCTCAAGATCAGGGTGGTCACGAGCCCGGGGGGCGGAGTGGCCGCGGTATCGAACAGAGCGGCCGGACCCCCTTGCGGCAATTCCGCCGGCAGACCCATGACAAACTCTTCATCCAATTCGGGTCGACCGGCCACGTTGTAAGGCCGGACATAAAGGAGTCGAATGTTTCGCTCCCGAGCCCCCAGGCTGTACATCCCCAGCACTCTGAAGGGAGCCAGTTTGGCCTGGTGGGCCGGAGCCACCGCCATAACCCTCACGGTCTGCCCAGGCAAGGCTCGAACCAGCGACTCTATGCCGTCCTGTTGAGCTCTCGGAGGCAGCTCGATGTATCCCAACTTCCAACCCGCCTGCTGAAGATACTGGGCGGTCTTCTCCAGCAGATCCGGATATCCGATGGCTTCGTTGAGGCCCCCTCCGAAGATGACTCCCTGCACCTCGGGGAGTGCTTGCCATTCTCGAAAGAGACCGGCCAACTGCTGCTCCGAGAGCCCGCTACGGTTCTCGGGCCTGAGCCAAACAGAAAAGCCCAGCTCGCTCAGCTTTGCGATCCGGGGAACGTCGAACCCCAGCCCCACCGGTTGAAGTGCCCTTCGGGTTTGAGGTAGCCAGAGGATTCGGTGGTCGAGATAAGAGGCCACTTCAGGACCGAACAGGACCTTCCACTGGAGCAATAGAGCTTGAGCAAACTCGGGCTCTCTAAAGATCAGGAAGGTTCCCGTCGCTTCTTCCTGCAGGGCACCCTCCAGCAACTGCTTCTGATCGGGGACGATCTCTCCCAGCGCGCCTCCCGAGAGCGTGAGTGCAAACTCCGGACCGGACTGGGCCACCACCCGACCCTCCTCGATCAACTCGTCTAGATGGAGTTCACCTACCGCAACCGAAGCGATGCCCTTGTCTTGGAGTTCTTGCTCCAACGCTCCCGGTGGCTTCTCCAGGGTCTGGGCCCACTGGATCAGGGCCTCCCCGTCCAGCACGATCTCGGTGCTCTGATGGTGGCTTTCGGCCTCCATCCGGCCGAGCGCAGCCCAGAGCGAAAAGAGCACCCCGAGGAGATAGAGAGCAAAACCTATTCGCTGCACGGGGGTCTTGATCAATGCTGGTCCTGGTTGGCGTCCTTAGACTTCTTCTTGCTGCTTTTCTTGCGCTTGGAACTCGCTTTCTTGGAGCTCGTTCGCTTCGACTTTGAACTCTTGCTCTTAGAGGTCTTCGGGGCAGCTTTCTCCGCTGCTGGTTCGGCCGGAGGCTCGACCGGCGGCGGCTGCTCAATCTTCTTTTCCTCTGTCACGATGGCGTCCATTTCGACGGTGGGCTCCAGCGCCTCGACGTCCACTTCGTCCGAAGGCGCATCCTCGACCCTGGTGATGGACTCCAGGACCTCTTCCAGTTCGCTACCCTCCTCGTCTTCCAGGCTGTCCACCGGCTGACCGGCCAGGACTCGACGGAACAAGCGCTGGGCCTCTTTGGCTCCCTCTTCGTGCGCTCGGCGCATCAATTCGCGCCGCACTTCGTCGGAATCCGGCTGACCGTGCTCGTAGTACAACCGGCAAGCCTCTCCGATCCCGTAGGTTCCACTGAAAGCGATACTGGCTTTCAGGCCGGCGCCCAAATTGGGGAGCAGCTTGACCAGCTTGCGAGAAAAGCCCCGAAACCCGAAAGCCGAACCGATAATGGGCCAGAGCTCCGAGATCCGGTCGAAAAAATCGAGGGGTCTGTTGTGAGCCGCGGCGATCACAAACGACAGCCGGAGTTGACTGGCGGTCAGCATCATGGTCTCAGCGCTAGTCGCCAGCATGGCCAGAACCGGTCCGACCACGGGGACGGCTCGTAAAGGAAGAGACGAGATGCCGGAGCGGATCCCGTTTCTCAAGGCCGTCCGGCGGGTCAGAGTCTTACAAAACACTTTCCGGACGCTGGACCAGTTGCGGGCAAGAATCACCACCACCTGCGGCAGACTCACCATCAACAGCTTGAGAAACTTCTCCTGGGCCTGTCCTCGGGGCAAGGCCTGCACGGTGGGCAGAGTCAGGTCTTTTTCGTGATACACCCCTCCCTTGGGCCCCTCGATCATACACATGAATATGGTCTTTACGTGAATCGGAACCTGCCCGGCCAGCTCTTGGAGCGTGTCTACCTCCGGCGGGCCCTCGGGAAAAAGCACCAGACAGGCGTCGCAGGTCCGAAGCTCGGTGATACCCGCCTCATCCAAGGGCCAGGACAAATCGATAAGCTCCTCGGCCGGGTCACTCCCGTCCAGGGGAGGCACCGGAGTTCCGAAAAATCCCTTGAGTGTCTCGGTGGCGTCGTCGGGCCCCAGTAGCGCGATACGACAACCTCGATCCAGAATCTGCTGGAGCTGGTTCAGCGAGTATCGTACCCGAAAGGCCTGATAAAGAATTTCAATGGTGTTCATGTGTGACGACGTTTCTCGGTCGAGAACCTTGCGCCTTCTTCTTGACCCACGCTCCCGGGCTTCATGAAAAAACCCCTCACCGGGAGGGGTTCTTGGTGGACGTAAACGGATTTGAACCGCTGACCTCTACGATGTCAACGTAGCGCTCTAACCAACTGAGCTATACGTCCCTGGCTTGGAGGTGACGAGCAGAATCGAACTGCTGTACAAGGTTTTGCAGACCTTTGCCTAACCACTCGGCCACGTCACCAGGCTTTGCCATTGATGTAAGTTGTGTCTACACCAAAGGAGCGCGGCTTGTCAATATCCAGGGAAGGTTTGTGGAGTTTTCGCGGAACATTTCGACCGATGACGGAACCCCACGGTGAAGAGAGTTTACGACTGAAGGCCCTGGCCGCCCTGGAACTCCTCGATCAACCCGAGGAAGAGCGCTTTCAACGCATAACCCGTCTGGTCAGGCGGCACTTCCAGGCTGCCGGATCAGCCATCACTCTGATCGACAAGGAGCGAGCCTACTTCCTGGCCCGAGACGGCATGAGTTCGGCCCGAGAAACTCCTCGCTCCAAAACTTTATGCTCCCAGGTGGTCGAAGGCCGGCGACCCGTGGTGGTTTCAGATCACTCGCCAGACTCTCTCACTCCCGCCTACCAGGGCCTGGTCGAGCAGTTGAGCCTCAATTTTTATGCGGGCATGCCGCTTCTAACCCCGGACGGCTACGCGGTGGGTGCGCTTTGTGTGATGGATCACATTCCCCGTAAATTTTCTCGGCGGGAGTTAGAATCGTTAGCTGACTTCGCAGCCATCGTGGAGAACGAAATGCTCTTCAAGGCGGCGGCTGAAAACCAGCGCGAGCTGATAAGCCAGGTAGAGAAATTGAGGATTCGCGCTTTCCTGGACCCTTTGACCGGAGTGTGGAACCGGGGAGGCCTCTTCGACGTGCTCAATCGGGAGGTCGAGCGAGCGCGCCGCTCCTCTTCCCCCCTCACCCTTTGCATGCTGGATCTCGATCACTTCAAGCGGATCAACGACACCTACGGGCACCCGGTGGGAGACGAAGTCTTGAAAGAGCTTTGCCTGCGGGTGCGAGCCGCCGTACGCCCTTACGACGCCCTCGGCCGCTACGGAGGCGAAGA
>JBAYRN010000067.1:0-30785 GCA_041676625.1 Vulcanimicrobiota bacterium
ATAACGTTTACAAAAACGATCTAGATGAACGCTTTCCGGAAGTGAAGATTGGCTCAGAAGACAAGAGAACACAACGAAAGGTTCTCTGAAAATAAATTCCCCTGGAGGTATCGTAATATGTTTTCAACCTGCTCAACGCTCAATCGCCCCACCCCACGCGGCGGCTGCCTACCCCACCCCTGCAACCCGGGCAGAGATTATCACCAAAATCTGCCGGACTCCAACGTGGGAAGAACCGGCTGGAGATGCTGGCCCTACCTGCAGGACAACGGATACGCCATCGATCTCAACAACAACGGCAAATACGATCGCGGAAGAGACGGCGTACTGGTCTTCGACCACAACCGTGACGGCAAATTCGACCAGAGCGATGTCAGCAGAACCAACGACATGATGAAGGCTGCTGGCGGCGACTTCGACTTCAACAACGATGGCAAGGTCAGCATGGCCGAGCGATTGCAGGGACAAATGCTGAAAGAACAGTTCAAAAAGCTAGACCGCAACGGAGATGGCCGACTGGATACCCGTGAGATTCAAGCCGGAGGCGGGCGAGTCTGGGTCGACAAAGACCGCAACGGCGACATCGGCTGCGGAGAACTGCACTCCCCTTACCGTATCCCCGGAGGGCTCTGCGAGCGCAACGGCCGCCGACTGGACCACGTTGATCCCCGTTGGGGCAGCAAGACCAGTTCCAACAACCCCTGGTGGCAGAGGCCTTGCTGCGGCGGTATCCGGCGCCCTAACATCTGCATCCCCAACGTTTACAATTAGGCCATCAATAAACAGGATGCAAGTTCAGGGACGTACTTGCATCCTGTTTCGTTTAGGCTACCAGACACCCGTGCTGGGCATAGACTTCCAGGGCTCTTGTGGCTCCAGCGGTTCACCGGCTTGCAGCAGTTCGATAGAAACATTGTCGGGTGAGCGCACGAACGCCATGTAGCCGTCGCGGGGAGGGCGGTTGATGGTGACTCCCCCGTCCTGTAGCTTTTGACAGGTCTGGTATATGTTCTCCACCTGATAAGCCAGGTGTCCAAAATTGCGACCCCCGCCATACTCCTCGGGATCCCAGTTGTAGGTCAACTCCAACAGAGGAGCCTTATTCTCTTCCGCAGCTTCCACATCGCCGGCGGCGGCCAGAAAAATCAGGGTAAAGCGCCCACTCTCGCTCTCCTTGCGCCGGACCTCTTTCATGCCCAACAGGTTGCAGTAGAAGTGGAGCGACTCCTCCACATTGGAAACACGGACCATGGTGTGTAGATAATTCATAGTTACGGCAGTTTGAAAGGGAGCCAGGGAACACCTTGTTTCTAGTTACTCAAGCAGTCGCCGATTGAGCAATTCATTGATATCGCGACGACTATCCGCAATTGCCATAACATACACTCGCTGCCTGGTGGGCTTATAGATAATCCGATAAGGTTTAAGATGAACTTGACGAAAGTCTTTGATCCCCAGGTGAACTAACTCCTTGGGGTATTCACCGCGATGGGGAAAGGTGGCGAGTCGAACGAATAGCCCTTCAAATTGGTCAAGCACTTGCTCTGCGCGTTGAACCGAGATTTCCGCGGCTAAATATTCAAGAATACTATCAAGATCGCGACTCGCATCTTTTGTCAGAAATACTTCGAAGTCCATTAACGGTCATTGAGCCGGTTTCGAAGTTTTGAAATGACCTCACTGGAGGCCTCGATCTCCTCTCGTTCAATCTGCTGGCTACCGAGAGCCAGCAACTTCAATAACGCTAAAGTCTCCTGCGTCTTCTCATAACTGCGTACATCTTGCATGACTGCCTTAGCCACACCATTTTGAGTGATGACTATCGGGTGACCATTCTGATCCAAGTCGCGTAACATTTCCGATGCGTTCGCCTTGAGAAAGCTTATTGGTTTTATATTGCTGGGCTTCACTTATAATCGAGACCTCACCAGACTGAATATAGTCTAAATTTAGATCCAATTCAAGATATCCCAGCCTTGAACGACGGTCCGAAGGGATGCCCAGTATTCGGCGGAACTTAAGCCTCTTGAGACTTTTCTTGCTGATAGCTTTTCTGCTAGGAGCCGTGGGAGGCTGGGCCGGCGCGGACCCGGTGGTGCCCTGGGCTCAGCCGCAAACCTTTCCCGACCAGGAGCAGTCCTCCGAGAAGCCGCTGTTTGAGCGGGTGATGGAAGAAGAACGCCGGCGAAAGCAGCAAGAAGTCACCGGCACCGTGGATGTCGAGAGCCTGAAGTCGAGTCAACCCGCACTCCAACCGGTCCCGGCTCGGCCCCAACCGGAAGAGTTCGTGCCTCTGGAACGATGGGCCCGAGGGCCGCGAGTGAAGGCGCTCCAGGAAGCCCTCATCGCTCTAGGCTTTGGATTGCCGGCGGGGGCGGACGGCGACTACGGCGGGCAGACCGAGTCAGCGCTCAAGGGGTTTCAGTCAAGCGCGAATCTGCCCCTCACCGGGAAGCTGGACAAAGCGACTTCTCAGGCGCTCACTGAAGTGTCTCCGGGCCCTGGCAAGAAGATCTGGGAAGACCCCATAGCCGCCGCCTCCCTACCCGCACCCCCCGCGGTGGAAGGCAAGAAGATCAGGGTCCTGATCGATCTTTCCGAGCATCGCTTGAGCGTCTACGATGACGCGGGCAAGCTCGAACGAGTCTTTCCGGTGGCCAGTGGGGCCAAAGAAACGCCCACCCATCTGGGCCTCAAGGTGGTCTGTGAAAAACTCGAAGATCCCACCGCACTGGCCGAGAAGCTGTGGCCCGAATCGAAGGGCACGGCTTTCGGAAAGAGACTCATCGATCTCAACTGGTACGACCCCAAGACCGGTACCGAGGCCGTGTCGGACGAAGAGTTGCACGGGACCTACGAATTGAACTCGATCGGCAGCCCCGTCTCCCACGGCTGCGTGCGACTCAGCAACGAAAGCATCGAGTGGCTCTATCAAAACCTACAACTGGGCGACCTGGTGCTCATCCGCGAGTAACCTGTTAGAGCACCTGGGCCAGCAATTGGGCTCCGGTCTCGATGACCCAGCGGGCCGGTTCCAGCAACACCTGGGAGAGCAGAGTTCCGACGAACATGCTCGCGATCAAGAGCAGACCCATCGCGTAGACATCGTTGACCGGGCGCTTTTGATCCAGGGTCTCCTGGGTGATCACCGCGGCCGTGGGGTCCACAATGAGTCCCAGGGCGATGGTGGCGAACCCATTGACCACAGAGGAAAGCAGACTGGCGGTGCGTTCCAGTTCCGGGATGGCGGCCCCGGCGTAAACAGAGGCCACCACCCCCACGGTGTGAACCCCGATGACCAGCACGTTGGCCAGAATGAAAGTCCTGGGGATGCGCTTGAGATCGGCGGCTCCGAGCCCAAAGGTGGAAGGAAGTCGAAGACAGCGAATGACCGAGCCCCAACGAAACGGATTCAAGAGCGAAATCAGAACCGCGTGGATCGAGCCCATCTGGTCGGTTTTGCGAATGGCTTTATCATAGACCTCGACCAGAGTGGGCATTAAGAGCCAGCTCAAGAGCGCCCCGAAGGTGGCCCCCAGCAGCACAAAGCGCAAACTATACGCGAGGTCCGGCAACCCCAGCACCGGGTCGGCCACCACGTGGTCGGAGATCGCCCCGATCATAGGCGCGAAGATCTGTTGGCCCAATCGGGCGACCAAAAAAAAGAAATTGTAGACCGCCACGGCGGTGGCCGCCCGGGCGGTTCGGACCGCGGAGATCCGTGAGGTGTACGTGGTGGAGGCCAGAAAGGCGAAGGCCAGGTTGAACAAGACGATGATCCAGAGGTTGTCGTTCATGGCTTCGCCCTGCCCGCCCAACCCCTTAGCCGCAACACGGATCAGAGAAGCCGCCGGCCCGAGCATGAGTAGCCCCAACAAACCACCCAGGAAGTTTCCCACCGACAGATGCACTGCGGTGATGTCCACGTGTTTTTGGGGGATCTCTCCACTGATGGCCTGGTCAGTGATGATGGCAGCCTTGGGGTCCACCCAAACCGAAAACGCAATGGCCGCGAAGGCGTTGACCAGCCCCGATAGGAGCACCGCGGTCTGCTCCATTCCGGGCAGTTCGGCGCTCACCAGCAAAGCGGCCATCACCCCCACGGTCCAGACCGCAGTGGCAAAGACGTTGGCCAGTAAGAAGCCCACCGGAACACCTTCCAGTTTGAACAGGGTGACCCCCAGATTGCTGGGCCTGCGGATCGCCCCCAGGGCTATCTTCCAGGCTCTCGGTCGAGCCAGCCGCAAAAGGGCCCGCGCTAGCGACTGCCGGTACTCGATGCAGAGGATACCGCGTCGATAGATCTCCACAAAACTGCTGAGAAAAACCCAGCTCGCGAGCCCCCCCAGCGCCGAGCCCAGAATCACCCAGCGCAACTGTCCCGCCAGCAGGTCGGTGTTGCCCGTGGCGGCGGCCGTGTCCACGAACTTTGCCATCAGCGGAGCATAGAACAGGTTGGCAAACCGGGTGATCATGAAAAAGAAGTTGGCCATGGTGAAGGCCAGCATCACCTTGGCGGTTTTCACGGCCGCCGGCCGGGCGGCGATGTTAAGACTGGTGGCCAGCGCCACCACCCCGGCGATGAGCGAGATGAAGACCAGGCTGGGATCCGCTAACAAACTCAAGTCCATTGTTGAAGCTTTTTCAAAAAATGCTGTTTGCCTTTATTTGGGGGGAATGAGCTCGTTAACTCTGCTTCAGGTGCAGTTCCTCGGTCACCGTGGCCAGATCCCACTTGCCGTCTTTTTCCTCAGCTCTCAAAACATGGTGGCCTTCGTCGAAGTAAGAATCCACGGTCAGCACTCGGACGCCGTCCACGTCGGCCCGCATCTTGACCAGTTGAAACTCGTTCTCTTTCTCGCCGGGCAGTCCGAAAAGGAGCGAATCCTGGCTGGCCCGGGCGATATTGGTGGCATCTTCACTGGCGATGTCGGTGATGAAGCCCTCCCCCAGTTTGCCTTCAATGTAGCTCTCCAGCTTACCATCCGCGCTCAAGACCTGTCCGTTGGCCGTGCTCACCGACTGGCCCGAATGCACTCGATAGGAATCGATCCCCATCAGGTGGGCTTCCACCTGGAACGGGCCGGCCTGGGGATTGCTCTCCAAAAACTTTACCGCCTCCGCAGCCGCGATGGGAGTGGCAAAGGATGTCCCGCTGGCCACCCCCTCTTGCTCAAACCCCTCTCCGGCTTTCCAAGGGAGGTCCACACCCGGCCGGTAAACTTCGATGGCCGCAGCCGGGGAGTTCAGCCCATCCGGGTTGCCCACCGGATCGAGCGCCCCCACCACGGTCACGTATTCGTTGACCAGCACGTTGCGAAAGCTAGCAGGCCCGGGCTCCACACCCAGTTGCTGCATAACCTGGGCCATCTCCCCGTGGTTGCCCGCAGCCACCAGATAGGTCACCCCTCGATCGTACAACTCCCGGGTGGTGCGGGTGTACTCGTCTTGAGCCTTCTGGCAAAGTTCGTTTTCCGCCATCACTCGGTCCCCAGAGTCCAGCAGAGACTGGCAGATCTCCGCAAGGGGAGCATCGGTGGGAAGGCCCAGAGAGTGGGTGGCGTGGTTCCGTAGATTCTCGTTGCTCTGGATCTGAGAGAAAAGGGTCTCCAGCAACCGCCCGGGCGTCTCCCCCTGAGACTGGGAGATCACCTTGATCTCCGGCTGGTCCTTCATGATTTGGCGAAGGTTCAGGGCGGTTTGCAGATAGAAGTGAGCGACATTTCGGCTCACCACTGTGCGGTAGGCGGTGAGAAAATCTAGACCTTTTTCATTGATCAGTTGGGCCAGATCGGCCTGGGGAGCCTCGTTCTGATATCGCTGTACATCCGCATCGGTCAGCTCGCTGTGGCTCAAGAGCACCGACTCCACCGCCTGGCCGTGGGGAAAGCCGGCTGGATCGCCGTCGAAATCGTCGAGCAGCGCAAGCTTGGGCCGGGCCTCGAGCTTTTCAGCCGGTCCTCGGGGAGCTAGCTGCAGAACTTTCGGTTTGATGTGCATGGTGGACTCCTACTCTGCTAGCTTAGGCTGTTCGGGCCCGACTGGCTTGAACAACTCATTAACATTCCGCGACTCGCAGATTTCCTTCGAACGAGCCGGAACAGGGACATCACGGATCGTTGCGAATCTTATGCAGTATGGATTGCGCGAGATGCGGGAACTCACTCCATAGAGTTCCAATGTTCGACTTACCTAGAAAGGTCAAAGAGTTTTCCTGTATGTGCTGCGGAGAGCGCTTTTGGACCGTGGAAGGTAATGTCAATCTCTTTAGCAACGAGACCGCCGCTCGTCAGGTGGTCAGAAAACAAGTGGCACTCGAATTTTCCGCTGCCCACCCCAATTAGGCGTTCATGAAATGCTCATCGTGCAACTTCGAAAGCCCGGATGGGTTTCGTTTTTGCGGGGGGTGTGGCCAACCCCTTGAAGAGATCACCCGCCTGGAGGCAGAACGCCGCCAGATCACGGTGATGTTTTGCGACCTGGTGGGCTCCACCGATCTGTCGGCCACCATCGACGCCGAAGAGCTCCGTGAGCTGGTCCGTGGGTATCAGGCCATCTGCGCCGAGGTGTTTGAACGAAATCACGGCCACGTCGCCCAATACCTGGGAGACGGAATCCTGGCCTACTTCGGCTACCCCGTGACCTACGAAGACAGCACCGCCCGAGCGGTTGAAAGCGCCCTGGAGATCCACCAACGCCTGGCCGAGTGGAACAAGACCGTTCCCCAGAACATCGAGATCAGAACCGGCATTCACACCGGCACCGTGGTGGTGGGCGAGGTGGGGGCCGGGGCCCATCGAGAGAACCTGGCTATGGGAGAGACCCCCAACCTGGCCGCCCGGCTGCAGGGGGTGGCAAAGCCCGGTGAAGTGGTGGTGAGCAGCGACACCTTTGCGCTGGTTTGCGACAGGGTTGAAGGTCAGTCCCTGGGCTTCAAAACACTCAAGGGCCTACCCAAACCGATCGAGGTGTTTCTGGTCACCCAAACCAACGACCTCCGAGCCCAACGCCACCTGAAAAGATCGCGTCAGGCCAGGCTTCCGGTTCTGGGTTATGAGCAGGAACGTGAACAACTCTGGGAGCGCTGGGGAAAATCTCGCGAGGGTCAGGGCTGCTGCGTGGCCGTCCAGGGAGACGCCGGGATCGGGAAATCACGTCTACTGCAGTGGCTGAAAGAGCGGGTTTTTGGTCCGGAGAGTTATGTGATCTCGCTCTACCCCACGGTGGAGACCTCCTCAACTCCTTTGAGTTGTATTCTAGAGCAATTGACTTTT
The DNA here is from genome assembly GCA_041676625.1 of Vulcanimicrobiota bacterium. Lineage (GTDB taxonomy): Bacteria > Vulcanimicrobiota > Xenobia > Xenobiales > JADMJV01 > JAEXNA01. The sequence continues at coordinate 7,275 of JBAYRN010000067.1, forward strand.
GATATCTCAACCACCGACTGCATTGAAGAGAAATGCCCCGGTTTTGAATCGAGGGAACTGCTGGAAGAACTGGTGGGCCTGCGGGAGGCTCCCTCCATCGCCGGCCGCCAGAAGCTTCGCACGCGCGCCCTGGCCGAGTTCTGGCTACGGATGTCCCAAAACCGTCAACTCTTGCTGGTCTGTGATGGGGCTGATGCCCTGGACCCCACTTCCCATGAGTTCTTGCTCTCCTTTTGCGAACAAGTCCTCGGGCGCTCGGTCCTGGTGGTTTCCACCTGGCGATCCGAGCCTGATCCAGGTTGGGGTGAAAAGCTCCCCCTCAGCGGTTTGAACCACGAAGATCTCATGACCCTGGTGAAGCTCGCCGCCAACCAGAAACTCACCCTTTCTAAACGTCGGGAGATCGCTACTCGGGCCGAAGGTAACCCGCTTTACGCCGAAGAGCTGGCAAAGAACCCTCAGGCTGAACATGCTTCCAGGCTCAAGGACCTCTTGATGGCCAGCCTCGACCGCCTTGGCGACTCAAAGCCTGTGGTGCAGCGCTTATCCACGGTAGGCCGCCGTTTCCCTGAACCGATTCTAACAGCCCTTTCCGAGTCTGTCCCCGAGCCGATCTTGGAAGTCGTCGATCGTTGCTTGCAGGAGCGAGTGCTACAAAAGAGTGAGGAGTGCGCGGAGATCGCCTTTGCTCAAGGGCTTTTTCATAGTACGTGCTACGAGAGTTTGCTTCGCAAAAGCAAGCAACGATTTCACCAGGAGGTAGCCGAGGCGATTCTCAAGCATTTACCGCATATGGCACAGGACACACCGGAAGTGCTTGCCCACCATCTTCTTCAAAGCGAAACTCCGGGAGCGGCTCTCACTTATCTTGCCGCCGCCGGCAAACGGGCCCTGCGCCTGTCGGCCGAGAAAGAAGCCGCTCATCATTTTGAAAAGGCCCTCGAACTGCTACCCGACTCGCCCGAGACCATCGGCCCGAGGATCGAACTTCTCCTGGGCCGGGGCACAGCCCTCATCGCAACTATGGGCTACGCTCACTCTTCGGTCAACGAGTCTTTCCAGCAAGCCCGGGAGATCTGCAGGGCCATCGGCGATCCCCCCGCCACTTTTCCGGCCCTGTGTGGATTGTGGGCCTATGCCCTGGTTTCGGGAGACCTCCAGGAAGCGATGCAAGTCGCCGATCGCCTGCTAGAATTGAGCCCGGATCAGGATGCCCCGGGGGTGTTGGTAGCGCACGCCGCCGCCGGTCAGACCCGCTTTTTTCGAGGGGAGTTTGAGACCTCCCGAAGGCACCTCGAGCATGTCGTCGCAAATCACCAACCAACTTTTCACCAGTGCGACGCCTTCTCTTACTTCCAGACCGACCCGTATGTGGCCACGACTTCGTATTTAGGGTTCCAGGAACAGCTGGAGGGCAACCCCTCCAGGGCCCGGCGACTGGCCGATGAGGCCCTCGCAGTGGCTCAGCAGTTGGGGATGAGTCACACCCTGGCGCACACCTACTTCTATGATTCTTTGATCGCCTATGAGGCCACCGACCAGGAGCGTTTTGCCCGCAGCGTGGGTGAATTAGCGGCTTGTGCGGACGTCTATGATTTTGCTCTATGGCGGGCCCTGGCAGAACTCATGCAGGCCCTGGTAGAGAGCAATCTCGGTCTCTATCTGGAGAGACTGGGAGCCCTCGAGCAAACCGGCACCAAGCTGGGGGAAAGCTGGTTCGTAGGAAACCTTCATAAGCTCTTGCTAAAAGGTGGGCAAGAAGGTCCGGCTCGGGCTGTACTGGAGCAGTGCCGGGCTATCGTGGAGGTGCGGGGCGAAAGGTTTTATGAGAACCAATTACGGGGTTAAGTGAGCCCGACGTTCGGCTTCAGCTTCCATCCTTATCAACAACTCTTTACTTGGACCGTAATCGTTGTCCACCTCTAGCGCCTCTCTAAAGGACTCCTTCGCCTTTTCGATCCGTCCGACGTTGTAGTGACAAAGCCCTACGTTGTGATAAGTGAGAGCCTTCGGCCCATAGAGCCGGAGAGACTCTCCATAAAAGTCGATGGCCTGGTCGAACTGATTGATACAGGCCAGCACTCGAGCAACGGCAAACGGAACATCCCGTTGATCGCCGATAGGGAAGAAATTGTCCCAGCACTTCACCAGCGCGTCGTAGAGTTCACGCTGCTCGGAAATGGGGGCGTCTAAGGCGGTTTCCCCAATCAGGTTGCTCAACTCGTAAAACAGTTCTGCGTCCCAACTGGACATCCGCAAGATCTGCAGGCACAAGGTCAAAGATTGGGGTGAACAGGCCAGGATCTGCTTACGAAAATCCAGATAGTCCAGAGGGCCAAATCCATCAAACTGCTCCCGAAAGACGCGCTCGGTATAAGGAACCTGCGGCCGTTCGATGCCCTTGAAATAAAAAGCCAGATTAAGAGGATGGCTTCGGGGAGCCGAGTGAAGCACGTGCCCTCCCTGGCGCTGCCAGATCTTGTCGATGGCGTGACAGTTCACACTCATGGAAAACCCCTTGCGGTGAGTCTGAACCGGAAGGGATTCAAACCCCAAAAGCTCCTCCAGTGAACGGAGCGCCTTGTCGGCCATCAGCAGGCCAAAACGCTGTCCGGTTTGCCGGCAGAGAGAATCGAGGCAGCGCATAGGACCGATGGGAAAGGGAAAGTAAGTGTTGCCGAGGGTCTGCCGGTACTCTTCCAAAACGGCATTGTAAATCGGATTTTCGTAGACCGGCCCGGACACCGTGGGGAAGCTGAGTTCGGGTTCCCCCTTTTTGTTTTGGCCGCAGAGAGCTTCGTAGAGTGTCCCGTTGAAAGTCTTGAACCCGTCGTGGGAAAGGCTATCGAAAAGGTAATTCGCAAAAGCAAAGATCGGGTTCCCGGCCACGATGTCGAGAGTGTCGATGCCCTCGGCGTCGTAGGTTTGAATCTGCAAACTCTCATTCTCTAGAAACGGCTTTAGCTTTTCGTGCTGTCGATAGTACTCCACGTTGCTGGCGCTGTAGTCGGTCAGCAGATACTTCCAGCGAAACGGAAAGGACCTGGAAAGACTCGAGAGTCTAACCAGGATGAGATAGGCCAGGCGGCCCATTCCGCCCCCCAACTCCACCAAATAGACGGGTTTGTCAGGATCGACGAGTCCCTGTTTCGAGCAGTCCTCGATGAAGGAGATAAAGAGATCGGTGTAAGCCCTGGCCAGAGCGGGGTTGTTGGTGGCGAAGAACGGTAGGCGATCCTCCGACCACACATTGACCCCCTCGGACACGTAGAACTCCCGCAGACCTTGCCACAGTTGGGATTCGGACAACCGAACGGACTCACTCATAGGCCATGATTCGGACTCGGATCGTCTGCCCCTTGAAGGATGGGATTCAATTGAATAGAGCGAAGCAAGAGCGAAATGGCTCGAAAAAATCACTCTCCCTGGTATAAAGATGGCTTACGATTTGAATGCACTCAATGCGGCGAATGCTGTAGTGGGAGCTCCGGATTGGTGGCTTTCACTCGTCGGGAGGGAGTGGGTATGGCAAAACACCTGGGAATGAGCTGGGAGGAGTTCGCCGAGCGGTACGCCCGGCCCACTTATGAAGAGGGTGTCTGGGAACTCCTCGAGGTGGAGATTGACGGCGCCTACGACTGCGTACTTCTGGACCGCTGCGAAACCACCGGAGTAACCCGCTGCCGGGCTCACCAGGCCAGACCTGCCCAGTGCCGAACCTGGCCCTTCTGGCCGGAAAATCTGGAAGACAAAGAGAGTTGGTGGCAGGCCGGCCAGGCCTGCGAGGGGATCGGGCGGGGGCGTCTGATACCGCTGAGGGTGATTCAAAATGACCTTGCCGACACCCCGGACTGGGGAGTTCCTCGTTAAATTCTAAGGACCAGATTCTAAGGAGTATGAAATGAAAGTGCTGATGCACGGAGCCGAGCCGGAAGAGGCAAAGCTCATCGTAATTCTGTTGCACGGCAGGGGTGCCTCCGGTGACGACATCATGGGGCTGAGTCAGGAGATTGAGGGAGACGACATCTGCTGGCTGGCCCCGACCGCGCTCAACAACGCCTGGTACCCGGCGCGCTTTATGGAAAGACGGGCGGCCAACGAACCGTTTCTCACCCTCTCCACCGAACAGGTCAAGGGTCTCATTGCCGAATTCCCCATTGAAAAGGTCATCCTGGGGGGGTTCTCCCAGGGCGCCTGCCTCACCGCCGATATCCTGGCTCGCCATCCCATGCCCCTGGCCGGTGCCTGGCTCTTTTCCGGAGGCTTGATCGGGACCGATGAAGAGTTACCGGCAGTTACTCAAGCCTACCAGGGCCTACCGGTCACGCTGAGTGGGAGCCTACAAGATCCTCATATCCCAGCCGAGCGAATGAAGCGAACAGCCCAGCATCTGGGGCAGATGGGGGCACGGGTGGAGACGCTGCACTACGATTTCCCTTCCCATCAGATCGCAGCCGAAGAGGTGGAACTGGCGCAACAGGTGCTGCAGCAAGTCCGGGCAAGATTAGATGGCAGAACCTGAGTACGGGATTGTCGACATCCACAGCCTGGAGCCTGGCGAAGAAGGCTGGGAGCTGTGCGTCTATCAGACGCCCCAGATACTGAAGGTCATCGATGAAAGTTTGGTCCAAACTCTGACGGAGGCCCTCCATCAAGGACAACCGGTGGAACTGGTGTGGGACCCCACCCAGGCTCTGGTGCTAGGAGCCTCCTAGACTGCGGGGAAGGTCGTGTGTAGATCGAAGGCCTCGGGTGTAGGGCCCATTTGGCACAAGGTGTCGTACTTCTCCTTGGCCTCGGTCAGCGTGGGTACGTGACCGTCGGGTACCCACCACAGCACCGCGTAAGGACCGTCCAGCTTACCCATCCATTCTTTCTTTCGCTTGATGTACTGCACGTGCCCACTCTTGTAGACAAAATGCCGGAAGCTCTCCAGGTCCTGCCAAACACTGATGTTGACCACCATCAAGGGGTCGATAAAAAAGGGAATGTCGGTGTGGGTCTTTACCTCGCCCAGCAACCGCCAGACGAAACCCGGGGAGGCTTCCGCCAGGGCGTTGATGGGCGAGATCGAGCGAAAAAACTCCTCGGTGGAGGGGTCTCCCTTAGGGGCTTTGAGCCGGGCTAGATTGAGCTGAGCAAGCTGAGCCATGGCGGAGTTATTGGACCCACCCTGGCTGCAACCTTCAGCTCACTCTAGCTTTCAGTATCTCGGCTCCGATCTCATAAGACTTCAGCCGCTTCTGGTGATCAAAAATGTGACTGACCAGAATGAGTTCGTCGGCCCGGGTCTCTTCCACGATGCTCTGGAGCTTGCTGCGCACCTGCGAGGGTGTGCCCAGGGCGGTGTAGTGGAGCGCGGCATCTAACGTGGCCCGCTGCATGGGGTGCAACTGCCGCTCGTAGTCGACTATCGGGGGAGCTAGCTTACCCGGAGTTCCAAAGCGCAAAGCCACGAACAACTGTTGGACCGAGCTAAACAGCAGCCGGGCTTCCTCTTCGGTGTCCGAGGCGTAGAGGTTGACGGCCACCATGACCCGAGGCGCTTTCAACTGATCCGAGGGCCGGAAATGGACCCGATACAGGTTCAGCGCGTCCATCATCTGGCCCGGGGCAAAGTGTGAGGCAAAGGCGTAAGGTAGACCTTTCAGGGCCGCCAGTCGGGCGCTGAAAAGGCTGGAGCCGAGGAGCCAGATGGGCACGTTGGTGCCCTGCCCGGGGACCGCCTGGATGCGTCCAGAGGAGGTTCCCAGATACTCCTGCAACTCCTCGATGTCTTCGGGGAATCGCTCGGCTGCGGCGTGCACGTCTCGTCGCAGCGCCCGAGAGGTGAGGGGATCGGTACCAGGTGCCCGGCCCAGTCCCAGGTCGATGCGTCCGGGGAAGAGGCTGGCCATGGTCCCAAACTGTTCGGCGATCACCAGGGGGGAGTGGTTGGGCAGCATGATCCCACCGGAACCGACCCTTATCGTCCTGGTGTTTCCCGCCACGTGAGTCATCACCACGCTGGTGGCGGCACTGGCGATGCCCGGCATGTTGTGGTGCTCGGCCAACCAGAACCTATGATATCCCCACTTTTCAGCGTGTTGGGCAAGGTCGAGGGTGTTGGCCAGCGCCTGGCCGGCATCGGAACCCTGAGTGATGGGTGCCAAATCGAGAATAGAAAGAGGTATATCCATACCCAATTAAACCGATTGGTCTAAGTTTGTTTCTAGCGAATTTTTCGTTGAAACTTTTCTCCAAAGAAGGGGGTGTCGTCCATCTCGCCGCCGATGTCGGTGTTGCGACGAATGATGTCGGTCAGGCTGGTCTTCTCGATCTCTTCTCGCAGTGGCGCGAGATCAGGATCGTTTTGATACCAGAACCGGTCGCCGTCCCGGAGTCGCTCAAACTGATCCACCAGCACTGCCCGGATGGTGGGTCCCACCCCGGAGCCAGGTACGTGATCCTCGCACAGCATACCCACCCAGGGGTCCACCTTGTCGACACTGCCGTAGGCCTCTTGTAGCTTGGCGATGGCTTCCGGCTCCTGGCTGATATCGGCAAAGCTTTGAGCCGCAGGCAAACCAAACGCTTCGCGGACCGTGTTGTAGTCGGGAAGTCCGTGGTCGCGACCGCGCTGAATGTTGATCGCAGCCAGGTCCATGCCCCCTTTGCCGGGCCGACCGAACAGCATATTTCTGAGAGCCACCGAAACATCTTCGTCGGTGGGCTCCTGGATGAAAGCGGTCAAGCCGCGCAAGATGGGATCCACCCCGCCTTCGGCCAGGCGCTCCGGTGAAAAGAAAGCGTGCAATAGAGCCAGGTCCCGCTCCGGGATGGCCTGGCCGTCGGCCCCCTCTCGCCAGATGATGGGCTCGATCTGGGAGTGGCCCATACGGTAAGCAGCGGTGGAGAATTCGTTGCAAATGCGGGGGTCCACCTGGGGTTGGTAGCCCTGGTAAGGCTTGATAGCGTCCTCCCCCAGCAGGGCCGGCAAGAACTCATTGAAGGTAACGTGCTGCACCTGGGCTCCCACCACCTTGCGGGCCATCTGGTAAAGCGCCTCGTCGGAAAGGCTGGGATCGCTCTTGGCAAACTCTTCCACCAGGCGGTTGTGCTCTCTCAAGAACACCGTATGAAGGCTGAGCAGTCCCAGGTTTTCATTGGCCCTGACATCACCGGCAGCAAGCAGAGCCTCCTCCGGTCGGCGCATGGGGTTGTCATTCGCTAGCCCCATGGTGTTGCTGGGGAGCATATCGTTCTCACCGGTCTTGAGCTTTCCACCATCAAAGGTGCGCAGAGCGGCGGCCCGTTCGGGGCTGGAGCCGTAGACCTGGGAGCCGTCGATCCAGCCGGTGATCCCATTGAACTGGCGGCGGGGCACACCCGTACCGGCCCCGGTGCCGGGGGCGGCAGAGGAGCGGGCGAAGGGAATGATAGCCTGACCCTTACCCTCGGGGTCGAAATGGCGGTCGCCGGCGGGCACGGCAATATTCCAATCGGGTACTCCAGGGTTAGGGGTAAAAGTGACATCGTGGTCGAGGAACTGTCCCCAGGCCCAAACCATGTTGGAGAGCTTCCTCTCATCCTGGGCCCGACCTCGCTGGTTCATGACCTTGTTGCTGATCTCCCGGGGGTTCGGTCGATCGAGCCCGGAGGGAGTGTCGATCCCATCGCTGTAGCTCTCGGGTGTTCGGCGTAAAAAGACCGTATCGGTCTTGTTTAGATCCGGTTGAGAAAGATTGTTGCCGGAGCCGTCGTAGCGACGCACCTCGGTCAGACGGGGGTGGGGGCTTTGAATGCGGATGTTCATAATTGTCAGGCCATCATAATCCTGCCGGCGAGTGTGTTTATGAACGATAAGTAAACACCCATCCTTTCCGGCAACCCACCCCTCCTACCCCGGAGGATTGAATTTCACCGCTGCTTCAAAGCGGCCGTCGGCCTGGCTCAGCTTCAGGTGCCAGCCTTCATGTTCAACGATGGCGGCGACCAGCGGTAGGCCCAGGCCGTTGCCTCCGGAAAAGCCGCTACGGGCGTGGTCCGGTCGAAAGAACGGCTCGCACAGCTTCTCCAGATCTTCGGGCGCCAGGGGAGCGCTGTCGTTGCAGACGGTGAGACCATCGGTTGAAACCCGAATCACCACTTCTCCGCCGGTCGGTGTATACTTGACCGCGTTCTCCAGCAGATTGCGACAGAGGGAGTCGAGATACGACGGGTTTGAGTGGACAAAGCATCCTTCCTGAAACTCCATGTCGACCTTCAGTTGTCGGGCTTCGGCCTGCCGAGCCAGAGCGCTCCAGGCGTTCTCGCACAGGTCGGCCAGGTCGAGTTCTTGCTTTTCGATCTGCGAGGCAGTCTCCAGCCGGTTGAGAAGGAGCAGATCCCGGGTCAACCGGATCAGCCGATAGGTCTGCCCCTGGGCCTCCTCCAGAGCTTCCCGATACTCCTCGGCACTCCGCTGCTTGTTGAGGGCCAACTCCAGGTGCCCCGAGAGGGCTTGCAGAGGGGTGCGCAGCTCGTGGGAGGCCGCCGAGTAAAAGCGAGAACGCATTTCGGTAGACCGGGCCAGCCGGTCGAGAAACTGATTTAAAGTGGAGACCAGTTCCACCAGTTCGGTATCGGAAGAGGGCACGGCCAGGCGAGTCTTGAGATCCGATTCGGCCGCCCGAGCTTGCTTCGACAACCTGGGGATGGGAGCGAGCACTTTCCCTACCAGATACCAGGTACTCCCGGTCACCACCAAAAAACAGCACCCCGCCAACAAGCCCAAAAGGATGGCCTGGTTCTTCAAACTCTCTTTGCTGTTTTTGTAATAAAGGGCGATCACGAGTTGGTCTCCGTGATACGGGATGATAGAGACCAACCAATCGTCACCGGAAGGCAGGGGCCAGGAAGGCTCTCCCGGGTGCGAACGCCTGACCGGTTGGCCGTCTCGCAGGTGAATGACCACCAGCCGCTCCGAGGTCATTCGAATCGCTTCATAGATCTCTTCAATCATCTCCGGAAAGTCGCTGTCCGCGGTCTCCATCGGCTCCATCTCCTCCACCAGCTCTCGAGCCACGGCCAGTAGGACCGCCCTCTTGTGCCGGTGGGTGTAGCGACTACTCAGGATGCCTACCAGTACCCAGGCCAGCAAAAGCAACAGAAAAGCCAGCAGCCCCGTCAGGGCGGTCAATCGGAAGCGCAAGGAGTAGGTGGTCACGGAGTCTGGAGTCGGTAGCCGACGCCCCGAACCGTGTGGATCCACTTGGGGCGCCCGGGCCCCTCCAATTTACCTCGCAGATAGCTGATGTACACGTGCAGGACGTTGTGATCTCCGTTGAAGTCATACTGCCAGACGTGTTCTAGCAAAGCCTCCCTGGAGACCGTCTCTCCGGCCCGGGTCATGAGCAGATCCAGGAGGCTACATTCGGTGGAAGAGAGGGTTATGAAGCGCCCCTCGAGCTGAACCTCCAGCTTGCTCCTGTCCAGGACAAGGTCTCCCACCCGGATCTCGGTGCTGCCCGGATGGTTGTCGAGGGTGTCGGTCCGGCGCAAAAGCGCTCTTATCCGAGCCAGCAACTCCTGTAGATTGAACGGCTTGACGATGTAGTCGTCAGCTCCGGCGTCCAGACCCCGGATCTTGTCTTCCACGCGGTCTCGCGCGGTCACCATGATCACAGGGATATGGCGGTCTTTGCCGCGCAACCCTCGGCAGACTTCAACCCCATCGAGATCCGGCAGCATGAGATCGAGAAGGATCAGGTCAAAACTTCCCGCTAAAATCAGGTCCAGCGCCAACTTTCCGTTGCCGCAGGCAGTCGGTGAGTAGCCTGCTTCTTCCAGGGCCTGGTAGAGAAATCGCGCGACGCTGTTCTCATCTTCCACGATCAAGATTTCCGGCCTGGAGTTGCTCATTTCTGTAGCTTCCAGACCGATGGATCCGAATCCCCGGAATCTGAGAATTTTCTAAGGAACGGTGCTGTCTTACTTCTCCAAAAGTGAGATTCTTCGCTTGAGGGTGGGGCCCGTCAAATATAATGGAACAATCTCACTCTTGGGGAAAGAAGACAATTTTGTCGTCAATTGCCAGAGTAGCCTTTCAGATCAGCTTCGTCAAGGGGTAGAGCTCAGCCATAGGGATTGCTATGATGAGTGTAATGTTCTCCCAAACCGCCGAGTATGCCGTTCGAGCCGTGGTGATGCTGGCTCACCTCAACAAGTCGTTGGTGGGCGCCAAAGAGCTTGCCCAAAGAGCCAAGGTGCCCGCGAGTTATCTCCCCAAATTGATGCAGAGTCTGGTGAAAGCCGGTATCGTCTATTCCCGCCGGGGGGTAGGGGGAGGATTTTCCTTGCGCCGGAGCCCCGAAGAGATCACCATTCTAGATGTCGTCAACGCGGTGGATCCCATCGACAGAATCGTGGGCTGCCCTCTGGGGCTGGCCTCCCACAGCAAAGTCCTGTGCCCCATGCACGCTCGACTGGACGAGGCCATGGCTGAGGTGGAGATCGTGCTGAGCGCTTCCACCATCGCTGAACTCCTCACCGACGACACCCGACCGGTGCCCATGGAGGAGACCCTCCGTTTCCTGGAGCCAAAACCTTAGGAGCCTGACCTAAAACAATAGTCTGGACACACTGCTCAATAGCACCAGGAAACTGGTGAGCATGGCTAGGGCAGCCCCCAGAGGAGAGAACAGGCCGGCCGCCGCCAAGGAGATGGCGATGACGTTGTAGAGGAAAGCCAGGGCCGTGGTTTGCTTGAGTACCTGCACGAATCGCCTGGCGTAGTTTAGCACCCGAAGCAATGCCGGTAGGTTGCTCCCCAGGATATGGAGGTCCACCGGCACGAAGTCTCGGGCCCGTTCCCCGATCCGACAACTGACCCGAGCCCGTCCCAGGGCCGGCGAGTCGTTGAGTCCATCACCCACAAACAGAGCTGGGTTCACGATGCGGTCGGCCTTTTCTTCCGGGGAGAGATCACCGCTGTAGATGAGCGGCCATTTCCCGGTACTGTACCGGGCCGCAGCCTCTGGGTCGGGATCGCCCGAAAGGATCTCGACCGTCAGACCTCCGTTGGTTTCTTCAGCCAGTTCATCGAGAAACTTTGCGGCCAGATGATCAAAGTGGGCTTTAGAAACCAGAATACCGACCACGCTGCGGTCCAGAGCCACCAGCGGGTAGTGAGTCTCCGGGCCACCCGAGGAGGCACCGATCTGTCGGCGCACGTACTCCGGCCGACCCACCGTGAGGGTACCCTCGGGAAAGTCCGCGCTAACCCCCTGGCCGGCGTCCTCTCGGACCGCCAGAGGGGCTCCGGAGGCTCGCGCTTCTTCCCCAGCCTGCTGGAGCCCCCGCAGCACAGGATGGCGACAGTGGACCCGCAGGTTCGAGAGGAGATTTTGAGCGGTTTGGACCCGAGTCGGGTCTTCTGAGAGGGGCTCAAAGTGAGTATTCAGACCCTCCAGGGTCCCTGTCTTGTCCAGGTAGATCCGCTCGATGGTGAGGAGATCGAAGAGCGCTTCCGGACGCTGCAGAAGAACACCCCAGCGTCTAAGCCGCAGAGCGATCATCTGCCGGGCTAGAGGTAGGATACCGGCAAACAGACAGGGACAAAAAATGAGGACGCCCACGAAAAAGCCTTCCAGACCTTCTTCCGCCGAATTGGTCACTCCGGTTCGAATGGCCGCCACCAGGACCGAGCCTGCCAGGGCCAATTGCACCAACCTTTGTTCAAGGTGTTTGAGCAGATTGGAGAAGACGTGATCCCGACCTGGCGAGACCAGCGCCGATTCAGCCCAGGCGTCGATGGTACGGCCTCCCATGGGGCGACTAACCTCCATTTCCAGAGCCGTGTGAGCGACGAATCCGGCCAGGATCTCGTCGCCCTCTTGCAGGTCGTAGATCGTGGTCTCCCCGGAGACCAGGTGCCGGTCCACCCGAGCCCCCGCCCCCCGGACGTAACCGTCCACCGGCACCGTGGCACCGGGCTCCAGGCGCAACCGCTCCCCTTTGCGGATCTGGGAGACCGGCCGCTCTTTCCAGCTCTCCTGGCGAAAGACCCGGACGCTCTCTTGCAAGGGTTTCACGGTATTGAGAATGCGACTCGACAAGGCGTGGGAAAGATTGGCATCGAGGAGCTTGGCCAAAAGAAGGATCGCCAGAATCATGGCTGCCGAGTCGGCGTAGGTGGAGGCCTTCCCCTGATAGAGATAAATCAGAGATACCGAGGCGGCGCTGACCGCTCCGATGGAGATGAACAGGTCCAGGGTCAGCGTTCGGCCGCTCAAGAGGGCCCGAATTCCGGCCCGGGCAAAGGGCTGCACGCCGAGTAAAACAGCGGGTAGACCGGCCACCGTGGTCAGACAGGCCAGGAGATAATCCTGTTCGGGCGGCAGCCCTCCGATATACCCCGCAAAGGCAAACGTGGAAGACCACATAGCCAGAAAGAAAACGATGGCGGTTTGCACCGGGCGGATCCGCCGCTGCATCTCCTCCTGCAGTTGCTGCTTGAAACCGTGAAGCCAGCCCGATTCCAACCGCTTGAGAGCGAAGCCGGAGGGAACGGTGAGCTCCAAAATGCCCTGGTGCACTTTCTCCGGGTCAACCGACTCACGCGGCGTGATGGTGAGGATTTTTGTGGCGAAATTCAGTCTGGATTTCTCCACCTCCGGACTACGACTGGTCATGGACTCCACGGTCGAGCCGCAGGTCTGGCACCATAACCCGGATACGAAGTAAATCAGCTCACCTGACTCTTGACGTTTCACAAAATCTCCTGTAGAAAATGATTAAAGACAACTTTGTCGTTAATTGGATAGTAACAGAAAGAGAGCAGAGGGCAAGTACATTTTGGATACTCAAGTTGCATTTCTGGTCCTGACTTTCGTGATCTCGGTTACCGCCATGATTGCCTTCGTGGTAGCCCTCATCCAGAAGCAAGTCCTGGTGCCGCCTGAAGCGGCACTCGCTATATTCTCGGGAGGGGAAGCAGGGGAGCCCGAACCCGACCAAACCAGCGATATGAGCCGCAAGTGGAGAGAACTCGATCGTTCGGCCAAGAACCCGATCTTGTTCTTCATCGTTTCCTCCATCGTGTGGCTGTTGATAGGCTCTTTTCTTGGCCTGCTGGCCTCCTTTAAACTTCACCAACCAACCCTGTTCGATGCCTACGATTACCTGAGCTTCGGTAAGGTCCGAACTCTCCACCTCAACATCATCGCCTACGGCTGGCTCAGCTTCTCGGGGCTCGGCTTATGCCTCTGGCTGGTCCCCCGGATCGCCAAGGTTCCTCTGCGCAGCGGCGGGATCCTGACCGTGGCGGGGTTTATCTGGAACATCGGCGTGGTCCTGGGGTGTACGGGGATCTTGCTCGGCTACTCCGACGGCCTGGAGTGGCTCGAGTTCTGGTGGCCCATCGACATCTTGCTGGCAGTGGCCGGAGCCATGGTGGCTATCCCCCTCTTTCGAACCGTACTGGTGAGTAAAGAGAAGCATCTTTACGTGACCCTCTGGTACGTGTTGGCGGCCTTTATCTGGTTCCCCGTACTGTTCGTCATAGCCAACACCCACTTTCTCCACGTCGGTGCCCAACAGGCCATCGTAAACTGGTGGTTCGCCCACAACGTCCTAGGGCTGTGGGTCACCCCTCTGGGCTTGGGAATCGTGTATTACTTACTGCCCAAGATCATCGGTCACCCCATCGCCTCTTATCAACTTTCGCTCTTCGGCTTCTGGGGTCTGGCCTTGTTTTACTCCCAGGTCGGAGGTCACCACCTGGTGGGCTCACCTCTCCCCACCTGGCTCATCAACCTCTCCATCGTGATGAGTGTCGGCATGGTGATCCCGGTGGTGACCGTGGCCATCAACCACCACGTCACGGCTTACCGGCACTTTCAGGTTCTGAAGGAATCCGTGGTTCTACGATTCGTGGTATTCGGGGCCATGATGTACACCATCAGCTCTCTCCAGGGCTGTCTCCACTCTATCCGAACTTTCAACTACGTCACCCACTTCACTCACTGGACGGTCTCCCACGCCCACCTGGGGCTATACGGATTCACCACCATGGTGTTCTTCGGAGGCATCTACTTTGCGCTACCCCGATTGCTGGGTCGGGACTGGACTCGCCCGGGCCTGGTCAACGCCCACTTCTGGATCGCGTCCATCGGCATCCTGATCTACGCGGTGGCGCTGGGCATCGGCGGAGCGCTGCAGGGAATGGCCCTGCGCGACCCCTCCGGTAGCTTCCAGGCCTCGGTGGAGGTCACCATGCCTTATCTGATCGGTCGAAGCTTTGGAGGTACGCTCATGTTGATCTCTCACCTCATCCTGGCTTTCAACGTAGGGAGCTTGCTCTGGGAGTCTCGCCGGGCCAAAGAGGAGGCCTTATGAAAAAAGCATACATCTTTGTCTTCGGCGGCAGCAGCACCCTCTTGCTGAGCATCTTCATGCTGGTGGTCCTGCCTCGGCTGCAGATGGGCGTGGTGCAAAACGAAGGGGTCAGCGTGCAAGAGCCCTACACCGACGAACAGGCCCTCGGCCGCAGGATCTATATCGAGTATGGGTGCATCTACTGCCACTCCCAACAAGTCCGAGACCCGGTGGCTGGAGCCGATGAAAGCTTCGGATGGGGCCGGGCCAGTGTGCCCTCCGACTACATCCACGACCAGCCCCACCTCATGGGCACTTCCCGGACCGGGCCGGATCTTTCCAACGTAGGCTCCCGACAGCCCAGCGCGGAGTGGCACCACCTGCACCTCTACGATCCGCGTATGTTGGTGGACTGGAGCATTATGCCCCGACACGCATTCCTTTACGAAAAAACCCAAGGTGAGCAGCCTTCCGAGTCGGCTCTGAAAGTTCCCAACAGCGAAGACGAATGGATCATACCCTCGCAAGAGGCCGAAGCCCTGGTGGCCTATCTGCTATCGCTCAAGCGCGACCAGGAGCCACCCACGGCTGGAGAGGCAGACGAGCAATGAGCAACGATTTTAAAGCAGACAAGATTGCCCGGGAGAAACCCGATCCGATAGAGGGGGTCTCGGCCCGGTGGCTGCCTGTGCCCCCACTGCTGCTGACGCTTTTTCTAGGGTTCGGCATCACCTATCTGTGGATGCAAACCGATAGCCTGCAGTTTCGAGACGGCGACATGCGAACCCCGCACGAAGTCAGGATGGCCCTGGCTTCGGAAGCGGGTGGAGGCTCGCTGTTGGAGTTGGGGGAGACGGTGTACAAGAGAAACTGCCAGGCCTGTCACCAGGCTACCGGCCTGGGCCTCGGCGCCGCCTTTCCGCCACTGGCCGGCTCCTCCTGGGTGACCGGTCCGCCCTCTCGCCTGTCGGCCATTGTGCTCTACGGGGTCAGCGGGGAGATCGAAGTGGAAGGCACCACCTACCGGGGAGCCATGCCCAGCTTTCATAACCAGCTCTCGGACGATGAAATTGCCGCCGTGGCTACCTACATTCGAAGCTCCTGGGGCAACCAGGCAGACCCCGTAGAACCCTCCCTGGTGGCCGAAATGAAGCAGCAGTTCGAACGGGAGAAACCCTGGGGGGGACAGGCCGAACTCGACCAGCAAGATTGGTAACCTTGAAGGTTGAAAGTGCGCTGAGGACAAAACAACGGTCCAAGAATGGACATACTTATCAGGACGCTCCGAGAGCGCGAAAAAGAACTCCGTTGTCTGTATCAGATCCAGCGGCTGACCCTCTCTCCCGTGATGCCGTTGGACACGGTCTTCCAGAAGATCGCGGGCGTGGTCGGTAGCGGCTGGCAGCATCCGGAAACGACGGGCTGCTGCATCGAATACCACGAGCAGAGCTACGCTAGTAGCAACTTTGATCCCGAGGCACCCGGGCTGACCGAGCCGATCCACATGGGGGGTCGGTCCATCGGCTCTATCTCGGTAAGCGATCCCACGGCGGCTGACTCTGAAGATTTTCTTACCGAGGAGAGTATTCTGCTGGAAACCATTTCCTGGCTCCTCACCAACTTCGTGGAATGGAGGCACCTCGGGATCCTGGGCCAGCGACTTCCGGCTTCTCAAGATGGTCACTGGCACTGGAGAGAGCGCCTGCTCGATGGTATCAAAGAAAAGTTTGACCCGGCTCAGTTCGGGACTGCCGAGATCTGTGTGGGGGGAGCCACGGAACGGGGAGAAGTAGAGCACGACAGCATCATTGAACTGTATGTCTCCCATCAAGGATCGGAGCTCGAAAAAGAACGCCTGAAGTGGTGGCTCGACGGATGGAGCCACTCCATGGCTGAACTAGCCCGGATCCAGACCGGAGAAACCTTTGCCGAAGGCGTGGTGGAGATCGCTTGGTTGGATGACCCGGAGGCCGTTCGCCCACCCCACTGCCGACGACTTCTGTAGTTCCCCTATTAGCCTGGCTTTCCATCCGCCCGGGCTGAGAACAGAATGGGCGAGTAGACACCCAGAAACAGTAGGAACGCCAGGCACCAGAGTCCGCCCGATAGGCCGTAGGAAAGGTTGGCATCCAGCCCGGCCAGGGGCCCGAAGACTCGCAACAGAGCGGCCAGGTTGACCAGCACAAAGGAACAGACGGTGGGTCGGGTTGGTCTGAGAGGGCGGCCGGTATGGCCCAGTGAGGCCCGAGACATGATGCCGAGCCCGGTCACTCCCATGGCTCCGGCGGTGAAAGCGTGGATGGCCGAGGCCGGAGTGACCAGCCCCAGAGCCGCCAGTCCTTTCAAAGCAAGGCCGACGATCAGCCAGGCGTAGCCCACGTGAAGCACCCAGACCAGAGGAACACGCCAGATCTTGATGGACGTCCAACCCCACAGACGCACGCTATGGACCAGCACGGCCAGAATACTCCAGCCAACCATGACCCCCGCTGGTGCTCTGAATATTTCCAAGATGGGTAAGAGCACGATGGAGAGAGCGCAGAGGGCGTCGATGCGGGGAGAAAGCTTCGGATCGGTATTCAAGGCCACCCGGGTAAAGAAGGGGAACACCCGGCCCCCGATCAGAGTTATCAGCAGAATTATCAAACTTATCCCCAGTGAGAGGCCGTGGGACCGGGTATCGGCCACGCGCCAACTCTGCAAGTGCATCAGCAAGTTGGACACCCAAAGGATAGTAAGAATGGGTACAAAGACCAGAGTTTTCGGCTGTTTGGATCGAACCAGAGGGGGGACCAGTAACGCCATCAAGCCGGGGAAAAAAGCCAGATCGACCAACCCACCAAGCTGAGAGTCCGAGATAAACAGTAGTAACCTCGCGGCGACCCAGAGAGCCGCCAAAACGATCAGAGGAAACCCATGGCGGGCCTTCGAGCCGGTCCAGTTAGGGACCGCGGTAAGAAGAAATCCCGCGATCATCGCCCCCACAAACCCGAACAACATCTCGTGGGCATGCCAGCTCACAGGATCGGCGATGGCCAGGGTATGCCCCCCCAGCAAGACGCAGACCCACCCCAGCACCAGGGCCAGGGCGGACAGACCGCTGAGGAAAAAAAAGACTCGAAAACCGTAGGCGAACAGGTTCAAATTTTTTGTACTCCTTGCAAGTTGCGGCGGGCCGCCATCTCTTTACCGATCGTCTCCAGGGTCGGCGCGTCCAGCAGGGAGGCGGCCAACGGAAACAGTTCTTCGTCTTCGATCCGGATGTGCTCTCGATAGAGGTTCAACAAAAGGTCCACGCACTCCCGAAAGCGTGCCCGCTCCGAGGCGTCCAGGTGCCCTTGAGTATGCCAGCGACGCCCCAACACCTCGACCTCGGCGTGAAGGGGGTCGGAGAGCGCGTGCTCCTTCTCCAATCGGTCGATGATGGCCGAGGCCTGCTGATGATGGCTGATCCTGGGGAAGAGCGACTCCTCTTCATCCTGGGTGTGTTTGGGCGCGGCGTCTCGAAAGTAGTTCAGGGCGTTTTGAAGCTCTTTGTCGTAGGGGGAAGAAAGCGACTTCTCCGGGGCCTCTTGCCCCACGATCTCCAAGATCTTGAGGAAGCGCTCTACTCTACGATGGCAGTCGCTCAGCAAGCCGAGCGGTTGATCGAATCCGTGCTCCTGGGGTAGTAGTTGCATGGTTGGATTCTCCTTTCGGGGATTGGTTCTGAAAGATATGGGTCGGTGGGGCGGGTGCTTCGTAGCAGACGATCTTGCCGAACATATAGGTGGCCAGCATCAGACCTATGAAGCTCAGAATACTGAGAAACTGGAGGGTGCCTGCCAGGGCCAGCCAGTCCAGATCCATGGTAGCCTGAGCGGGCAAGCGGATGGCCGTTCCCACGGTCACCAGGCCGTAGATCAGCCAGGGGCCTCCGGCCCAGGGAATTCGTTTGGTCTCGAAAGCCGGGATCATCCGCATCCCCATCCCCATCATCATGGTGATCACGAATCCCACACCCAGGGTGTGTCGAATGGGGCCGTCCAGCCCCGGATAGCCGAAGGCGTGAGCCCCGGTAAGAATAACCGCGACGATGAGCCAGAAGTAGGAAGTGCGTACGAAGGGGCGGAGCCAGGAGCCCCCGGCCGGCGGAAGGCTCGCCTTACGGAAGGGCCTCAGGGCCCACAAAAACAGTCCCACTCCGCCCACCAGGGCCAGGACCCAGGCGTTCTCAGGACCGGTCCAGCGCAAGATGAGCGCCAGATTCCAGAGGAGAGCCGAAGGCAGGAGGAGCTTTGCGTGGATACCCCGGATCCCCAGAATACTGGTATGAACCCGTAGTCCGATCCCGGCGATGAAGAGCCCGGCAAAGCCCCACAAGACGGTTTCCAGGGCCAAAGTGGAGTTCTTGAGAGCCAACAGCGGACAAACCATCAGCCAGAGGGAGCCCGTGGACAAGTAAAAGGCGTGGCCTCGAGTAAGGGGGGAACTCTCCACCTTCCGGGGCGCAGCCGACTTTCGAGTGAGGCGCAAGACTATCAGAAAGGCCAGAGTCGAGAGGGACTGGCAGAGCCCGCCTGCCAACGTGGGGCCGGACAGATTCAGTCCGATCCCCGCTAGCATGAGAGCCAACGAAGTGTAAGCCAGCCAGGCCGGTTGAAGGGTGGTGTTTAGAAAGGTCGGCAAGACCATCATGGCCACCCCCAGGGTATAAAGTCCCACAAATCCGTAAACCTGAAGCTGGGAGTGGGTAGCCAGCAGGGTAGAAAAATTCGGCAAAGGTACCAGGCCCCACCAGCCCAGGACCATCCACAGGCCCAGGGTTGTTCCGACCGACCCCGCCAGAGCGAGGGAAGTCAGTATAAACACGCGATGAGGTTTCAATATCGAACCCTCCAATCAATTAAAGACAAACGTGTCGTCAATTGGAGATTATTGCCTTTGGGGCGGCTTGTCAAGCCCGAGAAATTGCCTCCAGGAAGTCTTCAATCAGTTCGTCCTTGTCTTCGATTCCCACCGACACCCTCAGCAGGTTATCGGCGATACCTATTTCCTGTCTCTGGGCCGGCGTCATCCCTAAATGGGAGGTCTGGGCGGGGCAGCAGACCAGGGTCTCTACCCCGCCTAGGCTGGGTGCCACGATGGCCAGGGACAGACCCGCGGTGAGGGCTTCAAGGTTTCGGTTCGTCTCAAAGCTCAAGACCCCGCCAAACCCTTTAAAGAGCTTTCGAGCACGGCTATGGTCGGGGTGGCTCTCCAACCCCGGATAATACACCCGATCGACTCCGGGGTGGGCTTCCAGGGCTCGAGCCAGGGCTAGAGCGCTGGCGTTTTGCTGCCTGACTCGCAGGGCCAGAGTCTTGAGGCCCCGATTCAATAGAAAGCAAGCGTGTGGGTCCAGGGTGGCACCCAGATGAACCTGCAGATGCAGTGCCTTCTCGATCGACGCAGCCGAGCCGACCAGGGCCCCCGCCAGCACATCCGAATGCCCGTTGAGGTACTTGGTGGCGCTGTGCACCACCAGGTCAAATCCGAATTCCAGAGGTTGAAAATTTACCGGAGAGACAAAGGTGCTGTCGATGATGGACAGCAGTTTTTCCTGTTTGCAGAACTCGACGGCTTCAGCCAGGGCCGAAACTCGAGTCAAGGGGTTGCCCACCGCCTCCAGGTAAAAAAGTTTGGTGTTGTCTTGCCGCTGCGCTTTCCAAGTCTCAGGGCGGTTGCCGTCTACGAAGCTGCAGCGCACCCCCCATTTGTTCAGGTCTTCGGTCAAAAAGGTGTAGGTGCCGCCGTACAAGCCTTCTTGCACCAGGATGTGATCGCCCGGCCGGAGTTGGCTCATCAGAGCCGTGGAGATAGCGGCCATGCCGCTGGCAGTCACCAGGGCTGCTTCACCCTTTTCAATGGTACAAAGCTTTTGATGCAGCTCCAAGTGGTTGGGACTTCTACTTAAGCGTAGGTAGCCAAGCTCGTGATAAGAAGCCTCTCCCTTCGATTCGTAGTTGACCGAGCAAAAGATGGGAGAGGAAACGGCACCCTCGATCCGAGGGTGCGGAGTACCGGCGTGGACTAAAGAAGTCTCCAAAGTTTTATAGGTTCGCATGGTTAAAACTTAGGGTCTAATCAGAATTTACCTGTAGCAACGCTACGGCCAATTGAAAGCGGTCGGTCATGCTCTCCTCCAGCATCAGATTGAACTCCGTGTCTCTGAGTTTGCACACCTCCAGGGCCGAGGCTACCCAGGCGGCTCCCCAGGGCTCTTGCTTCTGACGAACCAGCGCCACCCGCTCGGGTGTGTAGGGATCGAGGGCCGCGTATTGCAAAAAGCGCAGCCACCTGTCCTTGAGTGAGGCTGCCTCCACTCCCCCCTGCAGCCTGGCGAATGCCTCCAGGCAAGCCGGGTCCTGAGCCAGCCCCCGCAGAGTTTCTTGAATTCGGCGTTCAGTGTTGCAATGCATCGACGGCCTTCGGTTCGCCAAACTTGTTCATCAACAGGGATTTGCTCTGTTGCCAAAAAAGACCTCGTTGTCTTTTTTTAGAGAGGTAGGTGAATCGTGGTTTCTGAATTGCTAAAAGAGCTGTCCGGGCCTGCTCCGGGCAAAGCGGGAGGTCTGGCCGCCATGGTGGCGGGAGCGGCCGGAGCCGCCCTTTACGTGAAGTGTCGTTACTCAACGGCTGCCGAGCCCATGGCCCGGTTGGAGGAAATGGCCTTGAGCGACGGGGGTGCCTTCGAGGGGTATATCCGGGCCAAGCGAGCCGGAGAAGATGTCGTGCCCTGGCTAAAACAAGCGACCGAGTCCCCCCTCTCGGGCGCCGAGACAACCCTCGGCTTGCTGGAGCAACTGCCCGAGGCGTTGCAGGCTTGCCCCCGTTCCATGACCGCCGATCTTCTGGCCGGGGCCCACCTGTTGGAGGCCTCGACCCGGGCCACCGTGGAGTTGGTAAAGACCAATCTTAGGTTTTTTCCGAGCCCCTGGAAAGTAGGGCAAGATCGCCTGGCTGCTATTCAAAGTAGGCTCCAGGAGCGGGACCTCTATCGGGCGGTATTTCAGGAAGCCAAAACCGTCGCTGTCATCGGGATCAGCGAGAAAACCGAAAAGCCCGCCTATTACGTGCCCGCCTACCTCAAGCAGAAAGGTCATCAGATCTGGGGGGTGCACCCCAGCGGAAAAAACAGCCTGGCGGAGCGATCGGCCACCCAGTTACGAGAGTTCGACGCTGCCCCTGACATGGTGGTGTTCTTCCGCCGTAGCGAGCTACTGATGGAGCACCTCGACGATGTGCTGGGAGCGCGACCTCGCACGGTCTGGCTCCAGCAGGGGATCGTCAATGACGAGTTTGCCAAAGCCCTGGAAGATCGGGGAATCAGGGTGGTGAGCGACCGCTGTTCTATGGTGGAGCACCAGAAGTTAGCCCGTTTTTAGGGGGCATTTTATCGCAGAATTGGAAAGGATGAACTTATGATCAACTTGAGACTAACCCGTAGAGAAACTTTGCAGATGGGGGCAGTGGGCCTGGCCGCTCTGGCTCTTCCGTTTTCCCTTGCTGAAGAAGCCCAGGCCGCCACCGAACCCTTCACCCTTCCTCCCTTGCCTTACGCCACCGATGCCCTGGAACCGGTCATCGGATCCCAAACCATGCAGATCCACCACGGCAAGCACCACCAGGGCTACGTGAATAACCTCAATAAAGCCCTGGAAGGCCATCCCGACTACGCCTCCTGGCCCCTGGAAGACTTGCTCGGCAAGCTCAACGAACTGCCCGAATCCTTGCAAAAAGGAGTGCGAAACCACGGTGGGGGGCACCACAACCACAGCCTCTTTTGGCAAAGCATGCTGCCCCCCGAAAAGGCCAAAAAGACAGCGCCCGACAAGGCCCTGACGGCGGCCATCGAGCGCGACTTCGGAACGCTTGAGAATCTTCAGAAGAAGTTTCAAGCGGCCGGGGCAGGCCTCTTCGGATCCGGCTGGGTCTGGCTTGCCGCCGACCCCTCGACCGGCTACCTAAACATTCGCACCACCCCCAACCAAGACTCCCTCCTGCTCTGCAGCCACGACGTTCCGCTCTTAGGAAACGACGTCTGGGAGCACGCCTACTACCTCAACTACCAGAACCGCCGAGGCGACTACTTGAAAGCCTGGTGGGACCTGGTGAACTGGGAAAAAGTCTCGGAGCGATACTCCTAACGCCCGGTAAAGATTGACACTTCCACTTCCCATTAGCTACATTAGCTAAAGGAACGGATGATGAAACAAGTTACAGTTCATGTGGCCAAAACCAACCTATCCAAGCTGATCGATGCCGCCCTGGCTGGTGAAGAAGTAATCATTGCGAAAGGCAACAAGCCTGCCGTAAGATTGGTAGCGATTCCCCAGGGGAACTTTCAGATTGGAGTGCTTAAAGACATCATCGCCGGACCGGGACCCGATTTCTTAGCGCCGATGGATGAAAGCGAGCTTGAACTCTGGGAGGACAGCGTTTGAAGTCTGTTCTATTGGACACGCACACCTGGGCGTGGAGCCTAACCGGCGACAATCGACTTTCCGAAAGCGCGATATTTACACTCACCAATGCTGTAACCGTATTCCTTAGCCCGATATCTTTCTACGAAATCGGCCAGAAAGTACGGATCGGTAAATGGCCGGAAATGGCCGAGTGTGTCGACCGTTTGCCTGAGATTCTAGAACAGCAGGGTGGCTCGATTGCAGCACTGGAATCCCGAATTTGTCTTGCAGCCAGCATTATGGACTGGAATCACCGCAAATTACAGTAGGTGAGGCATCCTTTCTTCAAAGTGACCTTGCCGCTTTAGAAATTAAACTCGATGGTGAAGATGTCAAACCGTTCACGAAAATCTCAACTCAGCATTCGGTACAACCCGGAGAGCCGTTCGAGACCGTTACCCTCAATGTAGAACCTCCCTCAGCCTTGCCTCAAGGCGCTCACAGGCTAGAGGTCACCGCCTTCATTCAGGATTACGAAGAAGGGGGTCCCGGCCTCAGAGTTATAGTCAAATCTGGTGTACGGCGCGGAAATCAAGCAGCAGCTTCCCCACCGGCCTCCTTGTAATTCAACTTTGATTCCATCGGCGAACTTCACACCGCTTATGACGTCGGCCAGGTGACGGAAGCCGCGTAGCTTGCGCCACCTTTTCTGAGCGCTCAGGCCCAACTTGTAGACCAACGACAAGAT
>JBAYRN010000068.1:0-30713 GCA_041676625.1 Vulcanimicrobiota bacterium
GCCGGTGGAGGCGTCTTCAATGGCTTGAAATTGTGAAAGGGTCAGGCTTCGGGCCTGACTTTCGATCTTTTCAGCCAGATTCAGTCGGCCGGCTCGGTCTAGCTTTTCCCAGGCCCGAACCCGTTCCTCCGGGGTGGATCTTCCCCATCCAGGCACTTTGCCCAGAGACAACAGCCAGGCCTGGCGATTGGTCAGGATGATCTCGGAGTTTTTGAAGCCGAGGCTGGCTAGCCACGGATCGAGAGTGGCGGTACCGAGATTTCGAAACAGGAGATCGGTAGCTGTGTTGTCGGAAATGCTCATCATCAGACGCAGGGCCTTATCCACCGAAACCGTGGCTCCAACTCCTTGTTTAGCGAGGGTTCCGCTTCCGATGCATTGATCGGAGGTTGTGACCGTGAGGGTGGACCCCGCGGAGGGAAACTTACCTTCCTCCTGTTTCTTGAGCACGGCCAGCATCAGGGGGAGCTTAAAGACACTGGCCAGGGGAAAGAGGCGGGAGCCGTTGACCTGGGAAACCACTCCCTGGGAGTCCACCACCGCTACGGCGATGTCAGCAAACCCGGACTGCTGACCCACCAGGTAGCGGATATCGTTGTCCAGCTTTTTTCTGGCCTGGGGGGTCAGGCTCTGAGCCCAGCTTCCCTGAATCGTGGCCATAAGAAGGATGAGAATCCAGGTCTTAAGGTTAGGCAAGGTCGTTCTCCATTCGTTGCAAGGCTCGCTGCGCTCGACCAAGCAGGTATCGTAGAATGCTTTTCAAGACTGTATCGTTGCAGCCTGCGAACAGGCCTGCTGCGATCCAACCAAACACTTCGGGTCTTGAAACCTTGATGCGCTGCTCGGGTCTCGGTCCACCCGCTAGAAAAAGAAGCTCGAGCGTCCTGAGGCCCAGCACCAGGGGCAAGAAAACCGCGAGACGGTGGCGGATGTAAAAACGGGGAAACAGCGCTGGGTATCCGCAGGCTGATTCAAAAGCCCGCAAGGCCCGGTGACTTCCAGTGAGAAAAGCCGGAATCAGTGCCGCACTTTCCAGCGAGGGAAGGTAGTGCCGGCACTCAAGCTGGTCCTTGGAGGCATCCCGCAGAATGTTGGTCCATTGGAGCGCTTTCCCGAATTCTACAGCCCTCTCATCTTCGGCAGTCAAGTGGGCGAGGCGCGGGTCTGTCCAGGCACAAATTTTCGACCAGAAAGGTCCGACGCACCCGGCAACCAGGTAGGTATAGCGCTCCAATTGTTCAGCGCTCAAACCGGCCGCTCCAGGACCCTGGTGGAAAAGTTCCTGATCCCACAACATTCCTTCGATGAGGGTTGATACCACGTCCTGAATCAGTTGGCGTAAAGAGGGTTCGACCTCTTCCAGGAGTGCCGGAAGGTGAGGGTACAGTTCGAGGAGTTTGCGTTCCCCGGCCTTCTCCGGGCGGAACAGCTTTAAATCTTCCTGGTGAGCTCCCGAAGGGTTCTGGAGAGCGCTCTGCATTCGCCGCAAAGTAGGGGCCCGCCGGGACGGGTGTTCGGTGGGCGAGTCGGCTACGGTGTCGGCTGCCCGGGCCAGCAAGTAGGCCAGGCTCAGTGGTTCACGGGCTCCCCGGGGCAGGACCACCAGGCTGAGGTAGAAAGCTCGCGAAGTTTCCTTCAAGATTTCGGTGTACTGCTGCGACATAGGAAAGGGTTTAGGGTCCGTCAGACCCAATACTGCAAGAGTGGGTTCCTGGTCGAAAAAGATATACCTCTCCTTCTGGATAACGCTGGTTTTTGTTACGGTAGTGGGCGCGCTGTGGTTGCCCCAGATTCTGGATCAAGGTAAGGAGAGCAGTATCAAGGAGTTGGAGGCCGCACCACAATTGGATTTTTCCGACGAGGCGATGGGCCAGGTCGTGACCAGATTTCCGACCCGGCCGTTTCTAGACAGTAGCACGAATCGGCCGACGCAACCTCCACCACCTCAGGACGCGCCGGCCGTTCCCTCCGCTAGCACGACGGCATCGGGGCCCGGCGGGCTTCCCACCAGGCACGTCCCGGGAGTGAGCGGGGGAGAGGCGATCGGTGATCGAGTGACCACCCGAGCCTATCTACGAGGCAATTCTTCGGTGTTTTCGCAACCTCAAACCACAGCCAAGATCCTGGGGCGAGTGGGGACGCAGACCAAGGTCCGCTGGCTGGCGAGTGCCGGGGAAGGCTGGGAGGAGATCCTGCTGAAGGACGGACGGTCAGCCTACGTCCAGAGCCCCGACCTCAGTTTTTCCGCCGATGCACCGGGCAACGCGGTGGTATCACAGACTGCGGGTGACGGACCCGATGTCAACGCCTTGCCTGCCACGGTCGAGTCGTTTCTGGAACTGCTGAGCCGCCAGGACCTCCTGCGGGCTGAAACCCTGCTCTCTCCTCAAGCACCTCGGTTAGCCCCCGAAGCACTGGGCCCCTTAAGTCCATACGTAGGGGCTCCGCCAGAAGGACGGGTTCACCGGATCGAGCAGATCGGTGGTGGTCAGGGAGGCCACCGCCGAGTGCGAGTGGTCTACGGACCCGACCTGCTCCACGAGGCCAGCACCCTGTGGGAGTGGGACCGCTCCCAGGGCCGCTGGATGCTGGTAAGCTGGGGCTAACTCTAGGTACGACCGGCCCGGCAAAGCTAATTGACAAGACTTTGGTCCTGTGCTAGAAATGCCAGGTAAGATGTGACCGTAGCTCAGCTGGATAGAGCATCTGGCTACGAACCAGAAGGTCGGGGGTTCGAATCCCTCCGGTCACGCCAAGAAAAGCCCGTAACAACGGGCTTTTTGCGTTCTTGGAGAAAAAGCCACCTACCCCTATTTGCCCCCTGTTTTCCGAAGTGAATGGCACTAATCGGGCTCACAGAATTCCAGGGGATGCCAGGCTAGTCCCGAACGAATGAAGGATGAATCTGTTGGTTGAGGGTCCGCTCTATACGGCGGGTTGGATGGACTCAGGTCCCACTTCATACTTCTCGGTGGCTCCCAAGCCAATTGTGCTGGTGGCATTGCTGGTGCCGCTTGTCATAGGGCTGTGGACACGGTCGGTCGGGTTCACGCTCTTCGGCGCCTTTGTGCTGACGGGGGCTACTTTCATGATGGGTATCTTCTTTCCGCTTGGATTCTGGGGCGGGCTCGCTATCGCAGGCGTGCTGTTGGGTCTTGTATGGGCGAAGGGCACTCAACGCCTTCCGTTTCAAGTAGGCTCGTTCATTATGCTGATCGCGGTCTTACTGGGCTTTCCACGATACTTTGGATTCAGCCCCGCGGCCTGTTTGTCAAACCTGAAGAACATCGCCACGTGCTTTGAGATGTACGAATCGGACTACGATGAGGGCACGCGCCCGGCTTCACTTTCGGATTTGTCGCCCTCCTATCTGCGTGAGATCCCTGACTGCCGGGGAGTACCCTACCTCTATGAACCGCCCATCGTACGCTGCCCGAACCCCTATCATCAGCTCATCGTTCATAAAGCTTCGCCACCTGGCTATCCCCGCATCGGAGAAGATGGGGTGGCACGGCTGAGTCCTGAAGATCCTGTGCCTAGTGAAGATGATGGTAAACCGATTACGCCTGACTAACGAGAATTAGAGGGATTTTTGACTGGCATCCATCACTCGTGCGTACCCCGTGTCCCCTGTCGGCGCTGAAGGCCTCTTGATAGAAGGGGCGAAACCGGCCTTGTGACCGAGTTGCGACGGCAGATCGCCCGTACCATCGAAGCGGCCGGAGGGGAAGTAAGGGATGATCGCTACGTCCTTCGGCCGGGTATTTTTCTGGCCAGCCAGCCGGAAGCGGAACGACCCACACCCACCATGACGGCGGTCGGGAACTGTTTAGGACTTGAATCCGGCAATTCTCAATTCGTGACCCTGGCAGAGTCAGCGGCGGTCGTCACCTATATGAACCCCTCTTCCCGTTCATCGGGCGGCCCTGAGTACGTAAAAAAGGTACTCGAACTCGGTCATCACTCCATCGCGGGTCAGGCCTTTGTCACCCTGGGGCTGTTCGGTGTACCGCTGGAGGTCATCATTGAACTTCTCTCTCACGGCATGGACACCACGGCTCGCTTAACCAGCAGTGCTGTCAAGGCCATGGATGATCCGCTGTTTTGTGTTTTTGGTCCCGAACCGGAGCGCTCGATCCGCTTGCTGGAGGCGATCCTCCAGGCCCACCGGAACCACGGCTGGGTGCCTGAAGAAAGACCGGCCGCCCGCGAGCAGCGCAACAGTTTTTGGCCCGCCAACCGAGCGACCGTCCTTTTTATGGGGATGCGGCTGATCGACTGGAGTAAGCTGTTATCCAAGCGCTCGCCCCGAGTGGGTAACGAAGCGGCCCTTCGCTATCTATGTGGCTTGATCGCGGTTTGCTTGAGGGGCGTGGAAGACTATCGCTACGTGATCAAGAGTCCGGAGGAGTATGGCTGGGAAGAGGACCCATGGCGCTAAGACGTCTCGCTCTGATCACTGAAAACCCGCGTAAGGCCGAGGAGTGGTCGCATCATCTCAAGCCTCACGGCGTCACCTGTGACCAGATAGCACCCCGTGGAGGACCGCTCGCTGAACAGGTGGCAAGTCTTCAGGTTCAGGGAAACTACCCTGTTGTCTGCCGAGAACAATCGCGTTTGGTGGCTCCAGGGTCGTGCGACGATGTGTCCTTCCAGCACCTGGCTCTGGTGGACCATCTGTGCACCATCGAAGTGTGGTATAGCGAAGACGGAACCTGGAAGCACCAGAATTTTAGTGCCCGGCGAGCCGGCTATCTGGACACCACCGCAGCAGTAGAGGCGGGCGGTTGGTGGGACGCCTGCTTTCGTGACGCTCGCACGGGACTCTCCTATCAAGAGCAAGCTCTCCAGCGCGGCCTGAAGCTTTCGGCTCGAAGCGCGGCTCTGGACCAACTCATGGACTTTTTCGCACCCCAGCACCGCCACGCCCAGCACCTGGGCCTGAGTTTCGAGCCGCAGGTGGTCGACCTGCAGCGATCGGTAAGAGAGGATGTCTTTTCCAACGACTGCTTTTCGGGTCTTGACGGCTTTTTGGGAGAGCTGGTGGAGGCTGCACTCCGGCAAGGACTTTTCACCAGTTTAGGGCGCACTCGCTCGCAACAGGTTTACTTTTGGCCCGGTCTTTCCGGATTGCCTTCAGTGCCCAGGGAGAGCGAAGTGGACGAGGCCAAGTTCCTGTTTCATGATCTCGTCCACTTTTTGATCGGAAGACTGGTGCCTTGCGGCGAGATGAGTGAGCACGAACGCCGAGTATTCGTTAGCTGGGCCATGGTGGAGGAGGCGGTGGCCCTGATGCTGGCTGACGGCTACTTCGTGGACCACCTGGTTAGCCGGGGCGTGGAATACGACTTCGACCAGCACAAAGGCTATCCGTTCTTTCGCGCGTTGGGCCTGGTGGGCGAGCCTCTGGAGATGGATAAGGTGCGGCGCGTTCTGTGGGCCAATGTAGCCTTCTTCGTGCTGGGTGATCGCCAGGACTTCGTGAAACTGGGGCTGGATTTAGAAGACCCGCAAGCCACGGCTTACCTCGACGGCTTCGAGCGGTTTGCCATGGGGGACTGGCTGTGGAACGAGCGGATGAGCCTGCACGCGCGCGCCAACGCCGATTTCTACGAGCGCTGGTGGAGCCTGGCGGAATCGGTCAATCGGCGTGCCGGTTTGGGCGTGATGACCGCGCGAGAGGCTGCACGTTTGGTAGCCGGTGACACCCCGCGAGAGTTGGTGCGGGGCGTGTTTGAGGTCATCATGAACCATCGCTTGCTGGCTCCGCTCCCTTCCCTCGAGCTTCCCGAAGGGGAGAAAGCGGAGTGGCGCTGGCTCATGGGACAGTTGGGTTTTTTTGCCGCCTTCTCCGAGCTACCCGCGATACGGCGCGGGGGCGAGCTACTCTCCACCACAGAGAGCTTCGCCCCCGTGAAGGCTTTCCTGGATCAGTCTCTTCAGGTGGTGGTGGAGGCCGGT
Organism: Vulcanimicrobiota bacterium; assembly: GCA_041676625.1. Classification (GTDB taxonomy): domain Bacteria; phylum Vulcanimicrobiota; class Xenobia; order Xenobiales; family JADMJV01; genus JAEXNA01. Next base: position 5,962 of record JBAYRN010000068.1, read on the forward strand.
TTCTGTAGCGCTCATCAGGCGACCTGGTGGAAGGATTTCTTCCCCCTCTTCCCCCCGTATTACATCAGTTACAAGACTCGCCCGGGGCTATCGGCTTCGGGGATCGCTGAGCGAATTTTGAGCGATACGGGAGGGGCCAAACATCTGGAGAACGACTTGGGATCCGTTACAGCCATCATCTGCGATAAGGGGCGAAGACGCTTTCTTCTGGAGCGAAAGGTCGACCATCCGCTGGCCCTTTGCAACGACCGCTATTGCCTTGTCGGCGGCTACCGGATCCGCCCCGACGAAGCCGCCCTAGTGGCCTGGCGGCGAGAAGCGGGGGAGGAGTGGACCGACCCGGAGTCGTTAGCAGTGGCCCGCCGTTTGGCCGATCTTGCCCGTCACTGGCGTAGCTTCCGGGTGCAGGGCGTGGAGTTTCCCGGTGTCTTCGACATGACGGTACTGGCGATCGAACTTTCGGAATCCGAATTCGATAGCGTGACTGAGACTTTGGTGAGTAATAACTCCATGGCCAATCGCCCCGAAGGATGGCCGGAAGTCCTCACCCGCGAGCAACTACCCCGCACCCCTCTCTTCGGAGGTCAGGAGATCATCCTCGAGCAATTTTTGCAAGAGACGGGAGCAACTTTCGAGTGATGGCGCCTCGGTTTTTATCTGCCCGCAACGTCATGGAGTTTCATCGAAGAATAGCCCCGAAAAATCACGCGTAATCGAACAATTGTTCCAAAGGATTTTTCCTGAAGAACGATAAGGTGAACGAATGATCACCGGACTAGGCCGAGAAAGGCTTCAGATAAGGGCTCCCCGGCGAGGGATGCACGAGATTACGGGGGAGGTGCAGTCGGCCTTAAACCGATTGGCTTCGGAAGAAACCAGGTTTGTGAATCTGTTTCTCCGGCATACCTCGGCTTCGCTGACCATTCAGGAAAACGCCGATCCCAGTGCCCGACACGATCTGGAGCTTTTCTTCGAGCGGTTGGTGCCCTTTGACCAGCCCGGCTTTCAGCACACCCTGGAAGGGCCTGACGATATGCCCAGCCATATCAAAACGGTGCTGATGCAGTCGTCTTTGACGATTCCCTGTGAGGGAAAAGAGATGTTGCTGGGGCGCTGGCAAGGCATCTATCTTTGGGAGCATCGAGACTCCTGTCCGGTCCGCACCCTGGTGGTTTCACCATTCTAAACCTGTAAAAGAAAGCTCGCTAAATGGCCAAAAAGAAAAAGTCCGACGGCTACGATATCGGAGAGGTGATCGATGTGGATCTCCACTCCATTACCCGCAACAAATTTCTGAATTACGCGGTCTCCGTCATCACCTCCCGGGCTCTACCGGACGTGAGGGATGGCCTCAAGCCGGTGCAGCGTCGCATCCTCTACGCCATGTACCGCGATTTAAAATTGACGCCGGACAAGAAAACCCTGAAGTGCGCCAAGATCGTTGGTCAGGTGTTGGGCAACTATCACCCCCACGGCGACTCCGCGGTCTACGAGGCCCTGGTGCGCATGGCTCAGCCCTGGTCGTTGCGGTATCCGTTGATCGAAGGCCAGGGCAACTTCGGCTCCATCGATGGCGACGGCGCTGCCGCCTACCGATACACCGAGGCCAAGCTGCAGAGAGTAGCCGTGCCGTTTTTGGAGGAGATTACCAAAGAGACGGTGGACTTTCGCTCCAACTTCGACGACTCCGCCGAGGAGCCTGAGGTGCTGCCGTCCCGCATTCCCCAGCTTCTGGTCAACGGCTGCACCGGCATCGCCGTGGGGGTGGCCACCAACATCCCGCCCCACAACCTGAACGAAGTGGTGGAGGCAGCGGTCTATCTGATCGACAACCCCGAAGCCGACACCGCTAAACTCGTAACCAAGATCAAAGGGCCCGACTTTCCAACCGGAGGGCAGCTTCTGGAAGATAGAAACACCCTCATCGAGATTTATGAACAGGGTCAGGGCCGGATTCGCTGCCGGGGTGAGTACGAGATCGAAGAGGGGAAGTTTTCCGAAAACAACATCGTGGTGACCTCGATACCTTATCAGGTCAACAAAAACTCTCTGGTGGAGAGCATCGGCCAGATCATCATGGACCGCAAGGTTCCCCACCTGCTGGATGTGCGAGATGAGTCCACCGAAGTCATTCGAGTGGTGCTCACGGTGAAAAAAGACGCCGACCCCGAGACCATCATGGCGTACCTCTACAAGCACACCCAACTCCGCTCCAGCTTTCACGTAAACATGACTTGCTTGGTGCCCGACCGTAGTCAGTTGGGGGTTCGCCCGGACCGGCTGAGTCTGAAAGAAGCGCTGCTCTACTTCAACGAGTTTCGGTTCGAGGTGACCGAACGTCGCCTGAAGCACGACTTGAGGCTCTTGAAAGAGCGCATCCATATACTAAAAGGTTTTCAGATTGTCTTTGATGATCTGGACACCGCCCTCGATATCATTCGCAATTCCGATGGTCGCGCCGATGCCGCCCAGAAGTTGATGAAGACCTTCCCCCTCGACCAAAAGCAGACCGACGCCATCCTCGAGCTTCGTCTCTATCGTCTGGGCAGACCCGATGTGAAGTCGGTCCTGGACGAGTTGAAAGAGAAGAACAGCCAGAAGGAAGAGCTAGAGATGCTTCTGGACTCCAAATCTCGCCTCTGGGGAGTGGTGAAAGAAGAGATGCAAGAGATGGCCCGACTCCACGGTGATTCTCGGCGCACCAGGGTGCTGGTCAAAGGGGCTGAGGAGTACAGCTACGACGAGCAGAGCCTGATCGTCGACGAAGACGCCACCGTGCTGGTCAGCCGAGATGGTTGGGTCCGGCGAGTGGGAACCATCACCGACCTGAGCAAGGCGCGTCTGCGGGCCGGTGACGAACTGCAGTACGCGGTTCGCGGCTCCACCCTTTCTCCCATCGTGTTCTTCACCAACTACGGCATCTGCTACAGTGGTCTGGTCAACGATATCGTCCAGACCACGGGTTACGGAGAGCCCATCCATGGAACTTTTGCCTTCAAGGACGGAGAGAAGATCGTGGCCTGTTTCATTCTGGATCAGCGCGTACTTCAGGGATCCGTCACTGCTCAGGGAGAGGAAGAACCGGAGTGGCAAGGGGTGGCCATGACATCGGATGGGAAAGGCTTTCGATTTTCCTTGCAAGGTTACATGGAGAGTTCCACCAAGAACGGGCGAAAGTTCGCCCGTCCGAGTGGAGGGGCACAGGTGATCGGAGTCAAGCTGGGCAACCCTTCAGCCCAACTGCTGGCCACCGCCACCCGCTTTGGCCGGGGGTCGTTGTGCAAGCTGGAAGAAGTGAATTTCTTGTCCGGTGCCGGCAAGGGTGTGACCGTGATTAAGCTGGAGCGAGACGATCGAGTGGTGGCCTTTCAGCCCCTGGATGAGCAGGCCCCGGAGGGGTTACGCCTGATACGAGACGAGGGTGGTCGAGAGATCATCGTCCACCCCAAAGACGTAAAGCTCACCGCCCGAGCGGGGAAAGGCCAGCGCCTTCTCAAGAGGGGGCTCCTTAATCCGGTGGTGGAACCAGTGAGGATCGTGGGGCCGGAAGAGCCATCTCTGGACTCTAACCCCGAGCCGGTATCCTCCGGCTCACTGCCGATGAAGAGCGAGTATGATCCGAACTTCGATAACGAGCAGCTCGACCTGGGTTTGAATTCCCAGGACCCCGACACTAACGACACGAGGGACACAGAATGAGCTCTTACAGCGCTTCCGACATCACCGTGCTCACCGGTTTAGAGCCGGTACGCAAGCGGCCCCATATGTACATCGGCTCCACCGATGACCAGGGCCTGCATCATCTGATCTGGGAGATCGTGGACAACTCCGTGGATGAGGTGATGAATGGTTTTGCCAGCTACGTGGAGATAGAACTCCAGGCAGACGGTTCGACCATTCGGGTCAACGACAACGGCCGGGGGATCCCGGTGGATGTTCACCCGGAATCGGGGAAGCCTGCCCTGGAGTTGATCCTCACTACCCTCCACGCGGGCGGAAAGTTCGAAGGCGACAACTACACCTTCAGCGGCGGCTTGCACGGGGTGGGGGCGAGTGTGGTCAATGCTCTGGCCATCAATCTGACGGCCGAAGTCAAACGAAACGGAATTCTCTATCGCCAGACTTTCCAGAGAGGTATCCCCGATGGGCCGCTGGTGGAGGTGGGGGAGGCGCGAGGCACCGGGACTTCCATAACCTTTACTCCAGATCCTGAAATCTTTCCGAGTACCGCCTTCGATCCGGCCTTGATCCACGAAGTTCTGGAAGGAAAGAGCTATCTTCATCGTTGCAAGGTCACCTTCAAGGATCGGGTCAACGACGTCATCCATCGTCTGGATCCGGGTGATGGGTTGGAGGGCTATCTCAAGAAGCTGCTCTCCGGAGTGCCGAAGGATCCCATCTTCGACCAGGTATTCACCTTTGCCAAGAGCGAGGATCCCAAGGTGGAGGTGGCACTGCAGTGGGTGGAAGCTTCAGGGGAGTCGATCCGGAGCTACGTCAACGGCATTCAAACCGACCAGGGGGGCACCCACGAACAGGGTCTGAAGTCTGCCATCGTGCGAGCGGTGAGGACTTACATGGACATCTCCGGAACCTCCACCAAGGGTCTCAAAATCTCCGCCGACGACATTCGGGATGGGGTGAGGGCGGTTCTATCGGTCTTTGTCCCGGATCCTCAGTTTAAGGGACAGACCAAAGACCGGCTGAACAACCCGGAGGTCGTGTCGGCGGTACTGGGAGCTGTAGCCCCCGCCCTGGAGCAGTTTATGCTCACCAACCCCAGCGTTTCCGATGGGATCGTGGGCCGCATTGTGGCTGGAGCCAAACGACGAGCGGCGGCCGAAGCGGCCGGTGCGCTGGTCGCTCGCAAGAAGGTGACCAAGCGCCTGAACCTTCCGGGGAAACTGGCCGATTGCTCCAGTAATAACGCCGGGGAAAGTGAGATCTTCATCGTCGAGGGCGATTCGGCCGGTGGTTCAGCCAAGCAAGCCCGAGATCGACACTACCAGGCTATCCTACCGCTTCGCGGAAAGGTCCTGAATACCGAACAGGCCAGCCTCAAGAAGATCGGAGCCAACCGAGAGATCGCAGACCTCATCTCCGCCCTGGGTTGCGGGGTTGGTAAGAATATCGATCTTTCGAAGCTGCGATACGGACGAGTGGTCATCCTGACCGATGCCGACTCCGATGGGCACCACATCGCGGGGCTTCTACTGACCTTCTTTTTTCGCTACATGACCGAGCTTTTGGAAGCGGGCCATGTCTATCTCGGTCGCCCGCCTCTCTATCGGGTCAGGCACGGAAAGAAGACCGAGTGGGCCTGGACCGATGAACAACGGGATCAGGTCCTGGCCACGGTGAAAGGCAACACCAAAGCTGAAATCACTCGCTTCAAAGGCCTGGGTGAGATGACCCCGAGTCAATTGAAAGAGACCACCCTGGATCCGGAGAGCCGAACACTTTTTCGGGTCATGATCGATAATTTTGAACTCGCTGATCGAGCCGTCAAAGACTGTTTTGGTAAGGATTCGCGACTGCGCTATCAACTTGTGATGGAGCGCTCCGGAGAAGCCGACGAGGTTGATCTCTAAAAAAAACACCCGTCATTGAGACGGGCGTGCGAAATCTCTATCAAAGCCGGGTTCTATCGAACCGCGTGGTTTCGCTCACAACCGAATAGGACTTTCCAGTTCTTGGCGTAGCGCTGTTCGGCCCTGGGCATTCGTTGGATCAGAGTGGCTCGATAACTTGAGCCCCTCTCGCCTGCCACGAACTCTTCGTGGGCCAGCAGGATAGGTTCGATCTCCCGGTATCCTTCCTCGAGTTTTACTCGATGCTCACCCAAGCCCGGGATCCCCATAGGGTCCAGATCTTTGGCCAATCGGTAAAAACTGCGGGAGGGGTTGCGGTAGACGAGGTTGTGGTCGTCTTTTTCGAACCAGAATCCGTTTCGAAAAAGGTGGAATCGATTTTGGGTGTAGAGGACGTTGTCGTTGGTAGGGTGCTTTGAACGAACAAAGCCGTTTGCTTCGAGCAACCCGACACCGGCGTCGTGTCGCAAGAACCAGAGCGTTGCGGGTAAGGGGTTTTTCACATCTGCCTCCGAGGCTGGACTAACCATGACTTTAGGTCTAATTGGATATCTCCTCCCTGCAAAGCCACGGTCATGGTAAAATTCGCTTTGGAAATTTGAAGGGCGGCCGAAAGACATGACCAGCAATCCCTGGATTCTCCTCGCGGAGGACGATAAACTGTTTGCAGCGCTATTTCAAAGATTTTGGGTGGGGAGTTTCCCCGAGGTGCAGGTGGTGCTGGTTCCCAGTGTTGCAGAAGCCAGGAAGGAACTTCAGAATAGACCTACTCCGGTTGCGGCGGTCCTGGATTACACTTTGTCCGATGGTACCTCGGAGGAACTCTCCAGAGAATTGTCTTGTCCGTTTGTGCTGTGGAGCGCTTGCGGGGAGGGGCATCTCCAGGCCAAGCCCACCGGGCGCGACGAACTTGGTCGGGCGGTCCAGCAAGTAGCCGCATTGGCAGGCCTGCTGCCCCTTGAATAGAGGGGGGGCGTGAGTTTTAAAGGAATAGGTGACTCCTTGTGAGCGGTCGTAAAGTGACAGGGCTTCCACTCCCAGATACCCCTCGGGAGGCCCCCCCCGAGATTCATAGTCTGGTGGATGCCATTGAAAACGAGCTGGGCGACTCCCAAATTATGGGGGGTGTCCTGGCCCTTGGCCGTGCTTTTAGTTATTTGACGAGGTACTTCGCGGCCGTTGCCGGTGCCACCGCAGTGTTGCTGGATTTAGGTACGGACTCGAGTGTTGCCGTTGACTTTGAATCGGCGCGCCTACAATTGCGCGATCGACTTGAATTGCTGGGTGAAAAGGCCACCGATCCCTGGTCCAAGCTGGTTCGATCGGTGTTTTTCGTTGGGGCGACTCGGGCCACCCCGACTCCCAGGCGCCCGGCTAGACTTCTGGACCTGGGAGGCATTCCGATCAGGGGTTACCTGAGTCTGGGAGAATGGATCGCCCTTAAGCCCGGGGAGAAGGAATTGGCCAATGACGCCAAGGCCAATCGGGAGCTTCTGCGGTATCTTCCCATTCTCAAGGAGTGGGTCACGGCGACCGCCACCTATTTTCTGGACACCAGGCAGTCTCGTTTGACCCGTGCAGGCGACGATTCCATCACCTTCGAGCTCACCCTAGGCGAGCAGACCTTGACGGTCGGCCCCCTGGAACTGCCGGAAGACCTGATGAGCGCGCTGGCTCCTCACGCGAGTGAAGCTGCCTCGGAGCCTCCGAAAGTGGAAGCCGGGCCGGTCTCTGCGGTCGAGCCCGCAGAGGAAGCTTCTCCACCTTTAGAAGCTGAAGAGCTTGAGACTATAGAGGAGTCGGAGGAAGAGGGTGACCCGCCGAGTGAGGCTTCGGTCTCGGAGTCCGAGGGCAAAGTCGAGCCTGTCCAGACACCCGACCCGGTCCCCGGGCCTGAGCCGTCCCTTCCGCTGCCGGTAGAGCCGGTAGCCGATGCGGGTCCGAGCGCCCAGACCCAGCAGCTTTCTTCAGTTGCTGTGGACGAACTCCTTGCTGCGGAGCCGTCTCCGGACGCCGTCGAGCCGGAACCGGTAGGAGCAGCCCCCACCGAACCGCCCGTTGAGGAAGCCGAAGAGCAGCACGCGACTGCTACTCCGGAGGAGCCTGAGCCATCAGAGCCCGCTCTCCCCGAACTTCCAGACGAGGAGGCTCTGGCCGACCCGGTGGTGGCGGCTCTTCACGTCGGTAGCAAAGAAGCTCGGGCACCCAAGAGATCGCAAGAGACCGCTCCGGTGCTCAAGGTCTACCCATTGCCCACCGGGCCACCTCCCGAATTTTTCGACGAGATCGACGTGGAGAGTGACTACCCCGAAGTCATCCGCGCTGCCATCACCGACTTGAACGGCGCCATCGAAAGCAATGATTCGATCCTGATCTGTGGCCAGATGCAGCGAAGCTTCGACATTTTGATTCAGTTTTTCGCGGGACTGGCGGCTTCCGTCTTGATGGAGATGGACCCTGATGCGCTCTTCGATTTCGAGATGGAAGACGGGCGCTTTACCGAACTCGAGGTCAAGCTCGATCTGATCGTGACCGCCCTCTCGGCGCTCGAGGAGCATTGGGAGAACAACGACGCCGCTAATCTGCTCTGGTCTGTGTTTTATGACACGCTGCTACCGGCCACCGATCCGAACTGCGCCTATCTTCACACTCGACTGCTGGGTGTGGAAGGCCTGGTACCGGATCCGTTTATCGAGTTTGTTGACCTGCTGAACCGAGTACCCGGACAGGGCCAAATGAAGTCTCGGGAGCAATGCCGGAAGGTCGCTCACTACTACCTCCCGGTCTTGAACTTCTGGATGGAAAACGCCATGCCACTCTTTCTCGAGTGTGAACTGGACCAGGTGGAAGAGGATGACGGAAACGCTCTCAGTTGGGCCGCCACGGTGGCTGGGACCATGCTGGATGGAACCGGGTCGGGGTTTTGGGTGGAGATCGACCCGGCGCGCTGGAACCTGCCTCGTCCCGAGTTGGCCCCGGTCTTTGTCAGTGGTGATGCCCCTGAGGTCATTTTACCGGTCTTTGAAGAGCTGAATCTGGCCCTGGAGAAGGCTGATTTTACCACCGCAGGATTGTACAGCCGGGTGGCCCTCGACTTTTTGGTGCAGTACTTTGCAGGTTGTGCGGCTTCTCTGTGGTGTCAACAGGGCGAAATGTCCGAGCAGGCTCTTGCGCTCTTCTATCCCGAAGCCAGTCTTAATGAGAAGGAGAGGCTGTTAGTTCTGAGCCTGGGAGGTGTGTCCACGGAAAGCGAAGTGGGCTCCAGTCTCAGCAAGCTGTTTTCCAAAAGCAGCCTACAGTACCGCGCTCTGAGTCAAAAAGAGACTCCGGCCGGCATGGGATCCCTCAGCGAATGGGCCTCTCGTCGCGATCCGGTGGGCGAGAAGGAGCTCATCACCTATCTCCCCTTACTGAGATCATGGATCGGTGCAGCAAACCCCTGGTTTCAACAAGGCGAACAGTTGTTCGAGGAGCCGTCTGACACCGGGATTCTCGAGGGGGTTGTGGCTCTCGGAGAAGACTTCCTGGAGATGGTGGACCCGGAGTACGTCATTCAACTGCCTCCGGAGTGCATGGAACTGGTGGCCGCCCCCACCGACGAAGCCGAGGTCGAGGAAGTCGTAGAGGTCGAGACTCGCAAAGAGGAGACCCCGTTTACCGGAGCGCTACCCCAGCTTCCGGTTCTAACTCAGGGGCCCCCGGTGCTCATCGGACACCTTTCGCGACTCCTGGAGTCGGCCGAGGACCGCCGGACCAGCAACGCCTGGTTGGGCAGCGCTTTCGAGTACTTGATCCAATACTTTGCGGGGCTGACCACCACCCTACTTGGTGGGGGAGAGGCCCCGCTGCCGTCCGAAACGCTCAAATACTTTAGCCCCAGTGCCAGCTTACGAGAACGGGAGCTTCTCCTGGTGGCCGCCCTCCAACAGTTGAAGTCATCTGCTTCGAATTCGGTCCAAGAGTCGGTGCGCGATATCTTTTTCAAGCCCGACGGCAGTTTGCGAAAACACACCAAGTACCTGGGAATTCTGGGAGCGGGGTCACTCGACGAGAACGAGATGCTCCTCTCATACTGGTGTCGTTTGCGCCACCAGGCGGGAAGCCTCACGACCTCCGACCTGCACTTTGGGATGCAGGTCCTCAATTCTTGGGTGGACGCGGCCCGGCCGTTCTTCTCCTCTTGCGAACACTACGCCGAAGATCCCGGACCGGATGGCCAGGAAGAGATGGTGGTGGAACTGGCCGAGGACTATCTGGATATGGTCATGCCGGACTACGCTATCCAGATCCCGGCTCGGGGCTACTACGAAGTCCTCTACCACGAGCCGGACCACGAAGCCATCGAGGATATGGAAGCTTACTTCCCCGAGAATGTCCGACCCACCCTGTTGGGGCCGCAAGAAGTGGTTTTGGGCGGAATCGCAGGCCAAGACAGCGATCAACTGTTGGGAACGGCCGGAGATTTCGAAGTCGAAGAGCTCTTTGGAGGAGTCTCGGAAAGCTACGACGCCGATGAGCTCTTCTCGGGCTCTGGTGCTACCCAGAAGTTGGATATCGAGGAGATGTTCGCGGGAGCCGCTCCAGAGCCGCTCAAGAAGGAGGTTGCAACCGGTCAGTCCTTAGAGAAACCGGTCAACGAAGAGTCTTCCACGGCGGAGTCGGAGAAGAAAAAACGACGCAAAAAGAAGAGCAAGAAGCAAGAGCTTGGTTCTGCTGTCCTTGAACTCTACAAGAAGGAGCGCCTGGAGAAGGCCCGTCGCCGGGCGGAAGCCCGGGCCCGCAAGGCTGAGGAAGAACCGACGATCCTCAGCTACACGCTCCAGTATCGGGGCTTGAAAAACTCCAAGCAACTGGGGGGGCGGGGCCACTTCGGAATCATAGAGCTCAATAACAACGGTGGCGGTGAGTTGAAGGGAACCATCGAGCCGGCGCACCCGTGTGTTCGGGTTCAACCCACTCGTTTTGAGGGTAACCAGGTTCGGGTGACCTATCAGGTGGACCCGGCGGATATGCCATCCACCGGTCGGGCTGGTCTTACCATCAATACCCAGGACCAGCGCGTGGAGTTGCGCCTGGATCGTCTGGTTCCAACCTCCTGGCTGCGGGAGCGAAGCCTGCCCGAGGCCATCGGATTGATGGCTCTTCCCTCCTGTCTCTACGCCTTCTGGTTGACATTGCTCTTAGCCGCCCTGGTAGGCCCCTCGGTGGGCGCCGCCATCGCCCTGTTTGCCAAGGATCAGGAACTGGAGAAGCTAGCATTTTTGCCCCATCTACAGCTCTGGTCCTTGGCGGTCTTTGCTATTCTGCCAGGCGCTTCAGGAATACCCGGCCTGGTAAAATCCCTCTTCGCTCGGCTGGATTACACCGTTCAGGAAGAGATCCGATGGTATATGCCCGGGCTCATGATGCTGCCCACGGTAGTGATGTTTGCCGTCATGTACGGTACCGATCTCTGGGTTTTTAACGTGCCGCCCGGCCGCTTGCCACCGCTGGCATCTCGTTTGGTGCTTTGCACGCTGACCTTTGGCTTGAATCTTCTGGCGACTTCGCTCTTTAGCTTGCAAACCACGACCTGGTGGGAAGACCGTTCCGACACCCAGGGCGCCAAGCGCACCTTCATCGGCTTCTGGGCTCTGACCGTGATCCTGGGCGTGGTCGTGACCTTTTTTATGCGCTAAACCGCTCCTCAATTTACGCCGATAAAGCCTTGTCAATCCTTTTCCGGGATGCTATGATGCGGGCTCTTGGGACGGGTCCTGCCCGTCCCAAATTCTTCTCACTCGTTGTATTGACGAGTCGAAGTCCGAGGGAAGGTAAAGAAAATGAGAAATTACGAGTGCACCTACATCCTTGACACCCGTCTTGGCGACGACGCTAGCACCGCCGTTATGGAGCGATTTGCCGCCGTGGTCAACGACAATCAAGGGGAAGTACGCCAGGTAAAACCCTGGGGTAAACGCCGCTTCGCTTACGAGGTTAAAGGCCGTCGCGAAGGTCTGTACGTGACCATGCAGTTTGCCGCGGAGCCGGACACCATGGCCGAAGTTCGACGCCAGATGTCCTTGTCCGACGACGTACTCCGCTCACTCTTTTTGACGAGCAATTAAAGACCCGTCTAAAAGAACGACAGGACTGGATGTAAACGAAAGTTAACCTCGTGTTCTGAAGTAGATTCGATCTCGATAGAGAAGTTCCAGAACGCCCCAAAATTAGGGGCGTTTATTCTTTTTCTCGAAAGAATGTGAAAATTTATCAAAGCGATTCAAGGAGCTTCTTCACACTTCTCAGAATCGCGTATAGAAGTGAAGTGAGGTTTTAGATCGTGGCATCAATGAACAAAATCATCCTGATCGGGCGGCTGACTGCCGACCCCGAACTCCGTTACACGCCCAGCGGAGCACCGGTAGCCAATTTTACCGTGGCCGTAGACCGTAAGTTCAGCAAGAATGACGAAACGGATTTCATTCCGGTGGTGGCCTGGCGTCGCCTGGCAGAAATCTGCAATGAGTTCCTCCATAAAGGAAAACTGGTTGCCGTAGAAGGGCGTCTGCAGACTCGCACCTACGAAGACAAGGAAGGCCAGCGCCGAAAGGCATTCGAAGTCGTGGCTGATGAAATGCAAATGCTCGACCGGGCTGGCACAGGCTCCGGTGGATCGCCCCCTGCTCGTCGCCAGGCCCCCGCAGGTGTTGCTTCGGGTGGTGGGGGCGGTTATGAGGACCACGGAGCCGGTTTTCCGCCCGCTGACGATGGCCTGGGCATCGACGACATTCCGTTCTAGGAGAAACCATGAAAGTGATACTGTTGACCGACGTCAAGTCGGTGGGCAAAAAAGGGGAAGTGGTCCAGGTAGCCGATGGCTACGGCCAAAACTTTCTTATTCCCAGGAAGCTGGCGGCCCCGGCCACCGAGGGAGCAGTCAAAAAGCGCAGGAAAGAGATGGAGGACCAGTCTTCCAAGAAGCAACGTGAGTTGGAAGCCGCCCGGTCCCTGGCCGACAAGCTGGGCTCCGAGCCTCTGGTCTTGAAGGTCAAGGTGGGAGACGGTGGTAAGCTTTTCGGTTCGGTCACCTCCTCCGATGTGGCCAAAGCGGTGGCCGATGTCTTCGGTCATTCGGTGGATAAGAAGAAGGTTGATCTTCCTAAGCCGATTCGTGAACTGGGAGAGCATACGGTCAAGCTCAGACTTTATAAGGGAGTGCAAGCCAATCTGAAAGTTTCCGTGGAAGCCGAAAACTAAGGATAAGACAAAGAGGGCTACTACTTGTTACAAGAGGACATTCTCACGCTCGAGGAGACCATCGAGCTGCCTTCCCCGGAACTTGAACGTCAGGCTCGAGTACTGTTGGGGTTTTTGTCCAATCTGTGGGGGCCGGATCAGTTGGTTTTGCGAGCGGGGAAATTAGAAGCCCTCCCCCTCTTGCGCTCAGACCGCTTGACCGATCGATTGATCGCACTCCAGCGGCTGGTCTACGAAGACCCCACCATCCAGGCCGAGGACGGGGCCGAGATCGCTAACCTGCTTCACGATCTCGAGGATCAGATCGCCGATCTCGTAGCCATGCGTACCGTAGAGGAGAGTCTGGACCGCAAGATCGCAAACAAAATGGAAGAGCGACACCGGGACTATCTCAAGGACCTGCGTCGGGAAGCGCTCCAGGAGGACATCGGTCCTGAAAACTCTACCACCCAGCGCAAGTTGGAGGAACTGGAGGCGCTGGCTCAGAGGGGTTTGGATACCACCGCTCTGAGACTCATGCGACCGGAAACTCTGGAGCAGGTGGTGGGACAGCCTGAAGCCATGGAGAGCCTGTTCTCGAAGTTGGGAACGCCCTATCCCCAGCACGTTATTCTGTACGGACCTCCGGGAGTGGGCAAGACCACGGTAGCTCGTCTGATCCTCGATGAAGTCCGAAATCTCGAGCACACTCCCTTTAAAGAAGAAGCGCCTTTCGTGGAAGTAGACGCTACGGTGGTGCGCTGGGACCCCCGGGAGATCACCAACCCCCTGCTGGGTAGTGTGCATGACCCTATCTACCAGGGCTCCAAGAAGGATTTCGGGGACGAGGGCATCCCGGAACCGAAGGTGGGTCTGGTGACCAGGGCCCACGGCGGGATCCTTTTTATCGATGAGATCGGTGAGTTGGACCCGATCCTTCAAAACAAACTGCTCAAGGTGTTGGAAGACAAGAAAATCCTTTTTGAATCCTCCTACTTCGATGAGGACAACCCCCGGGTACCGGAGTACATCAAGCGGCTTTTTACCGAAGGTGCCCCGGCCGACTTTATTCTGGTGGGGGCCACCACGCGGTCGCCTGAAGAGATCAATCCTGCCATCCGTTCGCGCTGTGCCGAAGTTTATTTCAACCCCCTGACTCCTGCGCAGACCGAAAAGATCGTGAGTCAGGCTGCCGAACGTCTCGGCGTGGTGGTCAAGCCGGAGGTTCCCGCCTTGATCGCGCGTTACACTTCCGAGGGGCGCAAGGCCGTTCGCACCCTGGCCGATTCGTATGGACGAGCTTACTATCGGAGAAATCGCGATAAAAAGGGGAAGTCCGGCAAGAAGGTCGTGATCACCGAGCAGGACGTACGCGCGGTCCTGAGAGCCGGCCGTCAGAAGGCCTCTTATACCACCCGAGCCTGTTCCAGCCAGGAGATTGGAGCGGTCCTGGGGCTGGGTGTTAAAGGCTTTTTGGGGTCGCCCATAGCGGTGGAGGCGGCTGTTTTTCCATGTTCTTCCAAAGGGAAGGGCAGCCATCGCTTCAACACGGCCGCCGGTGAGATGGCCCACGACTCTTTTTTCAACGCCACCTCCGTGATCCGCAGAGTACTGGGGGACAACCTCTGCGACTACGACGTCCACGTGAACGTGGTGGGGGGAGGCAATGTGGATGGCCCGAGTGCGGGCATCGCGCTGGTCACCGCCATCGCCTCTTCGCTGCGGGAGAAACCGGTACCCCAGGACGTGGCCATGACCGGGGAACTCAGCCTGCACGGCAAGGTCAAGCCGGTGGGAGGTGTGGTGGAAAAGATCCACGGGGCCCAGCAAGCCGGAGTCAAGCGAGTCTTCATCCCGGCGGAAAACGCCCCCGAAGTGGAAGGGCTTTTCCCGGAGGTCGAGGTCATTCCGGTGGCCACCATCGAAGACGCTTTCCATAAACTCTGGGGGGACTTCGTTTGATTCTCGATCATGGTACTCAGGAACTCAACCGCTTGCATATCCCGCCCCACAACATTGAAGCGGAGCAAGCCTGTCTGGGATCGTGTCTGATCGACGCCGAGGCGTTGGACCGGATCTCTGAAGTCCTGTCCGGGCCGGACGATTTTTACCGGGAGGCCCACTCGGAGATCTATACGGCCATGCTCAGCCTGGCCGAAGGAAACTCCAACATCGACCTGATCACCGTGTGTGACCAACTCCGGGATCTGAACAAATTGGAGCAGGTGGGGGGGGCCGCCTATCTGGACTCCATGGTGACCGTGGTAGGAAGCTCCGCTCACGCGGTGTCCTATGCCAAGATCGTAGCCGAATCGGCTACTGAACGTCGCTTGCAGCAGGCAGGTCAGCAGATCCAGCGACTGGCCGGAGAAGGCGATGTGGCCGTCGCCGACAAGGTGGATCGGGCTGAAGAACTCGTCTTTTCCGTGGCCGATCGGCGAAAATCCCAGCAACTGCTCCACGTAAAGCCGATCCTGGAAACCACCTTTGATGAGCTGTATGAGCGTTATCAACAGAAGGAAGAGATCACCGGAATCGCCACCGGCTTTCGGGAACTCGACTCCATGACGGCCGGGTTTCAGAAAGCAAACCTCATCATTCTGGCCGCCCGCCCTTCCATGGGAAAGACCGCTTTTGTGCTCTCCATGGCTCAGAATATCGTACTCAATAAGAAGCGCCCTGCCACCGTAGCTATGTTCAGCCTGGAGATGGCAGCCACCGAACTGTGCCAGCGCGTGCTTTGTTCCACCGCTCGGGTCAACGCCCAGGACGTGCGCACCGGGCGCATGCGAGAAGAGGACTGGCAGGCCATTACCCGGGCCATGAATCAACTCAATGAGGCCCCCCTCTATATCGACGACACGGCTGCCATTACCCCGCTGGAGATGAAAGCGAAGTGTCGCCGTCTGCAAAAGCGACACGGCTTGGATATGGTGATCATCGACTATCTGCAGTTGATGAAGGGCGGCACAAAGATTGAGAATCGGGCTCAGGAGATCTCCATGATCAGCCGGCAGCTCAAGATGTTGGCCAAGGAGCTCAATATTCCCGTGATCGCTCTGAGTCAGGTGGGTCGGGGAGTGGAGCAGCGCCAGGATAAGAGGCCCGGCTTATCAGACCTGCGTGAGTCCGGAGCCATCGAGCAAGATGCTGACCTGGTGGCCTTTATCTACCGAGATGAGTATTACAATCCCCAGACCGAAGACGTGGGAATCGCCGAGGTGATCATCGGAAAACAGCGGAGCGGCCCGGTGGGAGTCGCCCGGCTCTCTTTCGTGAAACGCTTCGCGGCCTTTGAAAACCTGGAAGAAGACCGAGAAGCGCCTCCTCCGATGTCTCGCATTCGCCCCCCCGACGATGGCTTTGAAGTGCTGGATGATATCGAAGATTTTCCGCTATAAGAACCATGTTTGGGGTCAGGCGGAAGCGGGGAATGTTTGAAACAATAACTTGAAAACCTTTCTCCCCTTAGTGGGTTACATCGAACGGATGTTCCGTTTGGAGGATAGTAGCCGATGAAAAAAGCTGGATTTTTGTTGATTTTCCTGGTTTTGCTGGGGGCTCCGTCGTGGGCCCAGGAGCCGATGGATGTCAACATCGTGATCAACAACCAGGCGCTGGACAAGGAACCCCCACCATTAAAAATGGCGGGGCAGGTTATGCTTCCCCTGAGGAAAGTCTTTAACGCCCTGGGAGCCGAGGTTCGGTACGAAAATAAGATCATCACGGCCACCCGAGGAAACAAGGAAGTCATCATGAGCCCCGACGTCAAGCAGGCCCTGATCGACGGCCAGGAGACCGAGTTGGCCGTACCTCCTATGGTTTTTGACGGAAATACCTACGTGCCGCTTCGCTTCGTGGCCCAGGCTCTGGGCGACACGGTGGCCTTCGATACAGCCACCAAAACCATCACGGTGGCGGCGGCCGAACCTGCCATCGATGTTCCTCTGGACCGGATCGACATTCTGAAAGCCAGGCTGAAGCAGTTGGTGGTGGGCAATCAGGGTGCCATTTTGAAGGTGCGAAATATCGAGGGTACCTCGGAGGTTTACTACCGAGGGCTCGACGACCGGGATACCGCTCCCTACGACGGGGATGACCAGGTTGAGATCCTCATGGCTACCGAGTTGGGGACCGATATCCAGGGTTGGATGGCAGACTCCATGGAAGCTTTCAGGTTGCTCCCGAAACGAGAAGCGGTGGCTTTTCTCGGACTGATCTACTCGATACCCAGCACCTCTCCTCAAGACCCCGGGGAGATCATTGACAGCCAGATCGAGGACTTTTTGATTCAAATCGTGGCGGAAGATCCGGACGTGGTGGTGAGGCGCCAGGCGGTGCTCTCCATGGCCGTGGGCCAGGACATGGATCCCAAAGTCGTGGAGTCGGTCTTGCAGTTGTACGAAACCAGTGAAAACCTGTGGGAGACCTTCCCTGTTCAGCAGTTCTTTCAATACCACGCCGCCGAACTCAGAAAACGCCCGAATTTTCATACCATCAGAGCCAGAGTCGAAGCAGTGAACTCACTTTACACGGCTAATATTCTGCGCTATCTCGACGGGGAGGAGTAATTACTCCTCAGGGGCGATCAGTTTCTGTTCCTTGCCGTTGACCCGGATCGTGGTGGTGGGAGACTCTTGCTCGGAACCGATCACGTGTTCGGCCCCGATGGGCTGAGGTTTGTACATGTTGAAGCTGTCCGGCAAGCGTTGTCGACCTCGCTCCAGGTAAACCGCATTGACCGTGTAGCCGCGATAGATACTGTCGTTGATGCTGCGTCGGCCCCACTGGGCTTCGGTGGAATCCAGGACCGAAAAAGAGGTCTGCTTCTCTCTTTTTTTGTCCTTGTCTTTTGAGGAGCTCTTCTGAGCCATGGCTCCGCTCGAGAGCGACAGGACCAGACTAGCTGTAACAACTGCGCAGATGATATTTTTTGTAAAACTCATGATGTGCGACTTTTTTCCCTTCTGATTTGCTTGGCGTGATTTAAAAGTTGGGCGAGGGTCTCACCTTGCTCGATGGCGTCGGCCAGGGCGTTGTGAGGGTCGGGATTTTTGCCGAACTCGATGCCGGCCTTTTTCATCAGGTTTCGCAGGGCGTTGCGGTGGCACTGGAACAGCCCCATCCCAAAAGAAGGGATGTCGAAGCAACTCCAACCGAGAGGGTTCTCATCGAGAAAATATTGCAGGTACCAGCCCACGAAGGGAGAGTCGAAGGAGGCCGGCCAGGCGGCCGGGACCACTTTTTTGTGGCGGCGCGTGAGGCGGTCCAAGAAATCTGCGAAATCTTCCATTACGTCTCCGGGATCACGCCCGTGCTTATCGAGATACTCTCTGGTCAGACCGTGGATATTGGTGGCCGCCTCCAACTCCTGGGCGTTGGGCAGGTGCTTCATCTCTTCATAAAAACTGATGTTGCGGTCTACGAACCAGGTTCCGTCCTTCTGAGATTTGACCAGAACGGCACCGATGGAGACGAGGGAGAAGAGGCCAGGAAACGGTCCGGACGCCTCCACATCGATACTTAAGTAAACCACAGTAAGAGATCGTTCGCCGGAGTGGTGGAAGTTCTTCCTCAGGCTAAGGACAAAAGGTTTTTATGGATCCGGGAAAAATTCCGCTCCCAGCTAGGAGAGACGAAGTTTCTCTCTTATGGACATAGTACAGGACGGGCGTGTAACCCGAGGGAGAGCTTTGAAGATGAAAATCAGCGTAGAAAGACAAGACTGGACAGTGCAAAAGCCCGATTTGGTGCTGATGGTGGGGGATCCCCACACCGACACTATCGGTGAGACTCCGGAGTCAGTTGCTCGGAGAATTGCCCAACTGGAGCAAGGCTATACTGACAAGAAGCTCAGTCGGGAGTACCACTTCACTGCTGATTGGACCGAGCACGACCGCTTCGAATGCGTCTATTTTCACACATCCATGCACGAAGGCTTCACCTTCAACGAGACCCTCAAGACCGTTCTGGCTGCCGGGCTCCGGCTGGCCGCTCAGACCGGTCGCAAGCGTGTGGTCCTTCTCTTGAAAGGCCCCGGGGGTGAGGGGCTGGTGGAACAGTTGGTGGAGGGTGCGCTGGTGGGCACCTGGGCCTTTCGCGAGTATAAGAAGGACCAGACCGACCCGTACCAGGACATGGAGCTGATCCTCTGTTTACCTTCTCCGCCCACCTTTGTTCCGGAACCGGCCATCGAGGTAGCCGCCGCGGAGAATACCGCTACCAAGGCCACGCTGGCGATCGAGGAAAGCGATCTGCCCGAGGAAGTTCAGCAGGAGGTGGAAGCAGCCGAAGAGGAGCCCGCAGCCGAAACGGTGGCAGAGGAGCCACTCGAGACGGAAGCCGCCGCAGAAGACGCCGAGAGTACCGAGGCCACTGAGGCAGCGACTGCCGAGGCGCCCAGCGAGGAGAGTTCCGAGCAAGCCGATTCTGGCTCCGAAGAAGCGGAGGCTCCCGAACCGGTGGTAGACCAGGAGGCTCTGGCCACCCTGACCGCCGCTGACGAGAGTGCCCTGGTGGTGGGTCGGGCGTTTGCCGAAGGGGTCAACCTGGCCCGCGATCTGATCGCGCGACCGGCTGCCGACTGCACCCCGGACTCCCTTTCCAAGACCTGCAAGAAGGTCGCTTCAACCTACGGCTTCAGTTACCAGTCTTTCGGACCGAAACAGTTAGAGACTCACGGCTACGCGGGACTGGTGGCGGTGGGCAAAGGTGCCGACAATTCTCCCCGGTTGGTGGAGATGACCTACACACCCGAGCAAGAGTCCAACGTTCATCTGGTGCTGTTGGGTAAAGGTGTGACCTTCGACTCCGGCGGAATCAGCATCAAAGGGGCCAAGGACATGCACTTGATGGTTGGTGATATGTCCGGCGCGGCTGCGGTGATCGGAGCTATGGAAGTTCTGGGTAAATTGAAACCCGCCATCAAGGTGACCGCCATCATCGTGTCGGCGGAGAACAAGCCGGGTTCGAAAAGCTTCCGTCCCGGCGATATCATCCGTTACAAGAACGGTACTTCGGTTCACGTAGAAAATACCGATGCCGAGGGCCGATTGATCCTGGCCGATGGGCTGATCCGGGCCGGAGAGCTAGGTGCCACCCATATCGTGGATCTGGCGACCCTCACCGGAGCCTGCGCCCGGGCTCTCGGACCGTCTTTTACCGGCATCTTGGGGGCCAATCGAAAGTTGGTCAACGCCATTACCAGGGCGGGGGGCAATCACGGTGAATCTTATTGGCGACTGCCCATGCCGATCGAGTACAAAGATATGCTGAAGTCCGTGCACGCTGACCTGAACAATGTTGGTGGGCCGGAAGCGGGTGCCACCACGGCGGCTCTTTTCTTGAAAGAGTTCGTGCCGCCTCGGGTGGCCTGGGTGCATCTGGATATCGCCGGGACTTTTTGGAAGCAGAAGTCCTGGAAGTACTACTGTGAAGGGCCCAGTGGGACGGGCGTAAAGACCGTCGCTGACCTGGCTCTAAGGTGGGCGGAACATCTGGAATAGCTGCCGCGGTAGGGTGTAGTGGAGACTTACGAGGAAGGGGCTGTCCGGCCGGGGCTGGTTTCGCAGAGCGAAGGGGGGATTCAAAAAGCCCGTCAGGCGCGCCAATTCCTCAAAAACGGTGACTGGGCCATGGCCTCGTCCCTGTACAAGGAACTGACCCGGGAGTTTCCAGAAGACACAGAACTCAGGCGACACTTTATCCTCAACGCCTTTCGGCACAAAGACTATGAAGAGGTGGTTCAGCAGAGCCTCGACATGGCCGAGATGTCTTTGATGTACGATGATACGGCGGCCGCCCTGGAGCGCTACAGCGAGATTCTCAGATTACCTGAATTGGTCGCAGGCGATCACGGACAGCAGGCAGCTGAAGCGGTCGCTGAACTGGTCGAACCGCTGAAGGCCGATATCTATTTTTCGTATGGAGACCACTATCTGGCGGTTCAGAATCCGGAGATGGCACTTCAGTACTTCGATGTGAGCGAGCGTCTTATGCCGGGTCGATGGGAGACCCACTGGGGGGTGGGGCAAGCTTATCTCATGCTGGGCGACAAGAAGAAAGCCATTGAATCCTTGTATCACAGCGTAAATTCAGCCCCCTCCGAGGCTTCTTCAGCCTATGAACTCCTGGGAGAAGTTCTACTCTCTGAGGGTCGAGACTTGAGTGAACTTCGGGAGATGTTCTATCGAGCGTCGGTGATTTTCGAGAACTACGAGTGCTACGAGGATGCCCTGCGGATAGCACTCCGCTGGCTGCAACTCGACAATCAAGACCGGGAGATGACCGACCGCGCTCGGGCCCTCGATCGGATTATTTCTTTAGGCGGCCGGGAAGAGAAAGCGTAGGGCGTACGGCAGTCGTTTGCTCCAGGCCCCTTCATTGTGCTCGTGGAAGCGTCCGACAGCGTGATGGAGATCCTGGCCCAGTTCAAACCCCAGGGTTTCCAGGATGCCTCGAACGTGTTGGGTGTGGTGGACACAGTCGTTGGCCAGACCTGAATCTCCGGAATCTAAGTAGACGGTCAGAGGGCGCTTCTTATCCCGGTTGAGAGAATCACGAAATCCGGTGAGCCACCAGGAGCCCGACATCGAACCCACCTTGCCGAACTTGTGGAAGTATTTCCAACCGGCGTAGAGACTCATCACGCCCCCCAGCGAAGAGCCCAGCAGTCCGGTGTGTTCTCGCTGGGGTTTGGTCCTCAGGGTCTGATCGATGTGGGGTTTAAATTCGTTGGCTAAGAAACGAGCGAAGCAGTCCGCTTGCCCGCCGTCTTCGGGCGGCACGTAGTCCTGGTGGCGGGTGCTACCGGAATCGATCGCCACCACGATGAGTTCGGCGACCTGACCACGTTTGATCAGTCGGTCTAGCGACTCCTTGGCCTTCCACGATCCGAATCCTGAATTTTCGAAGATGTTTTGACCATCCAGCATATAGAGGACCGGATAGCGCCGGGCAAAGTGCTGGCGGTAGCCCCGGGGAAGGTAGACGCGATAGGTGATCTCTCTTTGGAGTTGTTCGGAAAAGAAAGTGGGCAACCGGTGGGGATCGTAAGCTTTTTCAGAGGGGTTTACCCGCATTCCAGAGGGGCGAGGTTGGTAGTTGTAGACTTCCCCGTCGCACACGTAAGTGAGATTCCAGGTGGACTCGTAGTAGCGGCGGCCCGGGTCACGACCCGTCTGGTCGCTAAAGAAAAACTGTAGCCTGGTGTCTTCGGGGGCGTTGACTTCGACCTGCCAGAGCCACTCTCCGGGTACTCGTCCTGGCTGCACGCGGCGCATGGGCAGTCGGTAGAAAGGACCGGCGCTCACTCGGTAGGAAAATTCAGGTTGCTCAAAGCCACTGAAGTATTTGATTGTTCTATCCATAGTTTCCTGATTAGAAATTAGCAACGATTCATGAAAAGAGGCTTAAAATGATGTGAACATGTCGTCCATTTGGTTCTTTGACCGGCAAGAAACATGGCTTTCCGGAAGAAGATCCGGCCATGAAATACCTTGTAGTAGACGGCTACCCTGAAAATGCTCGCCAGGATCTGCTGAACGCCGGAGCGAGCACCGGGGGCGACCTTTATCTCAGGATGTTGAGTCAGCGGGCTCCCCAGGCCCTGACCGAGATGATCTTCCCGGCCGATCAAGAGGCCCTACCTTCGGTGGTCGACTTGAAACAGTATCGGGGGGTTCTGTGGACCGGCTGCAATCTGTGCCTGCACCAACCGGACGAGCGGGTGGAGCGCCAGGTCGAACTGGCCC
This sequence comes from Vulcanimicrobiota bacterium, assembly GCA_041676625.1. Lineage (GTDB taxonomy): Bacteria > Vulcanimicrobiota > Xenobia > Xenobiales > JADMJV01 > JAEXNA01. Next base: position 28,523 of record JBAYRN010000068.1, read on the forward strand.
GACGGGCGTTTGCAGCCGGGGTCTCCCAGTTTGGGAGCTGCTGGGCCATTCAGATCGCGGCGGTGGCCGCCGGTGGGAAGGTCGGTGCCAACCCGAGAGGCCGGGAGATGGGGGTGGCCCGCAAAATTGTGCTGACCGAAGAGGGCCGCAAGCATCCTATGTATGAAGGGAAGCCTCTGGCCTTCGACGCCTTTATCTGCCACCTGGACGAGGTGATCGAGTTGCCCGAGAACTCAGCGCTGCTGGCTACCAACCGTTTTACCCACGTCCAGGGGCTGGAGGTGCGGCACCTGGACGGAGTCTTCTGGGGCGTGCAGTATCACCCGGAGTACACGGTGGGAGAGATGGGCAGTCTGGCCAATGCTCGCATCGAGCCTCTGATCCGGGAAGGCTTCTTTAAGGACGAGGTGGCGGCCAAGCAGTACGTGGCGCGAATGAAGACCCTGGACTCCCACCCGGATCGGATCGACATCCAGTGGGACCTGAGTCTGGATGAGGATATCCTGAACGACGACATCAGACAACTCGAATTGGTGAATTGGCTAAGGAGCGTGAACCATGAGTAAGACCTCTCCCGGTTATCGAGATAAGGCGCTGGTGGAGACCACGCTGACCGCCTTGAGTTGGAACATTTGGTGGCGTTTCGGACCCTGGGAAGAGCGCTTTCCGGGGATCGTGCAGACCATCCGTGAGTGTGCCCCGGACGTGGTCGGACTCCAGGAGGTTTGGGACGACGGCTCGACCTGCCAGGCTTCACTTCTGGCCGAAGAACTGGGTTACTCCTACGCCTACACTGGGGCCAGCGAGATCGCGGGGGTCTTGTTCGGCAACGCTATCTTGAGCCGTTGGCCCATCGTGCGGTGGGATTCCTATCTCCTGACCAGTGTTCCCAGCGACGACGGCAGCCGCAACTGTCGACTGGTACACGCCCGGGTGGAAGGGCCCAGGGGTCAATTGGACGTGTTCTCCACTCATCTGAGCTACCTCCCTTTTGAGAGCGGGGTGAGGCAGTTGCAGGTGAGGGACATATCCCGTCTGGTGGCGTCTGTGCAGAGCGAACTGCCGCCCATTTTGATGGGGGATTTCAACGCCGTGCCGGAGTCGGACGAAATTCGTCTACTGACCGGTCTGATGGAGCCTCCCGTTCCAAACCAGGTTTTCTACGACGCCTGGCAGGTGGCCAACGCGCCCGACCCGGGTTTTACCTGGCACCGAAGCAATATTTATACCGCGGCTGCTCTGGAGCCGGACCGCCGGTTGGACTACATCTTCGTGGGTCGTCCCACGGCTACCGGGGTTGGCCACGTCAGGAGTTGCCGGATGGTGGGGACTGAGGCCGTCGGTGGGGTCTTTCCGAGCGATCACTATGGTGTGGCTGCCGAGATTCTTTACTGAATGTTTACATTTTTTTTACATAAAAACCTAATTTGTCACAGTTCTCTTGCGTGCAATTTAAAGATTTTTTCAGTAGATTAGAATAAGCTTAGGGCACTTAAAGAGGAGAGCAGACAACAGTGTATTTCAACCCCCAAGAACTTCGCCAATCCATCCGAACCCAAGTAGCAAGAGTATCTTCCTATCATTGGAGTGCGGTTTCCAATAGCCAGCCCGCCTACGCCCCGCAGCAGGACTTCGCTGGGGGATTCAGACTCCGGGATAATCTTGCCAACGGCTGGAACTCGTTTATGGGTGGGTTTGGAAATTACAACCGGAGTTCGACCCAGGCTCCCTCACCGTGGTCCGGCAACCAGGGGCCAGCGGTTTCTTGGGGAGCCCCCCGAGGCACCGCAAGCTTCGGCGGCGGGCGCGGGGTCTGGGGTGTGGCCAGGGATTTCTGCGATTGCTCATGCCCCCCCACTCCTAATGCGGGTGCAAATCCGAACGCTGGAGCTAACCCTAACGCAGGCGCCAATCCTAATGCGGGTGCGAACCCGAACGCCGGTGCGAATCCTAACGCAGGCGCGAATCCGAACGCTGGTGCAAATCCCAACGCAGGCGCTAACCCGAACGCAGGCGCCAATCCTAACGCGGGAGCGAATCCGAACGCTGGAGCGAATCCGAACGCTGGAGCGAATCCGAACGCTGGTGCAAATCCCAACGCCGGTGCGAATCCTAACGCAGGCGCTAACCCCAACGCTGGGGCAAATCCCAATGCTGGTGCGAATCCGAACGCTGGAGCGAATCCGAACGC
>JBAYRN010000069.1:0-30571 GCA_041676625.1 Vulcanimicrobiota bacterium
CAGGGGGGGTGGTAGGTTGTGCACCGGGCGCATCTCCACCTCTTGCAACTCTTCTCCGTCGTCGATCGGCTCTCCGAAGACGTTGAACATCCGCCCCAGGATGCCCTTACCCACCGGTACCTGAAGTTGCTGTCCGGTATTTCGAACCGACTGCCCCCGCACCAGTCCCTGGGTGGGATTCAAAGCGATGCCTCGCACCACCCGAGCATCCAGCTGGCCCAGAACTTCCACCGAGACCTGGTATTCAGAACCGGTCTTGAGCAGCGTATGAATCGGTGGGAGGGAGCGCTCAAAGCGCACATCCACCACGCTGCCTCGCACCGCTTCGATCACCCCGTTCGGCCACTCTTCGGGAGGGGAGATACGCCGGTCCATGGCTGAGTCAGGAGACCGCAGGACTATTCTTTGTCCGGTTCCGGCCCCAGATCGAAGGAAGCTTCAAAGCGAGGCTCGGAGTGCCGCTCGAGGTAGTAATAAAGTTGGGTTTTGCTGGGAGACAGACGAAAGCTCCAGTGGTTGCTGGCGGCTTCCGGCAACATCTCTGTCGTCTCGGCGTCGGCCGGGAAGATCAGGATGTTGCCCAATCCTGACGGCTGGGCGGTACCGCCGTAGTTGGTCAACTCATCCGGGGTACCATCGGGGTGGCGGTGATCGTGCTTGAGTTGGAGCCCTTCATCGGTGCGGGTCAGGATCCAGGTGCGGGAACGATCTTCGCCGACCGCAAAGGGGATCCGGATCTGCTTTTCGTCGACCGCTTCGACTCGAATGGACATGGGCAGGTCCATGGGATCGTTCTCTCGGGTGGAGTAGCTCATCCGGCCCTCGAAACTCTGGCCGTCCAGAGTACGAAGGTGATCGAAGAGGGGAAACTCCTGGGCGGATGCACCCAGGCTGAGGAAAAGAACCGCAACAGAACTCAATACAAAATTTTTCATATTCTCCGTTTCTGGCTACACCCGGGGGGTCCTCTCCCGCACTGGGGCGAAGAATAATCCTTGAATGAGCGAGGATCTGATCGATTTTAGTGAGAGAGATGGCGAGTTTCTCGATCCGGAGCTAAAGCAGAAGTGTCTCTCCTTTGCCATCATCACCGCGGTGCTGGGCTGCGCTCTGAGTTGCTGGCTTTTTCTGGGTCAGCGCTTGGGCCCGGCTTCCGACATTCTGGACCGACGCGCGGCCGAAGGGCGGGTGGTTAGCCGGGAAGTGGAAGAGGATTCTTCTTACGCGTTTCGGACTTCCGGGTTTCGAGCCCCCAGGATCAAAGCCCCGGATAAGCTGGAGAAGCGGAATATCAAGAAGCTGGAAGTTCAGGAGATCGCCAGTCTGGATGACTTGGATTCCAGGCCTTCCTCGAAAAAGCAGCGGGCCACCGAGAAACGAATAGCTGACACCACTCTGGGGGTCGTCCCGGCTTACACTCGTTCTTCAAAGCGCCCTAGCCAGAGCAGGAGTTCAACCCGTCCCACCCAGCGCCGGGACCAGGGCCTGGACCGACTACTTTTCCCCCTCAACCCCCAGCGACCCGATCGTTCGAGTTTATCTTCGGTGGCCGCTTCACTGCAGCGAAATACCGTGCTGGTGGCCAATCTAAAAGGGGAATACGAGGTAGGGTTGGGCCTGGACTCCAGTGGAAGGGCCCTTATCTCCAGCACTTACGCCTCCCCCGAATATCTCTCCCGGGTGTGGGTCGGCGGCACCTCCTGGCGGGCTACCCTGTTGGGGCAGGACGGCGAACTGGGGCTGGCTCTGATCCAGGTCGAAGGAGTGAGTTTTCCTACCGTACCGCTGGCTCCGGCGCCTCCGGCCCGGGGGGAACGCTTGCTGGCCTTCGTCAGCGGTAAGAGCAATGCGGAGCAAGTGACTTGCCGGGCCGGAGTCACCTTTGGCAAAGCCGGGTTCTTTCTATCCGGGGGGCTTCCCCTGAAGTCATCGGGGGCTCCACTTCTCAACGACCGGGGAGAATTGGTCGGTTGCCACGTCCAGAGCCTACCCAATACCCCCGGCTCGGGGATCCATTTGGCTTCTGATACCGCAGCGATCCATCGACTAATGCGCGGCTACCAGGGCTCGGGGTCAGTCGGTTCGGTCTTAAGTGAGGCCGTTTCGGAGTTAGGGTCTATCCTCCAGTCCATCGAACACCAGGGCGAGACCAGGCGCGGCCGGGTCCTTCCCGGTGTCGGATTGAGTGACTTCCATCTGGGCATCTCCCCATCGACCGCCGAACGCTGGCTTTCCACCCCTAATAAGCAAACCCCCGTGGCTGGAGTGGAGATCTGGAGCAGTCCGGCCCCTCCGGTCACCCTTTATTTCGTACAGGGGCGACTGGCCCTCGTAGCCACCAGTGCAACGGGTTTTGCCACCCCGGACGGTCTGGCTCCAGGGGTTTCGGTGGACTCCAGCAAAATCGTCTCCCAATACCCGGACCTGGATTTTGCTGGAAGCAGTGCCATCACACCGGGACTTGATATCACCGTGTCCAGGGGCAAGATCCTGGAGTTCGTGGTCAAGCCGGAGCTTACCAAATGAACGAGTTCCTGTTTCTGGCCATCGATAGCAAGGGTCGAAAGATCTCCGGTGAGATCGAGGCCCGCAGCGAGGATAAGGCGGTGGCCAAACTCCGCGCCAAGAACCTCACCATACTGGAAGTCTCACCGGTTAAGCCCAAGCACTGGATCTGGCTTATCGTGCAACCGGTCAAAGGGCAGGTTCTGGCGCTTTTCATTCGACAGTTGGGAGTGATGCTGACGGCGGGGATCCCCATGGCCGGGGCCCTGCGCTCGCTTCAGCCCCAATCCGGCCCGGCCCGGTACAAGAGAGCCCTGGAGCGACTATGCCACGATGTGGAAACCGGCTACTCTCTCTCCCAGGCCATGCGAAAGGCTCCGGAATTTTTCAATGAGTTTATGGTGGGTTCGGTGCGGATCGGTGAGCACACCGGCACGCTCGATGTCGCTCTTTCCGAGTGCGCCGACTACTATGAGCGGGAATACACCTACAGCCGAAAGCTCAAAGCAGCCCTGATCTATCCGACCGTACTTTTCGGCGCCTCCGGCCTGCTGGTCTTTTTTATCTTTACCTTTATGATTCCCCGCTTCGTGGGTCTGTTCGTGGATCTGCAAGTGGAGCTTCCAGCCACCACCCAGCTTCTGGTGGACCTGGCCTACTTCACCGAATCCTACGGCATGGTTTGCCTCTTCACTTTTCTCGGCCCCCTCCTGGCCGCGGCGTACCTGTTTAACGCCTGGATCAAGACCGGTGCCGGAAAATTTCGATTTGAGCGGATCTTATTGGCCTTACCCTGGTATGGCAAGCAGGTGCGGTTTCGAATGATGAGCCAGTATTTCCGCGCCATGGGCACGCTTCTTTCTTCCGGGGTCCCACTCTCAGCCTCGCTCCAACTCCTGGAAAGGAGTCTCGATCGCGAGATCTTAAGACGGACCGTCAGTCACCAGTTGCGCGACGTGAAGCAGGGCAAGCATTTCGCCCGTTCGCTTAACGTCTACAAGGTCTTTCCCCCCATGGCGTTAGAGATGTTCCAGGTGGGAGAAGAGAGCGGCAAGATCGAGCTGATGCTGCGGAAAATGACCAGCTACTACGACGAAGAGATGACCCGGGGACTGGCCACCATCGGCAAACTGGTGGAGCCGGTGGTTTTGTGTGGCCTGGGCAGCATCGTGGCGTTTTTGCTCCTGGCGGCCTTCCAACCTATCTATCAGTTGGCGGGATCGTTTTAAGGAAAGGAAGGCTTGTCCGGAAATGGAAGCCCTCTTGAAATGCCTACCTTCAGTTACACGGCCAAAACCAACGAGGGTCGCCGGGTTTCAGGACAGCTTCAAGCTGAGGACCTGATCTCAGCGGAGAAAGAACTCGAGACCGGTCATCAGGTCGTTTATCGACTCGAAGAGATCTCCAAAGCCTCCAGCGAGCTCAAACTTCTCTCCACCCTGGCCCCGGTGCAACTAGAAGACCTGGTTGGTTTCAGCCAGGCCATCGCTGCTATGTCCGATGGTGGGATCTCTCTCAAGAGAACCATCGACATCCTTCTGGAAGACACCGAACACGCCACCATGCGGCGCCTCCTCTCCGACATCTCCGAAGATCTGGGCGAGGGGAGAACCCTGTCCACCTCTCTTTCCAAGCATTCATCGGTTTTTCCAAGCTACTACGTGGCTATGACCAGAGCCGGTGAAGACTCCGGTAATCTACCAGAAATGATGAAGCGACTTGCCGACATCATGACCTCGGTCGGCTCGCTTGAAGCCAGGGCCAAAGCGGCCCTTTCTTACCCCTTTCTGTTGTTCGGGTTTACGCTGGTGAGTTTTCTCTGCTTCTTCGCCTACGGCAGCCCCTATCTCGAAGGCATCTATACCAGTCTGGGCGTGAACGCCCCCCTGGCTACTCGCATGCTTTTAGGGCTGGGAGTGACGCTGGGGCACCACAAGCTTGCCCTCTTTTTAGTGCTCGTCGGAATTTTGTATCTGGCCTATAGTCTGCCCCGGCGAGAGAAGAGCAAGCGCTTCTTCGATCGACTGCGCCTCAACTCTCCCATCCTCGGCCACGTTTATCGGGTTCTCTATACGGCAAGATTTATGCGAACGCTCTCGATCCTGTACCGCTCGGGGCTGGGGCTGGCCAGATCGCTTCGTCTCTCTGCCGCCTCCATCGGCAACCAGGTCATCACCGAGGAACTCTTCGACCTTTCTCTTAAACTCGAACAAGGCCGGGAGCTCTCAGAAACCCTTCGAGAGAGCACCCACGTCAGCCGCCTGGCGGTGGGCATGCTGGCCGCGGCCGAGGAGTGCGGCAAACTCGAGACCATGCTAACTCGCGTGGCCGATGTCTACGAGGTCAAGTCGGAGACCTTGATGCACAACGCCCGAGCCCGCATGGAGCCCGCCCTGATGCTCTGTCTGGGAGTAGCGGTAGCAGCATTGCTGCTGGTGCTGGGCTGGCCTCTGATCCAGTTACTCAGCGCCTAAGAAAGAGCTCTTGCTTGATCGAAGTCAAGGCTCTCCTTACCAGGACAAAGTAGGGTGGTCGAATGACAGCATTCCGTCGTGCAACTCTTGTCGCACTGCTGGCAGCGCTTGTGCTTGCGGTTGGATGCTCGCGGGGGAGTGAGCAGATCATCCTCCAGGACCGCTATGAGGCCCAACCCACGGAAAAGGTACGACTACTTTTCGATCTCGTGCACGCCTATCCTCAAGTGCCCGGTGGTCATCTGGATAAAGAATCTTACGGCTACTACGAGATCACCAGTTGGCATAGTTTGTTAAAGGCCCTGACTCTGGCCGGAGTTTCGTCCGATCTCATGGTGAAAGGTGAGATCACAAGCTCTCTGCTGGAAAACTACCAGCTCTTCTGCCTATTTTATCCCGAACATCCCGCCCCCCCGTTGAGCGAGCAAGAAATTGAAGCCCTGGAGCGATGGGTTCGGGCCGGTGGAGGTCTTATGGTGGTGGGTGAGCACCACAATATCCGTCATTCTTCGGAGCGACTGAATCCACTTTTGCTCAGATTCGGACTTCAGTTGTCCTACGGATGTGTGATCGACGATGCCAACGCCTTCGCCGGCGGTTCCTGGCATAAGTGTTTCGATTTCACCGAGCATCCGGCCAGCCAGGGGGTTCGAGCAGTGGCGGTGAGAACAGCCACCGCTATTGAGATTGACGAATCCCACCCGGACCGACCGAGGGGCCTGATGGCGAGTTCGCCGACTGCCTTTCTCGACGATTGGGACCCGGAGGCTTCCCCGGCCTTTCTGGGAGACTATGCTCGCCAACCGGAAGAGCCTCAAGGGCGCTTCTATGAAATGGCAACTGCTTCTCCTGGTCAGGGCCGAGTGGTCGTCGTCGGGGACCACAATGTGTTCGACAACCTCACTCTGCGATACGTGGATAACCTGAAGCTCGCCCTTCAGTCCTGGAACTGGCTGGCCGGGGAAGCACTCAGGCTGCCCGTGAGAGAGCCTGAAACGACAATCCTTGTCCCGGAGACGACCCGACCCAGCGATATCATGAACCCGGATGCCACCGAAGGGGGCCAGGGAGCCTTTGCCTTTTATACCTTTTTCACCGTTCTCAATCGCCATCCCGACACCATCGCGCACTGTAGCGAATTCCTCGACTCGGATTACTCGGCGGTGCTGGTGGTTCCCCAACCGAGCAAGTTCGCACGACCCTACCTGGACTACCTCGTTGGCCAGCAGCAAAAGGGTGCTTCCCTATTGATCATGGTTGATGCCACGGCCGAACAGGGAGAGGGGACGAAGCAGGTCTTACAGGAGTTTGACCTTTCACTCGATCTGCCGACCCAAAAGAGCCAGAGAAAAACCGGTGACCTGGTGGTGGGCGATCAGACCATAGGATCATGCACCCTGGAGGTCCTCTCCTGGGAACCAAAAGCCGAAGAAAAGGTCCTTATGAAATTTGTGACCGACGATGGAGAGTATCCGATCATCGTCGAGCTTTCCAGCGGGATACAGATGGTATTGCAGGCCCAACTCTTTCGCAGCCGGGCCTTCCAATCCAATGAAGGATACAATCTTCCGCGCGAAGGGAACAGGCCGAACCAGGATGGCTTGGTCGTCTACCAGGCTCTGTGGGCCTGGCTCGACGACCTGCACACTAAGAGTTCAAGCCGTCGGTAAGCCCCGCTTCAACCAACCCTTCATTCCCTCGGCCATGTTGGTGACGTCCTTGAACTCTTGAGAGGCCAAAAACTTAGCCGCCTTTTCCGAGCGAACCCCACCGGCACAAATACAAAGAACCGGCCGCTCCTTATCAAGCTCCTGAAACCTCTCGGGCAGTTCGCCCAGCGGGATCAGAGTCACCCCTTCAATGTGGGCCTGGTCGTATTCATGCTGCTCCCGGACGTCCAGCCGGAGCAAATTGTCCATAGAATCCATGAGCTCTCTGGCCTGGTCGGGATCAATCTCCTTGTAACTCATTCTGTTTCTCCTTTTCCTTTTGAATCATTGCCTGGCCTCGCTGCCCCATAATACCCGCTAGCAGAAGCGCATACTGCAGCACGATCATGGCCATGACCACCGGTAAACTCAAGCTTATGGGGGCAACATTCATATACTCAATGTTGCGGGGAATCAAGACGATGTTTTGTTGGGTCCCTATGGAACCAAGAATCAGAAGGCCGGAAAGCTCCGGGTGGTGCAACCAGCGACTCGCCCACCAGCCCAGGAAAGGGTAGATGATGGCGCTGGCCGCCACCACCAGCCAGACCCCCGGCAGGACTTCCAGCAAACCTTGAATGGTGGGCCGTTGGTCGTTGAGCAACTCGATCCAGGTGATCTCCTCCCCGCTTCGCTGGGTGGCGTACCGGCTCAATTCTTCGAGTTTGGCCGCGACTTCATCGTCGTGTTCAGCCCGCTGGGTCAAGTACCCGTAAGGCACCAGAGCGATATAGGCAACGGTCAGGACAACCTGGCCAAAAGCCAGGGCGAGTAGGGACCAGGCATCGCTCAACCACGGCCTCATGCAACCCTACTTCTGAGGAGGTGGAGTACCCCGACGACGTCGCTTCTTGGGTGCCCATTGAAGCTTCCACTCATTAAAAACTTCGGCGTGTTCGAGAAGCCAGCGTCGAAACTCCACCGTCAACTCCGGCTGAATTGTCTTGGTCAACACGGGCCCAACCAGTCTGGAACGGTTGCCCTTCTCCCACTGGAGATTGGGGTCAGTGATCCGTACGCAGGCTGCCACTCCCGGCACGATGGTTACAAACTGATTTCCCCGGCTCTCTTTTTGAAAGGGGACCGTGGAGCCAAACTTGCCAAAGTAGGTCATTCGAGAAGAAGCAATATTGTCGAGAGATTGTCGCCTGTCCGGGAGTTCAAATTTAAACAAACGCTGAAAAAGTTCGACCAGCACGTCTCGTAGACATTCATCGTGCACGCCGCCGTGGTAAGTCTCGTCGAAACCGGCGAAAGCCTTGATCTTCTCCATCTCGGAAATGACCAGATAGAGGGCTATCTCTACCGTGGTGTCACCGTCTTTGCCGCGAAAGCAAAAGGCATCGGGATGGAGGCGGTCGTCCTTGTCCACAATAAAATCGACAAGGTTTTTCATCCCTTCCTTGCAGTCGTAAGTCTCCTGGGCAAAACCCTTGTAGCGAATATCCATGGTTAAACCGGGAAATAGACATGCCAATTCCTGGACTCGAATCCGAAACGGGTAAGCCCGCACCTCTTCCTGGAGCAAGGCCGAATCCAGCATGGCCTCAAGCTCAATGGCCGAATTTTCACCTTTGGAATGGGCCACCGAATCCACGTTGACCCCTTCCTTGTAGTTTTGGACGCGGGTTGAACCACCCTCGGTGAACTTCAGCTTCGCCTTACTGCTGAGGGCCACCGTCATGGCCAGAAAAGTCAGCAGGTAGGGGTTGCCCTGGACCTGTTGGGTTCGCTCGAACTTCCTACTATTGATCGTCTGCAAACATCGCCGAAAGAGATCGTTGGCCATGGACCCGCTGGAATTCCCGTCCAATTCAGGCAAGGCCGAGAAAAGCGAAGACTGATCGGTGAACTTTCTCTTCAAGATGAGATTCCCATCGGTCTTTACGTCGATGGAAAGAGTGCCTGGCTTTTCCGGATCGTAGCCCCAGCAGACGGCCTGCAGCAGGTGGTCGATCAGATAGTAGACTCCAATTCTTCCCTTTTCGGTAATGAAAAGTTCGGGACGATGTCTAACCGGTCCGGGAAAGACGGAATCTGGGGAGTGGACACTCAACTTATCGGTCATAGGCCTCTAGCTCTAGGTACGGCGCAAGCCGTGCCATGGTTTTCCCCTTGATACCCCGAATCGTTCCCAGATCCTCTATCGTAGAAAAAGTGCCTGTGGGTTGAGCATTCCGGGCTTCCACGATCCGCACAGCGAGGACCGGTCCGATCCCAGGCAGTTGCTGAAGCTCTTCGGCGGTGGCCGAATTGATATCGAGTTTGCCGGTGTTCTGGTTCTCTTTATTGGCGGGAGACCGGTACTCGGCTTTGATTGCGCCTTCGGCCTGAACGACTAGTTCTTCCCGAGGTGGTTTTTCCGGGATCCGGGGCTTTTGGGGGATCCATATGGTCTCTCCGTCTTGCAGCGGCCTGGCCGGTTCAAGCTCTCTCAAGTCCGCATCATCCAGCACTCCCCCGGCTACTTCCAGGGCGTGAATTCGCCGGGCGCCGGCGGGGAGCCGGACTGCTCCTTCTCGTTGGACTGCCCCCGCCACGTAGACCGTGACGGGAGGCAGGCAGCGACGTGCGGTTTGGTAGTGCTCCACTTCTCGCAAGGCAAGAGCGGAGGCAGTTAGTAAAAGAAAGGTCAGAAATATGCGATTCATTGTTGCCATGCTGGACAATTCATCGAGCAACACAGAATTCTTCGGTACACGAAGTTAAAAATTTACTTACGTTGGTTTTCCAGGATGAACTGAGAGATGAGGTCCGAGGAGACGGTGGAAAGGTCCGGTGGAAAGGTGACCGCCACGATAAATTTTGAATCTGCCGGGATCGAGCGAACCACAAAAGCCCTGACCTGCAGGGGGAAGTTCCAGGAAAGGATCCTGATGTCGATCTCCTCCCCTTTTTCAAACTGGGTCGTGCTCTCTAAAGCCAGCCCACTCATGGAAATGTCGCGGGTATGCGAGGAGATGGGGGGGGCAAGACCCGTACCGCCGGTGACTCTTCGGATCTCAGCGGGTAACCGGAAATCGATCCGCAGGTGTTTTCTCGCCCCCAGGTGGCGAAGCTGGCTCTGCTCCTGGAGAGTCTTCACAGGGGGAGCCACCAGCACTTGCTCCCGCTGCCCGGCCTCGATTCGGATCACCGGACAGTCGTAAGTGATGGTTTTTTGCTCTTCCATCAGCACCAGACTCAGAAGTTTCCCCTTCTCCGCCGGGATCGGCTCGTCATCGGCCTTCATGCGCATGACCCAGATGCCCTCGAGGTCGAGTTTGATGATCTCCACGTCCCAGGCTCGAGGCTTTCCCTTGAGGTTCTCTGGAACAGCTTTCAGGGCCATCCCTACATCCAGGCGGTTAGGAATGTCCAGGTTTCGTTGTTCACTGGAAATGACGGATTCGTCACGAGCGCGCGGTGGCTCCTGGTATTCGCCGGCATGCTCCTTGCCACCACCCTTTTTGGGGCGCGGCTCCCGATTCTTGTTGAAGATTTTGTTGAGTAGCCTGTTCAGCAACCGAAGCTACCCCTACTCGAGAGCTTCAATATGAAATAGAGGTTGACCAGGCGTCACCGTCTGTCCGGGGGAAACGGTAAGTTCGGAAAGCTTGCCGGAGATCGGAGCCGTGACTTCATTTTCCATTTTCATCGCCTCCAATATTAAGATAATATCTCCGCTCTCAACCTGGGCACCCGATGGGACAAGCACTTTCACCACCTGCCCGTTCATAGGGGCACAAACCGTTCCCTCCGACTGGGAACCTTCGACGCTCCCTCCGACACCTCCCACCGTGTGCACGACGCGAGGCTTTCCGTCAAAAAAAAACTGTACTTCCCGGGGTTCCACAACACCTGGAGAATAAGCCAGACGCCGGAACGAACCGTCCGATTCCCGCACCTGGATGATCCCTGGACCCAGGACCAATTCGCGTTCGACGGTCTGTTCCTCCAGGACGACCAGGGCGTTGAACCTACTCCCGGAACCGCATTCAGGCGACGGGGTGATGGTAACCTCCCCTCGCCCATTCGAGCAACTCAGTTGATATCTCACAATGCGGCGGTTCTGCGAGAATTTCGCCTTACCCTGCCCGTTAAGGATTATGGCTCCAAGCCTGGTGGCGTATCGGCGTCCAGGGCCTGTTTAGGATATCGGTTGAGGACGTCGGGCCGACCCTCGGTAACGACCACGGTGTCTTCCACCCGGCAGCCAGTCTCACCCTGGATATAGACGCCGGGTTCAATGGTAACGACCTGCCCGACCTTCAAAATGTCGTCGCTGGTCAGTCTTAAAGACGGGGCTTCGTGCACATCGAGACCGACCCCGTGGCCCAAAGAGTGCAAGAAATACTGGGCCAAACCGGCTCGTTCCAGGCAGTCTCTGGCAATCTTGTCCAGGGAACTGGTGGCCACCCCGGCTCGGACCCCTTCCAGGGCCAGGCGCTGGGCCTGCCGGGTTGCTCCCAGCACTTCTCGATGGCGGTCGCTGAGCCGCCCATACCAGATCGTCCGAGTCATATCCGAGCAATAGCCCCGATACACCGCTCCGAAGTCGATGGTGATCAACTCGTTTCTTTCCACCACCCGATCGGAAGCTCCGGCGTGGGGATAACTTCCGTTAGGTCCGGAAGCAACGATGGTGGGGAAAGCGGCGGCAGAGCCTCCCAGGCCGAGAATGTGAAACTCGATCAGCGCCTTGAGTTCGACCTCTTTTTGGCCTGGTTGAAACTCCTGCAGGGCTCGGCCCAAAGCCTGGTCGGCGATCTCGGCCGCCCTTCGCATCAGAGCGATCTCTTGGGGATCTTTACACTCCCGGAGGGCGTGGACCAACCCTTCGACCTCTTGAACTGCCACTTCGGACTTTTCTAAAGCCTGGGTAAGCGCCCTATAATTTGTCAGAGCGATACCGTTGGTTTCGAGTCCGAGTTTGTCCAGTGCTTTCTGCTTCAGCACCTCCACGAGCCCGCCAGGCAGAGAGGCGTGCTCTAACGCCACGAACTTAAAGAGTTCGGCCCCGGGGCACTCCCTGGCTACTTGCTCCCAATAGCGTCCGTCGGTGATAACCAGGTGCTGTTCCGGGGCCACCAAAAGCCAGCCGGAACTCCCGGAAAACCCACACAGGTATCGAATATTCTTGGGTTCGGTGACGAGCAGAGTGGAGAGTCCTCGCTCTTGCATGTCCGCTCGTAACCTATCCAGACGTCCGGTAAGGACCAGGTTCATATCTCCCAAACTCCTTCGTATTCTTTTCTTGCCGCTCCAGAGAGCACAAATTCCCCTTGATCTCGAGAGATGGTCAGAACCCCACCAGCAAGAGAGAGGCGATGGGGAGGTTCAATTCCCAAGATCTGTTCCAGCACAGCCGAGGCTGCACAGGCCCCGGAACCGCAACTCAGGGTGGCTCCTGCTCCCCGTTCGTAGACCCGAAGAGGATACACTCCCTGCTTCGGCTCGCTGACCAGAAAGCCACAATTGATCCCCCCGGTACCCAGAAGCCGGTCGGCGATGGGCTGGCTCTTTTCGCCTCGAGTCTCCCAATCTTCGGGCAACTCCGGCAAAGGAACGACGTAATGAGGGTTTCCAAAAGATAGAAGGTGGCCGGGCCCACCCATCTCTTCGTTCAGTTCCGAGATAGACTGAAGCAGAGGGGCTTTCCCTTGAGGCGAGGGCACACCCATATACACGGAGGCCAGTTCATTCTCTTCGGCCACTACCATGACTCGCCGGCCTGGCAGCTCAACCTGATGCCTGACACCTCCGGAGTGCTGGTTCAGAATCTGGGCCAGACAGCGCAGGGCGTTTCCACACATATCTCCGGGAGAACCGTCGGAGTTGATGATACGCATGCTGCTCAGCTCCGAAGAGTAACGGAAAAGAACAATCCCGTCGGCACCCCGACCTTCCCGTCGATCGCAGAGAGCACGAATCTGCTCGACTTCCAGTTCCTCGACCAGCACCCCCTGATCATCCGAATCGATAAAGAAAAAGTCGTTGCCGGTGGCCTCCCATTTCTGAAAGGCGATATGTCTCAACGTGGTGCGGGCTTGCCTGGTGCGGGTTTGCCTGGTGAGTCTTTAAAGGCCACCGTCAGGAAGTCGTCGGTGACTGGTCGGGAGGGCGAAACCGTAGTCACGGCGTGTTTATAAACCATTTGCACGCGACCTTCGGTGTCTTCCAGAATGATGGTAAACTGGTCGTACCCTTTGACCTTGCCTTTAAGCTGCACGCCTTTAGCCAGGAAGATCACGACCCCAACCCCTTCCTTCTTAAGTTGAGCTAAAAAAGCGTCCTGCAAATTTAGAGCCATCTTTTCTCCTCTTGTCCTCCCCGAGCGCGGCGTCCCTAGCCCAGAAATTCTTTCGTCAGCTGGGAGGCTCTCTCCGGCAGTCGTTTCCACTCTCTCGGGTGGTTTAACTCCAGCCAGTGCCGATCCGGACCCGACATTTCCCTCTTCAGCCATGTTCTCTGTTTTTTAGCGAGCTTGATGGTGTGAGCCACGATCTCTTCGATCGCCTGCTCTTTACTCATCTCGTCTCTGGTGTAGGCCAGCACCGATCCGTATCCGATGGGCTTTCGCACTTCCAGCCATTTGACCAAGCCCTTCTTCTCCAGTTGATCGACCTCCTTTACCCAGGGGTCCCACATCTCCAAAGTCCGAAGACGAATTCGAGTATCCAGGAGCTCTTTTGAAGGAGCCAGATACAACCGGAGAATTCTGAGGTCCGCCCGGGGGCTATGAGTTGCCGCTACGACCGGTCCCCCGGAGGCCATGGCTAGCTCCAGGGCTCGACTGACCCGGCGCGGGTTCTGACGATCGATCCTGGCAAAGGCTCCGGGATCCAGGTCCCGGAGCCTCTCCAGGGCCAAAGAGAGATCCAGGCTTCGTACCTGCTGGCGAATCTCCATCGGTACCTCCACCTGGGGAGGAAGATAACCGTCGAGCACAGCCCGAGAGTAGAGACCGCTTCCCCCCACCAGGATCGGCAACGCCCTCCTGGCGGCGATCTCGTCGATCGCCACGTTGGCCCGGGGTAGATAGTCCACCAGAGTAAATCCTGAAGCCAGATCCGTGAGGTCCAACAGATGGTGCGGGATCCGAACCCTGGTTTGGGGGTCGGGTTTGGTCACCCCCACCGAAAGCTCTCGATAGACGGCCGACGCGTCCGCATTCAGGATCTCTCCTTCGAACTCAGCGGCCAGATGCTCGGCCAGATGAGACTTACCGCCGGCGGTGGGACCCAGAACGGCCACCATGCTCTTCACGTGCGATGAAACAGCCTCTCCAGGGTGGGTTCGTCCAGGCGAATTCGAGTGGGCCTGCCGTGCGGGCAGTACGGCGAATGCTCGGCCGCGAGGAGGTCCTGAATCAGTCGGATCACCTCCAGGGGGGTGATGTTTTCCCGGGCCCGGATACTGGATTTGCAGGCCATCATGGCTCTCAGCTTCTCCCGATACTGAGCCACCGGGGTCTCTTTTTCGGTGGGCAACTGGGAAGAAAGTTCAGCCAGCACTTCTTCGAAAAACGACTCAACCTTGCCGCCGGGCAGTCCGGGAGGCACCGCCGAAAGCGCCAGTTCTTCGCCCTCCTCGGTGAATTCGAATCCGACTTCCTGAAACCGCTCTCGGTGTTCCTCTAGATAGAGCTTCTCCTGGGCGTTGAGATTGAGAGGAAAGGGAACGACCAGCCCCTGGGAATCCGGGCCGGTGATCTGAAACCGATGAAGCCGTTCGTAGGAGATCCTTTCGTGGGCGGCGTGCTGATCCACCACCCAGAGTTGTTGGTCGACCTTGACCACCAGATAGGCACGATAGAGCCTGGTCAGGTATTCGATCTCCGGAGGGCGGTCACGCTCCACGGGCATCAATTCTCCCTGCTCACTTTCCTCTTCCACCAGAGGCTCCGCCGGCGCCTTCTCGGGTGGGCGGTACATCTCCAGGACTCGATCGGTAGAAGGGGGCCGAACCCGTCCTTGCACCAGGACCGGTGGGATGGATTGAGCAAATATCTCAGCCGGAGACGCGGTCGGACTCGGTTCGTCCAGGGTCGAATCCCAACCACTCTCTTTCAGGGTTTCCACTTTTTCTTCGTCCAAGCAGTTGCGCACCGCCCGGTAGATAGCCCGGAAAGGGGCTCGAGCGTCGGCAAAGCGGACCTCGGCTTTGGTGGGGTGAATGTTCACATCTACCCCCGCCGGATCCAACTGCAGATTGACGTAGCAGTAGGGGTGCCTTCCCCTGGGGATCAGAGGGTCATAACCTTCTGCGAAGGCCTGACTCAAACTTTGGGAGGTGATCAGGCGATCGTTGACCGCGATCAGTTGCGCCGAACGGTTTCTTCGATGAAAGCCGGGCCTTGCGATCACGCCTTCAACCAGGATTTCGCCGACCTGCTGTTCCAGGGGCATCAGTTCCTTTTCATCGAGCTTCCAGAAAGTCGCCAAACGACGGGCCAGAGTCCACTGAGTAGGGATAAAGAGCTTTTCACTGCCGTTGAGGAGCAGTCGAAAGCCGATGGAAGGGTTTAGAATGGAAAAGCGAGTCACCAGTTCGGTGATCTTCATCCCCTCCGAAGTCGGGCTTTTCAGAAACTTCCTTCGGGCGGGGGTATTCCAGAAGAGGTCCCGTACCTCCACTCGGGTGCCCTGGGGCCCGGCCGCAGCTTCAGAACGAGCTTGCCCAGGGCCATCCAGAATGATGCGGGTGCCGGCGTTTTCACCTCGAGCCGTGGTCACCATCTCAAAGCGTGAGACCGCCGCTATGCTGGGCAGAGCCTCTCCCCGAAATCCGAAGGAATGAAGCCGGTCCAGGTCTTCCCAGGTGCGCAACTTGGAGGTGGCGTGACGCTCCACCGAGAGGAGGGCGTCTTCGGCCGTCATTCCCACCCCGTTGTCGGTTACCCGGATCAGTTGGCGACCGCCCTCTTCGATCTCTACCTCCACGAAGTCGGCCTGGGCGTCCAGACTATTCTCCAGTAACTCCTTGACGATGGAACTGGGGCGGTCTACCACCTCCCCGGCGGCGATCCGTTCGGCCACCTCCATGGGTAATCGCAGGACTCGCTTAAGACTTTGGGCTTGGGTCGACATCTAGCAGTGGATTATAGGTTCGGTGGCCCCGGGCCTTCAACTCTTGTAAGAAGAGTGGCAAAGCGCTCACGGTCACCTCTCTATCGGCCCGCCCGTCATGAAACAAGACGATCTTGCCCGACTCGATCTGGGCTTTCATTCTTTGCACCAGTTGCCGGGGACTGCCGTTCATAAAATCCAGGCTGTTGATACTCCAACCGACAACCTCCAGGCCCAGTCGATCAGCCACCGCCATGGTTTCTCTTTTTCGATAGCCGAAGGGGGGTCTGAACATGGGAAGGGTGAGATCCGGGAGGGTGCTGCTCAAGATCTCCTGGGTTCGCTCGATCTCCTGACGGGTGTTCTCTTCGGAAAGACCCAGAAAATTGGGATGAGAGTAGCTGTGATTGGCCACGCTGTGGCCGCCCGCTTGGAGTGCTGCGGAGAGCTTCGGCATAGCCTGGTATCTCTCCACCTGTTCCCCGATAAAGAAGAAGGTCGCAGAACACTCAAACTCGTTTAGGATGCGAACGATGGAGAGGGTCTCAGGACCCGGGCCGTCGTCGAAGGTGAGCCAGATGCTCGCTCCGGGACACTCAAGACGAACGGGGCCCAATCTCTGATCGAGAATGACCAGACGGGCCGCCCAGTAGTGCCAGAGAGAGAGCAAGATGCAACCGGAGGCTGCCGCCACCCCCATTGAGTTCGAAACGATTCCAAGGACGGCGGCAACAAGGAGACAAAGGATCGGCATGGCGTGCTCGGGCCGGCCGTAAAGAAATCTTAGGAGCGTCGAAACGGATTCCACCCCTTGGTGTTGGCTCGCGTGCTCAACTCTTCGAGCTGAGATTTCAAGATCCCGTGGGTCTGAAGTTCTCTGGCCAGGATCTCCGACCACTCGGATTTCTCTTTGTCGTAGCGAGCCTTCAGTTCAAAGTACTTCTGGCTCCGCTCCTCGAGTTGAGCTCGCAGAACCGCTCTCTCCTGGTACTCCTGACCGATGATGCGATCCTTTTCTTGCATCTGCAGGCGCAGATGCTCCATTTCTTCGGGAGAAGTCTCGGAGCGCTGGCCAGCGTCCGGACCGGCCCTGTCTAAATTACGAAAGCGCCTCATGTCGTTTGCGTATTTTTCCTCGGCGCGTTCCAGTTCGTGGGTCAGATGCTGAACCTCCCGCTCCAGTGCCGAAGAGCGGGTCAGAGCCTTTTTCAGTTGGTCGGTCAATCCGATCACGTCGTTTTCCAGGTTCTGTTTGGCGTTTCGACTCCGGCGCAGGGTGGCTTCGGTCTCTTCCAGTCCCAGCTTCAGCCGACGGTTGACGTTCTCTACCTCTTCCAGGCGCCGAGACATAGCCTCACAGCGCTTTTGTAGCTCGTTTAACTTATCGGGATCGACCGTCTCCGCGGCCGGGGGCGCTACTTCGGGGGGCGCTACTTGGGGTGGTGGCTCCAGGGGTGCCGGTGGGGTGGGATCGTTCGGAGGCGGCTGCGCTTGCTCTCGAGCCCGACTCAATCGCCGCACTTCTCCTGGAGAAATCCACGATCGGTTGTTCTTGACGACAGCCACAACCTTTCCCTCGGCGATCTCGCGAGCTAGGTCTCCTGGACTCTTGCCGAGCTTTTCCGCCGCATCGGTCAGCGAGAGAAATCCTTCCACCAGGCGAACGTTCGCTTTCTATCGAGGCCCGACCTGTAAAGGGAAAAAGGTCACTTTCTGCAAAGCGTCGTCGATGAAGATCTTCCATTTAGCGAAAACTGCTGCTCTCGCCCTTGCTCTGGCTACAACCCTGGCGGGTTGCAGCGGTAACGGCTCGACATCACCCGCTACCCCCCAGGCTGTCGGAACCTACACCGGCCAGGACCTTCCTGAGGTCGTGGAGGAGCTTGAAGGAACTCCACTCTATACGGGAAGCACCGAATTGACCGGACTGGCCCAGGCCCAAGGCGCCACCTATCTCTTGATCGCGCCTCAAGACCCGCTGAAGGCCTTGCTGGTAGTGGAAGAGGGCACAACCGCAGAGCAAGTCGCCCAGCGACAATCAGCCCCGGTCAAGCTGGCGGGAACCCGCGGCACCCTGGACGCTCAACCCCTGATCGAGCACGTTAAGGCGAACTATGAACTCGACCTCAAAACCGATGAACAAGGAAGAATCATTGTGCTGAATGTGCCCAACGCGGCCGCAGCTCCCCAGTCCACGGCAACTCCCCTGAACGGGAGCACTCCGGCCGTTGAGTAGGAACCGTCCAGAAACAATCAGTCTAGAGTTTTCCGTCATGCGGCTGGAGGACGAGTTTCCCGGCTTGCTACCTTTCAAACGGGGAGAGCGGGGGCGGCAGCATTTCATCAAGCTCACTCGGGAAGATGAAGAGTCGTACCTTTACATCGGCTCCAATCCGGCCCTGCGTTCCGAGATTCAGCAAGCCTTGATGAGGTTGCTGAACGACGGATGGGTTCCGGAAGGCGAAGTCTTTCTCGATTTCGACGGCCAGGGAGACACCGGCTATGAATCGTCCTACATCTCCGAGCGGATTCAGTTGGAGATAGGTCGCGCGCTCCTACCCTTACTGGACCCGCAAAACGGTGCGCCCTTGCTGGACCACATCGAAAACTTACGTGCTGAACTCGGTCAATTACTCGGGCTACCGCTTCCTCAGGTCCGGGTCATTGACAATCTGAACCTGGATGAGAACCGCTACCTTCTAAAGATCAAAGGCGCTCCGGTGTTTAGTTCGGAACTCTTTCTAGAGCGTCTCTTTGCCATCGGTGCCCCCCGACAGCTCGACATCCTGGAAGGCTGGACCACCCACGACCCGGTGCTGGCTTCCCGAGCCAAGTGGATCGAGAACGAATCCAAGGAAAAGGCTGAAAACGCGGGATGCACCCTACTGGGGCCACTCTCCCTGATGATGCACCATTTGCGCTCTTTATTGGCCCAGGCTTCCCCCGAGTTGGTC
Organism: Vulcanimicrobiota bacterium; assembly: GCA_041676625.1. GTDB lineage: Bacteria > Vulcanimicrobiota > Xenobia > Xenobiales > JADMJV01 > JAEXNA01. The sequence goes on from JBAYRN010000069.1 coordinate 18,693, forward strand.
GGTCTGCAGGATGCTTATGAACTCATCGATCGGCTGGCGGTCAGCCACCCGGTTGTGGCCGAGCCTTTTCTCGAAAATCGTCGGGCTCTGCGATATTTTCAACGCATCCTGCGGGAGTTGCTGGCCGAAGGACTCCCGATCAAAGACCTTGTTACTATCGGTGAAGTGGCGGGGGCTTGCTACGATAAAGAGGCCTCCCCTGCCCAGGCGGTGGAAGAGTGTCGAAAAGCACTTCATTTCCAGCTTTGCTCGAGATTGGTCGACGAAGAGGGTCAATTGGTCGGGTTGGCCCTGGGACCGGACTGGGAGCAAGAACTCCGGAGTCTGGCCGGGGACGATGGATTGACCCCCCAAAAGTTGGAACAGAGGGGCCAGTACCTGGTGGTCGAGGTCAAGAAGAAGTTGGATGAAGTCTCGCCGCAACGAGTGGTCGCTCTCTTTACTGATCCCGGTACCCGGCGAATCGCCCGCATGGTATTGGAGAAGCAGATCCCTCGATTGGCTGTGGTGGCCACCGATGAATTGGCCCCGAGCATCAAGGTTCTGGTGGCGGGTTCAGTGACTCGAGGAGAAGACTCGACGGTAGACTCGGTGGAACCTTCTCAGGAAGAGAAAGACGGGACACGCTTCGGCTTTTTTGGGGCCAAAAAGGACTCCTGAGTTCGCTTTAACCACGGTCTTTAGCAGCCAGAACATTTCTTATAGGAAATATTTACCCGGATCTTACACACAATTTTTTGAAGGATTTTTTCCTGTAAGCAAGCATATCGAGTTTTAGAGGAGGTGAGCGCCATCGGTGAACCCAAAAAGAGCTTTGGCAAGATACTTTACTACAATCGTAAAGCCCGCAATCTTACCATCAAACAGCTAGAAAAGAAGTCCGGAGTTTCAGCCTCCTTTATTTCTCGTATAGAGAACGATTCTGCCAACCCCTCGGTGGAAGTCATTACCAAACTTGCTCGAGCTCTGGGAATGCCGCTCTCTGACTTCTTCCACGACCAGCGCGGTGGAAAGCTCCTCTACCCGTTGCGAGTCTCTCAGGCGCGTTGCTTACAAGACCCCAAAGTTCTGGCCTTCATCGACAAACTCAAGGGCCTTCCCCCAGCCGAGCGGCACGCGGTGCTCGCTATGGCCACCCAGCAGATCAGCATGCTGAAAGCCTGCCTGGTACCTGCAGGTTCCGGCCTCTATCGTCTCGATCCGGGACTCATCGAGGGAGAGCAACTCTCCCCCGAATCTTAGAATCTGTGAAGCAGATCACATTTTTACTTCCAGCCGCTATGCTATTCTCAGAGCTAGGTTCGACGGTAATAAATTATTAATTGCTTCCTGTTTTTAACGCCCCTTCTGTTTCACCGTCGCAGTTGGGGCGATTTTCTTTTCTAGCGCTGGGCCGTGGTGGGGCGACTGGGCTCTGAAGCGCGGCCGTTGCTGCCCACTGAGCGTACTCGGAATCGATACGGCCCGGGAGACGGGTGGTCCTTAATCAGGGCTGTGTTGGCTCGAGGAAACTCGATCCTGGCGGGTGATACCCAGACCCCGTCGATGAGTTCTTCGACCGCGTAGTTTTTGGCTCCCCTGGCGTCATACCAAACGAGTTTGATGATATCCGTCTCTGTCCAGATGGCGAAGAGCCCGGTAGGTGGGGGCGGCGGGGGTGCTTTGGGGTCGAATCCTCCTGCCGAACTCGAAGAAATTGCCGTGCTTCTGTCGGGGGCTGCGCTCTCGGCCACCTTTGTCGAACCGGTCTCGCCAGAGTAATCGCCTGCCACCCCCTGGGAATCCACGGCTCGGACTCTGAACCGGGCGCGCTCATCCTCCACTCGTAGTTCAAAAGAAGAGGTAAACGGGCTGGTCTCTAAGGCTTTGGCGTCGAAGACCCAGCGCCCATAATTCTTGACCCAGACTTCGTAATAACTCGCCCCCGGGACCGCATCCCAACGCCCTTTGTACATGGCTCCCTCGCGTTCGACCACCAGACCAGAAGGTGCCGATAAGCCGGTCTCTGCCCACCCCAAAAGAGTTAGAGTCAGGAGGCATAGAGTAACGAGGGCACGTTTACTCACTCAGGCGCCTCGGAGAGGGCACTCACGAGTTGGTTGAGGAGAGTGATCTCCTGGTGATCGACGTTGGAATCCGCACCCGCCAATTCGAGTAATAAACTAGTCACAAACTCACGTTCCTGAGGGTCTTGAAAGGCATCTCGCAGGGCCGAAGGTTCTATCGTTTGCGGTTTGATGAGCCAGGACCCCGCCATGGCGATATCCTCGGGCGACATGTCCAGCCGCCCCAGAACTTGAGCGAGCAGTCCCGTCTCTTCGGGTGCAATAATTCCATCGGCCTGGATCATAGCGATCAGCGCCTTGAGCAATACTTCTTCTTGATCGGTCATGGGCATCTCTTTCTCTTGTCATCCGCAAAATCATTCATCGCAGTGGGGACAACGAAAATTCTCAAACGGCAACCGCATTTCGGTGTTGGGTTCGTGCTCCTGGGAAACGGCGATCTCCCAGCCGCAGTGCTGGCAGCGAAACTCAGCACGACTGACATTTCGTAGGCGATGGCTCTTGACTTCCCACTCATCCTGAACCACTGGACTTCGGACCCTCAGGGGAGCCAACTTTTCTTCGGGTGGCTCCGGCAATAATCCCAGGGCCTTGTCTAGGTAAGACAGATCAGCAGTTTGCAAGAATGCCTCCACCTGAGTGTCGACCTCGCCAAGTTCTGGAGAAGTCGCCACCAATTCTTGCCAGAGAATGCAAAAATCTAGACCGGAAAGGGTCTGGTTTAGGAGATGGTGGAGCAATCGACTGGCTTCGATATGGCTGGAAACGGTCACTCTTGGGGTGAAGGCGCCGACTGCTCAGGGGCCTCGGTAGCTTTTCGCTCGGCTTCGGCCTCGGCTTCAGCTTCAGCCACCAGGCCGTCAACTCCCGGACCGAACGCATCCTCGTCGTAGTACCCGGTGGACTGCAAGGTTCGGCGGGACACATCATTGGCCTGACGTTCGGCCAGAAAGGATTCAAAGTTCTCCAGTTCCTGGGCCACTTCTCGATCCAGATCGGTAAATTCTACTCCCACCTCATACTTCCGACGACCCACCTCCTTGCACCATCGGATAAAGCCCTGGCAGAGCAATTCCCGGTGTTTCACGGTTTCGATCTCCAGCATCATGGTGATATTTTTGTTTGGCTCCACCTGTCCCTCGGTCGAGAGCTTCACCCCCAGGCGGTTGAAGTCCAGCGAGATGGCTCGAAAACCGGGAAGGTCCTTAGAGAGCACTCGGATGGACCACTGATACCTGGGTGCCCGACGCATGCTGTCGGAGTCGTCCACATCTTCTTCATTGGCCGTTGCATTGGGGTCCAGTCCATGGAGAATCTGTCGCAGGTGTTCCACGCTCTTGGCCGCCCCCGGGACCATCCCCGTGCAGACCACTGCGTTCGGTCCGACCTGACGCACCTTGGAAATGGTGACAGGAAGTTTAAAGTCTTCAGCTCCGCCTGAAGCGACGGGGATAGCGATGGAGATCGTGGGCTGGGAGCCCACCTTGAAGGTCTTCTTCGACTTGAAGGTCAGGGCTCGGCCTTCGATCGCCATGAACTGGACCTTTTCCACTCTTTGAAACCAGGAAAATATCGCGTCCATACGTCTGTCTACCTCTTTCGAGTTCGGAAATTTATGCGCCTCGTTAGGTTCCTTTTCACGAAGGCTCAAATCATCCCTGCGATTTTGGAGAAAGGGGACTTCGGGGTTTTGTCCTAACGGTCGGAAATGAGCCAATCTTCTCTCCTGGGAGTGTGTCGGAGTAGTCGGACCGAGCAGAGCGAAGGACATTTGTTTCAGGCGGATAGTGAAATTTTGCCCTAATATGGGGCTATATTCGGGTGAAATGAGCTATTCGCATGGACAATAATGAACGAGCCTCTGCGAAGGGAGACCACTCCGACACGCTTCTGGAAGTGCATCGGCTGGGTATTCCGGTGGAAGCCCTTCCTCCGGTACCCAGGTCCCCCATGCGGCTGGTGTTGGACCAAGTCCGGAGTGCCCACAACACCGGGGCTGTCTTTCGTACCGCCGACGCCGCCGCTCTCGATATGATCTATCTGGTGGGGCTGACCCCTCACCCTCCCCACAGCCAACTGGAGAAAACCGCCCTGGGCGGAACCGAATACGTGCCCTGGAAGTATCGGGAGACTTTTCAGGAGGTGGCCCAAGAGTTGGAACAAGACGGCTACACGCTGGTTGCCTTGGACAATGGACCAGAATCCGTCGAACTCTGGGACTTTGAGTGGCCAGCACAACCGGCGCTCGTTGCGGGCAATGAAGTCGAAGGAGTCTCTAGCGAGGTCTTGTCGTGCTGCGCGCATCGCGTCAACCTGCCGATGTTCGGCTACAAGCGCAGCCTGAATGTGACCACTGCTGCCGGCATCGCGATTTACGAATATCTACGCAGAATGAAAACCCACCCCAGTTCCGAAGGAAGCGGCTAGAATGAAATCAGATTTTGAAACTTTCCTGGAGACCTTTCCCCCCGATTATCGGGACACCGTTAGAGAGATTTGGACCAATCTGCCCCGGGACGTGCAGAAGGAGTTGGAACTCACCATGACGGCCTTTGCCGGTCTGATCCGTCGCAACCCCGCCTCGGTCACCGATCTCCTCAAGTTGGTGGCCAGAACCGCCGCTCCCGCCATCGCCCCGCTTCACCGGTTGGCCATCGTGGGCCCGGTGAATGTGGGCAAGTCGACCCTCTTCAACGCTCTCACTCCGGGCAACCAGGAGCCTGCCGAGGTCTCTTCCATCCCGGGCACCACCAAAGAGAATCAAGAGCAGCGTACCCAGGTCTTTACCCTGGTGGATACCCCCGGCGCCGACCACGCCAGAGACGACGAAGGAAAAGAACGGGAATTTGCCCTGCGAGCGGCCCAGGAAGCCGACTTTCTGCTGGTCGTCTTCGATGCGACCCGCAGCATCACCAAAGCCGATCTGGCCTTATTCGCCGAGTTGAAGTTGCTGGGAAATCCTTATCTCGTCCTCTTGAACAAGATCGACCGGATCGAACGAGCCGAGCGGCAGGGGGTGCTGGAAGCTGCCGCACGCAGCCTGGGGTTACGCCCGAATCGCATCGTGACTCTTTCAGCCGAGCACGGAACCGGACTGGATCGAGTGCTGGTAGAAGTGACCGCCCTGGAGCCCAGGCTTCTCGGGCAATTGGGGTCGGTACTCCCCCCCTATCGACGAAAACTTGCCTGGCAGGCGATCAGAAGAGCGACCATCGGGTCCGCGCTCATCGCCCTAACTCCCATCCCCCTCATGGATCTCATCCCACTTCTTGCTATTCAGACCTCCATGGTACTGACTCTGGCACGAATCTATAACCAACCGATGAACTGGAGACGCGGCCGCGAGCTGTTGACCGGACTCGGGGCCGGGGTGCTGGCTCGAACGGTTTTCGGTGAATTGAGTAAACTCGGAGGAGTGCCCGGATGGGTGCTGTCGGCCTCTATCGCTGGTGGAACCACCCTGGCCGTGGGTGCTGTGGTCATGCGATGGTTCGAGACTGGTGAAAAGCCCAATAGCAAGCAGGTTGGTCGAATGGCCTCGCAGTTTGGTAAGTCGGTGCGAACCAAGTTGGCCGGAATGGGCAAGAAAAAGCCAACCAAGGAGAGTATGACTCAAGCCCTCGACGAGTTGATGGATGAACAGACCTCAACGATTTTGGATGAGCAAAAGGCAACCGAATCGGAGTGAGCCTCTATACGGTCGCTCGATGCTGCAAACCGATCAACTTCTCGATCGAGGCAGGATCGGTGGGCAAGTGTCCGCTCAAATTCTCGAATCCTTCCGCCGTAACCAGCACCACGTCTTCGATTCGGATGCCTCGTACGTCGTCGTACTTCTTGAGAGTTTCTCGATCGAGATGACTCTCAAATCGCCGGCCGACCTCTCCATTGAGTAAGGCCGGAATGCTATAGTAGCCGGGCTCGATGGTCACCACCATCCCTGGTTGCAGGGTGCGACTCAGGCGCAAGTTGGAGAGTCCGAACTGCGGAGAACGTCCCGTCCCCTCTTCGTAGCCGACTCGATCGCCGAAGTCCTCCATGTCGTGAGCGTCTAAGCCCAACAGGTGGCCCAATCCGTGGCAGAAAAACAGAGCGTGTGCACCCTTCTCAACCAGCTCCTGTGGCTCACCCTTCAAGATCCCCAGGCCCACCAGTCCCTCGGCGATCACCAGGCTGGCCGCCCGGTGAAGCTCAGCGAAGTGAACACCGGGTGCGATCGTGGAGACAGCTTTGGCCCGGGCTGCATCCACCACCTCGTAGATGGCCTTTTGGGTTTCGGAAAATGTCCCGTTGACCGGATAGGTTCGGGTCAGGTCTCCCACATATCCATCGGAGAGTTCGGCGCCGCAATCCACCAGGAGCATGTCTCCGTCGGCCAGGCGATTTCGATAATGAGGGTTATGAAGCACTTCGCCCGCGACCGAGATGATCGGGCTAAACGAGAGCTCCCAGCCTTCACTCGCGGCTCTCTTGTCCAGGACTCCTCGCAATTCTCGCTCCGTGGCACCAACGACGCACTCCTTCATGACCTCCAACTGAAGCTCCGCCGAAGCGTGCACGGCTTTTCGGATCGATCCTATGGCGCTCTCATCCTGACATAGCCGGAGTTCCATGATGGCCTCTACGAGTCGGGTGTCAGGCTTTTCATTCAACACCGGAACTCTTCCTAAGTAGGACTTCAGCAGTTCATTCGTTCCGGCATCGGGAGAAGGCAGTGAACAAACCGCCCCCAGACCGAGAGCAGAAAGGTCGTGGGCTAAATCTTGATGAGTCTTGATGCTCTTCAAGTCGTACTGCTTTCTCAACTCCTCTTCCGACTGCTGGGCTCCGTGCCAGATCTCGTCTTCGGGATGAAGCATGGGCCGGTAAAGAGTGGCTTCTCCCTGATGGAGGAGCAGGAAGTTCCCCGGCTCATTGGGAGCGCCAAAAAACAGGTAGTGACTGGAAGCTCGGAAAGGGAAAGTATAAGCCAGGTAGTTTCGATAACGGTCGCAGCCGCTAAGCAATAGGACAGGTACCTCCGCAAGCAGGTCGGCGAGCTTTGATCTTCGATTGGAGAAAGGTTTCGTGGAACTCATGAAGGCTGGCTTTTACCCGGGCCTGTGGATGCCTGCCGGAAGGTGATTCGGACACGAGCCCTAACCTCGAATTATGAGTAGAAATAGACCCCCCTCAACCCTAGAAGGCGCCTTTTGCCTGCACCAGTTGTATCACATCGACCGTCGCGGCTTGCTACTTTTGGACCCGTCGGAAAGACAACGGGTCATCGACGAAGCGTCCCGAGTTTTGACCGCTCTCAATCAACGCGGAGACCAGGACGAAAGCGGAGCCTGCTATCGCGTACTTTCCAACGTGGCCGACCTGATGCTCGTGTACTTTCGCCGCACCCCGGACGAACTCTCAGAGGTCGAGCAGATCGTCTCCGAACTGGCCATCTTCGAGTACCTGACCCCGTCTTACGGCTACTTTTCGGTGGTCGAACTTTCGCTCCACGGTGCCGCCGAGCGCTACAAGAAGCTGTTGGCCAAACAAGGTCTCGAAGAAGACACTCCCGAGTGGGATCTGGCGCTGGAGGCTCAATTAGAAAAGGAGAAGGACACCCAAAAAGCGCGACTTTGGCCGGAGATCCCCGAGGACCCTTACATCTGTTTTTATCCGATGAACAAGAAGCGGGGCGAAAACGTGAATTGGTTCATGCTCTCCCCTCGAGAACGCGGCATGCTGATGAAAGACCACGGTGCCACCGGACGCAAGTATTACGGCCGAGTCACCCAGATCATCACCTCCTCGACGGGGCTTGCCGACTACGACTGGGGTGTTGACCTTTTCGCCAAGCAAGCGGTGGACTTCAAGAAGCTGATCTATGAGATGCGCTTCGACGAGGTGAGTGCCAAGTACGCCGAGTTTGGTCCCTTTTACATCGGGATTCGAAGTACCGCTGAAGAGTTGTTTCAGCCGAAGCTTCCATCCTTTGCCGAAGAGTTGATGACCGGCTCCCGGGGATAACAACAGCAACTAAAAAAAGGGCCCGGCGCAAAAGCTCCAGGCCCTCTTTTTATGCTGCTGTTAATGAGGCTTATTACGGTCGAAATCGGCCGGTGGAAGCTTCATCATCACGGCGGCACCGATCAAGACCAGGCCCACCAGGATCGCGGGTAAGGATGTTCCTGGCGCAAACGCCAGATAGGTCAGGTCGCCGTGAAGGCCGCTGGTATGTGCTGTCAACCAGATAGCAACACCGATGGTGATAGAACTGATGCCGACAGCGATAACGTGCCCCTTGTTGGCGGGGATGAATTCTCTGAGGTAATTTAATAAAATTGAAAATGTGCTTTCCATAGCGCCTAACCCGTTCCCATTCTTATGGCGAACTCCTCCTGCGGCAGAAAAAGTCTTTGGCAGACTGCTGAATCAAGATGCAGCCCTGATCAAGTAGTCTTTCGAAGTGAAGTTCGATATAGGATTACATATTTATGGTATAGTTGTTTTTAGTGCAACTTCAATAGGGGGCTAAATGTCTAGAAACAATCAGAAAACCGTCAGTTACGGAGTCATGCTCGTACTTGTCTCTATCTTCTTAACAGGGACCGCAATTCTGTCTCCCTTTCTGTTCTTTCTGCCAATGGTAGGGAAAATAATCGGAACAACCCTGCTATTCAAGCTCATGGGGGCCACGGTCTCCCTCTTTCTACTCAGCGCTGCGATCGGGTTTGTGGGTAAACTACTTTGCCTGGCTACTCAGGATAGTCAGGCCCGTATCACTCTCTGGGCTGCTCTCGCCGCGGAGCTAGCAGCCGCAGCCCTTCACTGGAGCGGACAGGAGAGCGTGAAAGGAAGCGGGAGCGGCACATATCTTACACTCTTGAGCTTTCTTCTCTTCCTATCGTTCCTCAGTCGGGTAGCCACCAAAGTCGAGCGGCCAGACCTGGCCCGCTTGGCAAGCATGACGGTATGGTCTGGCCTGGGCATTTTTCTTTTCATCCTGGTTATGGGTAAAACCGGGATGATGGTGGGACTCGGGTTGGGCACCGCGATCCTTTTAATGCTGGCTATGGCGCTGATTCCTTTCGCCTGCTATGTCACCTTACTCATTCGGCTGTTCTTCGCCCTTTCCGGCTCCACCGATGCAACCTGGTCAGAAGACTGAGAGGCCGTACAGTCTCCTGGCAGGACTCCTAGCCTTTCAGCCCTCCAAAGGATGAGGCCTAGACTCACTATAGCTGCGAAGGCTAAAATAAGACCGCCGGGAGTGCAGTCACGCTTTTGGAACATGAGTGACTCGCTCCTTTCGTTTTTTAAGCCCAGCTCTCACAAGGCTCAACCATGTTCCATCAAGCTTCTAGTTTGTGCTCAAGGAGAATGGATGCGGAAGAATGAGCCTAGATCCGCTATTGTTAAGCGAGCTGGAGCGCCGAGAGGCCGAGATAAGTAAAAGGCGCGTGGCGCGTGCTGCAGAAATGGGCAAGGATACATGGACTCTCTCGACGCCGGACGATCAAGAAGACTGGTTATTCCTCCGAGCTGAGGGGCCAAAGCAGAGAAAGGCAAAGACGATTCAGCGGAATCTTTAAAAAAATGAACGAACACCGGGGGAAGGCGTGTCTCCGCAACACCTAATTCCTTTCTCCCCGACCCAGCGGGGGGGGGCATCCCAGGTAAGGTGCAACCCACGAGTCAGGTTCTTATCCTTTACGAGATGGCGAACTGTGCCTCCCCAAAAATAGACCACTCTCCCCGGTGAGCCCGAATGGTAAAGGAGTCGTCCTCCTCGCCGTCCCACCCGATATTGAAGTCCAGCCACTGACCCAACTCCAGATCGGCCTGCTCGGCCACCGAGTTTCCCTCGGCGTCGGTGAAGTGCAGCTTGCCGTCTGGCCGGAGGAAGATGCGAAGCGAGCCGTCGTGTACATTTCGATGGCAGGCCGAACACAGCCCAACCAAATTTCGGTCAATGGTGGGGCCGTTCTGGGAGTGCGGTACCAGGTGGTGAAGGTGTAAGTAAAGCTTATGACAGCAGCCCGGGGTACTACAGGCCCAGCCGTCTCGGCGCAGCAGTTCTCGCTTTTGGGCTTTAGTAGTGTGGCGGTTCTGGGGATTGAAACAGATGCGTTTGTTGGAGATAGTGGGAGGTTGGTGCCGCTCTAGAGCTTCGACCAGGACAGGCCCAACGACCCTGGATAGTTCCAGATTGGTGGTATCGAAAACACCCACACGGGTGCTTTTGGTCAGTGCTTCTTCCGTCTCTTGCACCACCTCCGGGCTGGGCTCGGCCCCGAGGGCCTGGGCGAGAGCTTCCGCGCAATCTTCTGCGGGTTGATTTTGACCCGGAGGGGTCGTTTCGTCGGCATCGGGATCAATCAAGAGACCCATCTCCACGGCCACCTCGCGAGCCGCCTCCACCAGCGGAATCTCTCTTGCCCGCTCCGCTTGCAAGTCCTTATCCATCTCCTGTCGCACCTTGTCCAACGATTCCTGATCCATCGGTTGGTTGGTGATATAAGAGACCAGAGCAAACTCCAGCACTTGGGCGGTGGTCACCGCTTCACCTTGCTCTACGGAGTGGAGCCGTCGGGCGTGATCCAGCATGGCCAGAAGGCAGCGACCCAGGATCAGGCGATAAGTGGTCAGAGTGGCGGTGGCTCTACGGGCAAACTCATGAACCTGCGACACCCCCAGAGTCAGCAGCATGTCCAGACGAAAGTAAGCGGGATTTGTAATGTGAGATTTCATACTCCATTTTAACCCGGAGGGGTCATCTTAGTCAAAAATCAGACAGCAAAGAAACCGCACAACCAAGCCGTTTTAGAGATTTCTCAGAGATGATCTAAGGACTCTGAAAAGAAGCTGACGACAGAAAATCTCCAAAAGATTGACCGGGTGCCGTAGAGAGGCTTTGGGTGGCTCTAGAAGAGGTGTTTGAGGGCGAGAGCCTGGATCCTCGGGTCTGCCCGGCCTGGGGAGAAAATTATCCACACTGTCCTTCAGCAAGTTGAATCTGAAAGGGCGCGTAAACGTTCAACTCAAGATCTGGTGGACAGGGACGGATTCTAAGAGGACATGGATGGAATTTTAGAGGCTGAAGAGCGAGGTCTTTGGGCCTCTGACAGTTTATTGAAGCAAATGCTTGAAGAGCAAGCTGAATGCACGGCAACTATGCTGAAGCGTTCAAAAAAGCTTGGCCGCTCTCGATGCCGGACGATCAAGAAGACTGGTTATTCCTCCGAGCTGAGCGGCTCAGAGCCGAGAAGCAAAAATGATTCAGGGGAATCCGGACTCTCTTCAATTTAAAGGAGCAAGAGAGGCCGACACCTGCCCACATGCTTTGAGCTTGCCAGATTTGGAGGAATCCCCAGAAGAAACTGTTATCATCTTCAAGAGGTTTCTTTAAATAATGCGGTACGAGGTCAGTAAGATAGATGGCTCCCTAAGGGATCGAGCTATTGTGGATATTGACGATGAAACCGGGCATATGTCGGTGATAGAGGGGCCGCAGGGCTTGATCACGGGGGTGGATGCGTCGCTTTCACGCGGGGCGTGGGAAAATCGGTCTTACCCTATAGAGGATCCAGAAAGACCTGATGTAGATATCACCGGAACAATTCAGGAAAAACAGGCCGAAGCCTTGGAACACTCTCTTTTCACAAAGCCCGGTTTTACCGGGCTTTGTGCTTGGTGGGCAGGGACGGATTCGCTGAGTAGCCTCGGGGAACTTCCCCCCGAGGCCCTCGCAGAACCGGACTTGAACCTCTCAGCTCATCCGGCTCGTGTCTCGGACACCATTTGTTTTCCTTAAAGCATTCCATAGTTCACTCC
>JBAYRN010000070.1:0-29635 GCA_041676625.1 Vulcanimicrobiota bacterium
CTTAATGGCCCACCCAAGCCAAAAACACTTGACCGAGCGGTCTACATCAACCCGCCTGAAAAACGAGCCAAATGCTCTCTAAATTAAAGTCAAAATCTGTCCAAGACCCCTTGACACGTTCCGAGGAGACGACGTTTTTGTCGAGGTTGGCGCTGAATTATAGCCGCCATCTTTAATCTCTGAGACGATGTAGGCTGCTAGGTTTTTTACACCAGGTCGTTGGGGAGCTGTCTTGAGAACCTCGGCAATAAGAGCGTGCTCGTGATGTCGGCAGAGTTCACGGGCAATCCGACTGCTAACCCCATGTTTTTGCAATTCTCTTAAAAGAAATTTGTGTAAAGGTTCATCATCAGTAGGCTGGTCTACCGCAAAACGAACAGGCATCTGCTCCTGGGGTTCGATGGGTGCCGTCTGATGTTGTTTCTTTAGATCCTTATCTTTACGTGGTCCCGGAGGCGGTGGTGCCCCTTCTTGGGGCAAGTAAGGGTTGATCGATAGCCTGTAGACCGAAACCTCAAGACTCACCCTGTTCGGCGAAGTCGTCCAGCAGGGGTAGGAGCCCTGTTCCTTCTTTGAGCCATTTCAATCGTTTTCGGGCCTCGCGTTTGGTCAGGATGCGGGGTTGCAGGGGGGCTTCTCGCAGCACGCCTCGCCACTGCAGTTCTTGAATCACCGGTATGTGATGGCGGGCGATCTTGCCCACGAAAAGGGGAGCCAGATCGCCCCCTTCCCGGAGATAATCCAAGAGCGAGAGCAGCCCTCGGAGATAGACGGCGTCTTTGGTCAGGCCTCCGCCTCGATAAACCCGGGAGAGGATGTCGAAGAGGCGCTTAGCGGGCACCTCGTAAGCCTCTCGGAGCTTGCGGAAGCTTTCGGGGAAGGCGGCGCCTTTAATCATGTTGTCGACCGCCAGGACCCGCAGAGCCAGATAGCGCAGGCGCGGCTTGGAGAGATGGCCGGACAGAAACTCGGAGAGCACCGCGATGCCCTCCTGAAACTCGATGTAGTCGGCCAACCCCAGGGCCAACTGGTTCAGCGGCTGGGCCCGGCCGTTGTAGTAGGTGACCAGGTGCGTTCCGACTTCGTGGTGGAGCAGTGGTTCCACCCGGCTGGCGGGCACCTGGACCCGGCTACCGATCAACAGGTTTCCTCCGTCGCACAGCAACCCGGTTTCCAGGTCGTCTCTCACCATGACCTGGGGAGTAAACTCGCTCCACTGTTTTTTGTAATGATTGATCTCGCGACGGGCTTCCCGGGCGAACTCCTGAGCGTCGATCAATCGGGGATTGGCGTCTCGGGTACGGGCCGGCACGATCTGCAGCATGAGGTGGGCTTGCTCCACCAGATCGGGGCTTACGTCGCCGTAGAGGCTGAGACTTCCGTACAGAAAATGGCGAGTCCGGCGGCGGGCTATCATGCTGATCTTGGTATCGATCTGGTGCTGCTTTTCTAAGAAGATCTTATAGAAAGTGGGTTCTTCGACTTTCTCGATGGGGATGGCGAAAAGTCTTCGTTTGAGCTCGGTCGGATCCAGGCTGAAAGGGCGATAGACGAAGCGTGGGTCTTCTTCGTAATTGGAGCGCTTGAAGGAGAGCCAGGCCTGGTGCAGGTTGATGGGAGTGACCTGCAGCAAAAAGCTGAAGCTGTTGGAGATTTCCTCCAACTCCTTGTCCACCTGCCAGACCAGTTTGACCGTGGCCCGGGGCCCCAAGGTTTGGAAGTTGGGCGGGTGGAAGGTGGTGAAGTGCTGGATGAATTCGAAAGAGACCTGGCGTACTCGAATGTCGAAGGCTCGGCGAAAGGTCCGGAGCAGCTCGGGGTAGGGGTTGCCGTCGAAGTCCTGATAGATGGCCGCTACCTCCAGACCCAGCAGCACCACATTGTGCTCCTGGCGAAAGGCTTTGGGAAGGAGTGGGCCGAGTTGCTCAGGACGGGGGCGCAGGGAAGAGACCTGAACCACCGCTTCCTCGAACAGATTGATCCGGCGAAGCTCCTGGGCCAGGTGCTCGGCCAGTAGCATGGAGCTTGAGTCTCGACCGGGGTGGATGTGAAATTCGGCGGCCGGATGCTCTCCTTCGGCTTCTTTCGACCACACCTCCAGAATGAAGAAGGCTCCGAAGTGGGGCTGAAAGGTGCGGATGATCTCTTCAATGACGGGGCGCCCGTTGTCCTCGGGCGCAAGAATCAGGGAGGAAGCGTTGTTGCTCAACAGACGCGCGGTCCCGGTCTCGGTGCTGGTGGGGCAACGGTGGACGCAAAGAAACGGCAACTCCCGATCCAGCCTCAAGCGGGAGCCGTTGCCCCACTGCAGCCGGATCGGTTTACCCTCGGCCAAAAGCTCGGGCAAGCGTTCCATTATCCATTGCAGGTCGCGCATACCATCATCTATGTCCGCACCATCGACCCGGCTCCTTCTCGCAAAGGTAAGCACCGGAGGTGGCGGGAACCTTCCGCGGTGGCAGTTTTAAAAACCGAGGGGTTGAGCAAGCGGTACGGTAAACTCGAAGCACTCAAAGACGTGAGCTTCGAGGTGCCGGCGGGAAGCGTCTTCGGAATCCTGGGCCCCAACGGAAGCGGTAAGACCACGCTGTTGGGCACGGTGATGGAGATACTTTACCCCAACGCCGGAAGGTTTGAGTGGTTTGAACAAAAGGATCGACCGCTTTCCCATCAACGTCGCCGCATTGGTACCTTACTGGAAACTCCCAATTATTATCCTTATCTTACCGGAGGAGCAAATCTTGCCGTAACGGCCTCCATCCGGGGCTATGGGGAAGAGCAGATCGAGACGGTGTTGGAGCGGGTGGGGCTGGCCGGAGCCAGGACTCAACCTTTTTCCACTTACTCCCTGGGCATGAAGCAACGCCTGGCCCTGGGTGGGGCGCTGCTGGGAAACCCGGAAGTGCTGGTGCTCGACGAACCGACCAACGGATTGGACCCGGCCGGGATCGCCGACGTACGGGGGTTGATCGGCGATCTGAGCAAAGAGGGGAAGACCATCATCCTGGCCAGTCATCTGCTGGATGAGGTGGAGAAGGTCTGCTCTCACGTGGCCATTTTGAAAAAGGGGAAGCTGCTGGAGTACGGTGCCATGGAGCAAGTCTTGCAGGAGGACACCGTGATCGAAGCCGCGGCCGCCGACTTCGAGGCGCTGAAGACCGCCCTGGAGAGTTTCTCTCCTACCCTGCATCTGGTGGCCCAGGACGGAGGCTTCCGGGTGAGCGGGGAAGCCGACGCGGAACAGTTGAACAAGCACTGCTTCGAGCAGGGTGTGACTCTTTCTTTGCTGCGCACCAGAAAGCGCGATCTGGAGAGCCGTTTCTTGGAGATCACCGATGAATAGCATGCGCGCAGAGTGGCTGAAACTGAGATCATACCGCCCCTTCTGGGTGGTGTTTGCCCTTTATCCGTTCTGTGTATGGGGGATCGTGGGTATGTCGCTCTGGGGGCAGAGCAAGGTGCAGGACATGGCAGGTCAAGCACCGGGTCCCGACCTGCCCTTCGGTTTTCCCATGGTCTGGCAGAGCGTGACTTATATCGCCAGTTGGATGCACTTTATCCCGGCGATCTTACTGATCCTCACGGTCACCAACGAGTTCGCCTTTCGAACCCATCGTCAGAACTTGTTGGAGGGCTGGAGTCGATTTCAGTTTCTCGGGGCCAAGGGGCTTACAGCACTGGGGCTCTCCCTCTACGCAACCCTCATAACGCTGGTGGCGGCCCTCCTCGCCGGGGTGATCAGTAAGAGTACGCCCGGACTCGAAGGAGGGCAGTACATCCTGCTGTTTTTTCTGCAGAGTCTGGTCTACAACAGTTTTGCCTTGCTACTGGCGTTCTTCATCCGGCGGGCAGCCCTGGCCCTGGCCGCTTATCTGATCTACTCGGTGATCGTGGAAAACATTGTCGCTTTTCTCATCAATTTGAAGTTTCCCGGGGTGGGGCAGTACCTGCCTCTGGAAGCGGCCGGTGCACTGGTACCGATGCCGTACCTCAAGGAGCAGGCCGCCAAGATGGTACCGGGGTTCTTGCACGATCCCGGCATGCTGGTATTGAGCGGAGTCTCAGTGGTTTATCTGACTCTGTTTGCCGGTCTGCTCTGGTTCCACTTCAAACGAGAGGACCTCTGAGCGCACTTCGAGCCTCACTTGCTCGTGGCTTGGGAGAGCCTTTTCAAATCGATAGATCTGGAAGTTCACGAATCCGAGAATGAGCAGAAGACCTGCGATGAGTAAGCGTTTAGAGTTCACGAATATCCTCCTCTGGTTCCAGTTTCATCCCCGTGAGCAAGCGGCTCGCCAGCAGTACCGAGCCGCTACTAAGGAGGATCAACGATTTCGAAATGATCGAGTAGTCAAGATTGTAGTAGAAGAGCGTGCCGGCTGCGGCCAGTGAGACCAGCGCCAGGCCCTGGATGAACTGCTGGCGATGTTGAAATCCTACCAGGTAAACGAATACGGAAATGGCCAAGCTGGGCACCGAGTAAGTGAGGGCACCTGCTATCAGCAGGGCCAGTCGGACCAACAAGGGATGGCCCAGGAGGGTGGATTGCCAGAGTAAGACGGCTACGGCTCCCACCGCCAGAGAAAGAACTTGATCGTGCAGCTCTGAAAAATCGAAAAACAAAGCTGTCGCCAAAAGTCCGGCCGAAAGCCCTCGCAATATAGGGAGGATTTGGGCTTTAAGCCGGCCTCGCAGCAGTCGGCGAAGATGGGTAGCGAGTTGGACGAGCAAGAAGAAAATTAAGAAGCACCAGAGGACGAAGCCGGTACCCCTTGCGATTTCGATAGTGGTTGAAAATTCACGCAAGGGAAAACGGAGGCGGTCGATGAGTTCTTGAGCCGCTATCATGCCGCTCAAGAAGAATCCAAATCCGAAAACAAAACCTCCCAGGACTTCGTCGTAGAACCGCGCGCTAGCCAAGAATAAGAGTGCGGCAACCAGAGCGGCCAGTCCGTCATCCGTTCTCGCCACTCCGGCGGCCGTGACCAGGATTCCGGAAATGTGCACACTGAGCAGACTGTGCCGGAGAAAAAACGGGGGCTTCCGGACCCGGCTGAACCATAGGCTGCCCCCGTAGAGAAGCAGTCCGTAGAGGTAGAGTACGGTCGGGGATTCCCAGATAAAAATGAGAAAAAAGAGCAGAACAAAGAGCGAAGCAAGCCAGGCGGCCCCGCCGACCAGTCCGTGCACGTACCAGGGAAATTCCCCGGCGGCCCGGATGGCCGCGAGATCCTCCTCGCTGAGATCCACCGGAAACTCAGACTGGTTGGGGCTGCGTTCTTCACGGCTCTCTTCTTTTTGCACCCTCAGGGGAGTCAGCCACTTGACGATCAGGGCGATTTCCGCCATGACGAACAACCCCAGGAACAAAGAGGAGAAAATGAATTCCACCTGCAGGAGTAAACGCCCCACCAGGGTGGTTACCAGGCAAAACAGACTGGCGGCCACTGTAGCCATGAACAGGAGGTTGGTTCCACGATACTTGATCAATCCGGCCAGTACCAGCCCCAACAAGACCAGGCTGTAACCGCCGTCGTCGGCATCCATCAAGAAAAAGCAGCCCGCTAAGGTGGCCGGCACCAGGGCCGAGAAGAGAAGTAGTTCACCCGGTTGGTGGTCCATCCAGGGTGCTTTTTGACGCGCGAAGTACCAGAGCCCTGCGAGGAGCAGGTTGAAGAGTAGGAAACCCACAGAGTAGCGATCAAAATCCAAATTGACGCGCTGGTACCACCACAGGGTGAAAGCTACATCCAGCAGCGCTAATTCCAGAACCCACAGGGCATTGAGGCGTCCGGCCAGGCACCAGGGGAGTATCAATAGAGCCCAGCTCAGAAAGAGAGAATACGAGTCGGCTCCGGTTGGATAGGCGTATCCCAGGACCGCGAGCAGGGCACCCACCAGTCCGCTGGCAGCCACCAGCAAGACCTTGCCTTCGGGCTTTTCCAGGCCCCGGAGCAGGACTCCACTGAAAAGTGCTACCAGGATGACCTGGAGCAGGCCCAGCTTTTGGAGCCTGCTCATCAGCTCCCAATTGTAGGCGCCGAAGAGGATGAGACCGGAGACCAGCAATAGCAGTCCACTGACCAGTAGCCAGTGCCGAACTGTTGTGAGCCATTCGTGGGGCGGAGGAGGGCTGAGCAGCTCCCGGAGCAGAGTGTCGTATTTCTCTGCCGAGAGCTGGCCTGCCGCTCGGGCTCCGACGACACGATCTATGGTGATTTCAGACATGAGCAAAAATTAACACCGCGGTTCGTAGGCCGCCTGGGGCATCTGACCCTATTTCATACGAAAGTTATTGATCACCAGACGCAACTGGGGAGCTAGCCGGTTGAAGTTCTCTTTGGGGGCATCGATCTTGAAGAGTACCATCACCTTGTGTTTGGTGCTGAAGCAGATGTTCAGTTCGGTCTCTCGGATGCTCTTGCCTTCAGTATGGCTGGCGCGGGTTCGGTAAAAGCGGTTTCCCGCGATGTTGACGGTGGTCGGAGAGCCGTGCACCTGGCCACCACTGGCCTGGATCTCGTTCTGAATGGCCTGGAGAATCTCCAATTCGTCTTTGGGTGTCGTCTTGTCGGGTAGTTCCGGGATGAAGGCCAGGGTCAAGCCACCGTTCTTGAATTCGGTTTCGGCGTAGATCGCGCACACGGTTCGGACGCCGGAAGAATCATTCTGGGAGAACACCATACTTTTCGCGTTTTCGCTATCGCCACTCTGTAGAAACTCAGCCTCGGCAACCACCTTGAAGCGGGCGGGTACCCGGACCGAAAAGAAGTCCCCGGCCAATTCGGTGACGGTTCCTTTAGAGGGGCTGGAGGACGAACTGTCGACCGAAAGAGCGTTCCAGTCGCCCTTGTATCCAGTGCCGGCGCTGGCCCGCCGGACATCCACCGTGCCCAAAGCGGGGTTCGAGGAAAGTTTGAGCCGAGCCGCGTCGACGAAGTCGTGGAGATGCACGAAGCGCGTTCCTTGAAGCACCTCTACTGGAAGCGGGAAGCCTCCCACCACGATATTTTCACCCTGGTCTTCAATCTTGATTTCAAGCAGTTCTGCCAGGACCTGAAACTCGACCAGCATTTCGTGTCCTGAGCCGCGCACGGCCCCGGGGAAAGGCTTGTTGCTGACCCACAACTGCTCGGCCACGGCCCCGAGGCTGAGCGCCAGGACCAGTGCGAGATTGATCAGCAGACGCAAAACTTACTCTTGCTCCAGATTCTTGCGCACCGCCTCACGCTGCTTCGAGGTGACCCCAATGCCCGACAGATAACTGTCGATGCCACCGGCCTGATCGACGTGTTCGAAGACCGCCTGGAGCCACTCTTCCTGGACTTTGAGTTTGGGAGTGATTCGCCGGCTGTGGATGTAATCGTCCATGATCACCGCCCGAGGAGTCCCCAGCGACTCTAGCACCAGTGCGGTCAGTATTCCAGTGCGATCCTTTCCAGCAGAGCAGTGAAACAAAACGGGGAAGCTCTCGGGTTTGGCGAGTAGCGCGAAGAAGTCCCTGAAGAGGGGTCCATTCTCTTTCATATAGGAGAGGTAGGCTTCCTGGCCCAGGCCGTGGCTGTTGGCCATGGGCCAATGCAGTTGCTGGGGGACCTTTTCCAAGAGGTAGTCCTTGTCGGGTCCATCCTTTTCAATCTCAGAATCCAGCCTCAACTCCAGGATGGTCTGGATTCCCAGGCCGTGAAGCTTGGCGGCGTCTTCACGGGAGGCAAAGCAAAGAGCGCCGGAACGATAAAGCTTTCCGCTCTGGAACTGGCCTTCGGAAGTAGGAAGGCCGCCCAGATCACGGGTGTTTCGCGTACCCTTGAGAATGACGGCTCGCTGGTCTCCATCGGGGTAGGCCAGAGCGAGAGAGGAGAGAAGAAAAACTAGCACCAGGGGAAATAGCGTCTTATTCACTCTGGTTTATACCACCCTGGTGGTGGTAAGTTCCTGTCTGTGTGCTCCCAGGATACTGAGCTCGATGAGGAGTCCCCGGGATTTCGTAGAACGCTAACTCAGCCATGGACGGACTTTCAACTCATAACGAATTTTTTGCTGTCAGGTTGCTGGAACTGGCGCGCTACATCGCGCCCCGGGGCAACCGGGTTAAGTTTGTGGAGACTTGCGAAGAGGAGCGGATCCGATCGTTTCTGGAAGGCTTCCCAGAAGTTTGGCAGCGGATCACCGACAACCCACCCCGTGAGGGGATTCGTCCATCGCTCGAGTTTGTGGCCGAGCGATCGGCCTACGCCCTCCAAGCGGCGGCTTTCCAGGAACTCATAGTCAGCAGACTGGAGGCCGCCGGGATCCGTTGTTTGTGGCTGAATGGTCTTTCACTATCCCTGCTTCTGCACCGCGACATCGCCGCGCGCGATTTTGAGGGGCTGCAGCTATTGGTGAGCCCCGGAGAGTTGGCAAAGGTGCGTTCGGTTCTGGCCGATTTAGATTTTGAGGAAAGTGATGGAAAGCTGAGTCCGGGACAGGAACTGGCCTGCGAGCGGTGGGGGTACCGTCGGCGGTTTCGGCACAACACCAGTGGATTTGAGGTGGTGCTGCAGTGGAGACTTTTCTCTCACTGGATCGGGAGCGAACTGCAGCCTTTCGAGGAACTCTGGTCCCGCTCCCAGATTCTCCAGTGGGAGGGCCTCTCCAGGTGGTCCACTCTGGGAATGGCAGACACCCTGCTCTATGTAGGGCTGAGCGCTTTCGAACACGGATGGGGTCGACTGCAGATCATGCTGGACCTGGTCCTGGCCCTGGAGCGCCTGGAGTTCACCTACGACGAAGCTCTGGAGCTTGCCGGGCCGAGAAGAGTGGTGCTGGAGAGGGCGGTCGAGTTGGTGGTGTGGCTCATGGGGGTGCCTCATCCTCAACAAATGACCTATCATTACGGAGATTATGATCGCGCCCTGGACGAATGGGCCGATCTGCTCAGTGAAAAGCGGCCGCTACAGGAAGAACTGGTGGCCCCCGAGCTGTGGTCCTGCAACCCATCCCAGGCCCTGGCCCTCCGCCTCTCGGCGTTGCTCACTCCGGAGCTTCGAGACATCCGAGCGGTGGCGCTGCCGCCATCTCTCATTTTCTTGTACCCTGCGATCAGGGCACTGAGGTTTATTCTTCCCGGATCGTCTTAAGCGCCTTGGCCCATTTGAGCAGCTCGGCGAGGAGATCTTGGGCCGCGCTCTGGTTGTGCTCGTTGCTTTGAAACTCACCGTCGACGACTTGCTTATGAACGAAAGGAAGGACCACCGCTTCCACCATGGGCATCATTTTCAAGGTCGTAACGATCTGCTTGCTGGTCTGCACCGAGCGCATGCCGCCGCTGATCCCGCCATAGCTCACGAAGCCGCACGGTTTGTAGTTCCACTCGTTGTAGAGATAGTCGAGGGCGTTGACCAGGCTGGCCGGGGGAGTGAAGTTGTACTCGGGGGTCACGAAGACGAAGGCGTCGGCTTCTCGTACGATGGCGCTCCAGCGTTTGGTGTGCTCCTTGGTGTATTGCTCGGCCCGGGGGTGGTTCGGTTCGTCGAAAAGTGGTAGGTCGACCTCCGCCAGGTCGACGAGCCGAACGTCGAACAATCCGGAATCCTGGGCTGCTTTAAAAAACCAGCGTGCGGGGGCGACACCCACTCGACCGGGGCGTGTACTGCAGATGATGACATGTAGTTTTAGCATCCTTAGAGATTGGAAGCCGGTTGGCCGATCCCTTTCAGAGGGAACCTGGAAGCCTACTGTAAAGATGGGTTGATGATTACCACAAAGAATCGAAAGGCCGGAGCCGTCCTGGGGGCTCTGGTGGGAGAAGCCCTGGGGGTAGGGCCCCACTGGTACTACGACCTCGAAGAGTTGCGTCGGGAGTACGGTCCCTGGATCAAGGACTACACGGATCCCAAGCCCGACCGGTACCACGGCTCTCTCAAAGCAGGGCAGCTGTCTCAATCCGGTATTCTCATGACCCACATGCTGCAAAGCCTGGTGGAAAATCAGGGTTACGACCACGAGAGCTACTGCCGGGCGTTGGATCTGTTCCTGGAGCAACTGGATGGAGAGCCCATGAACGGCCCCGGTGGCTACACCAGCCAATCCATACGAGACCTCTACCGCAAGAGGGTGGTGGAAGGGAAGGACTGGAACGAGACGGGCGGACCGGCGGATACCACCGAGGCCATCGAGCGAAACATCCCTCTGGTGGTGCGCTACTTCTCCGAGCCTCGCGAGCTGACCCGGCATCTCCTGAGGAATACCTCGCTTTCCCAAACCGACGAAACCGTCCAGAGCATGACCCTGGCCTATTCGTTGGTCCTGGCCCAACTGCTCTCCGGAGAAGCTATGGACGCTGCCATTTCAGACCGGATCATGGCTATCTCCAAGGCCGAGCAACTCCCTTTCCACGTGGTCACTGGCGAAGGGCTGGGGCCACCGGTCCCAGGTGCTGGAGAGCCCAGCCGGTTCGGTAAGTTCGCCTCGCCGGATGCCCTCTTGAGCCCTTCGTACATGGTGCGGGCAGCTCAGGACCCCGACATCGTCATCGAGCCTGCCTGGAAAGTGTCCCTGGTCTACGGTATGCCTTGCGCCATCTATCATCAACTGCCCGCTGCCTACTACCTGGCGGCTCGATTCTCTCAAGATTTTGAATCGGCCGTGCTCCACGCAGTCAACGGCGGGGGGCAGAATCAGGCCCGGGCCATGCTCACCGGATCTCTGGTGGGGGCGCAGGTGGGTCTGGACGGCATCCCCAGGCGCTTTTTAGAGGGGCTGGAGGAGGCTGAGCGATGGATAGAGTGGGCCGAACAACTGTAGAGGGGCGGACGCTTTCGGCAGGAATGCCCCTTCTATGAGAATGTTCATCCTTGCTTTTTTGTTGTTCCTGGTCTCCCCCGTGCTGGCCCAGGAATCGGTACAGAGTTACGTCCATCGTACCCAGCCCAACTCCGTGAGTTCAAACGTGCGGCAGGCCGGCGACTGGGCTCTCTGCGACATCAGTTGGGGCGACGAGGGCGAAGGTCAGGGGCTTTTTCGTCGCTACAAGAATAGCTGGGAAACAGCAACCTCGGGCGGCGGGGTCCTCTCGGCCCACGAACTCGCGGTCTACGGGGTGCCCCGGGGAAGCTGGGATAAACTGCTGGGCCGAAAGCCCTCCGCCGACGAACTGTCAGCGGCCCGAGAAGCCTTCTCCAAGCCCGTCTGGACCTGGCTCACCCGAGAACGCACCCTGCAAGCCGGCGACCTGGAAAGCTACTCCGCCCTGGAATTAACTCTCATGAGAAACGAAGTGTTTGCTCTGCACGGACGAGTATTCCAGGACCC
Organism: Vulcanimicrobiota bacterium; assembly: GCA_041676625.1. GTDB lineage: Bacteria > Vulcanimicrobiota > Xenobia > Xenobiales > JADMJV01 > JAEXNA01. Next base: position 11,293 of record JBAYRN010000070.1, read on the forward strand.
GTATCTCAAGTCGGTCTTCGCGACTCGCACCTGGTACCGCCCGAGCAGCAACTTTTCCGAGGCGAAGTTGAGTGCCCGAGAAAAAGCCAATATCAGCACGATCGCAAACTATCAGAAGAGGTCTGGAAAGCTTTAAGAGACGCCTCGAGCGTGATCACCGCTCCCGTCACCATCGTCCCACTCGACTCATATCGCACACTCCCACGGCCCCCATCAGAAACTCAGCCAGCCGGTCGGGATCGTGAAGTTCGGTGTCGAACACGAAATCCGCTGTGGTTATTTGCTCTTTGGCCAGGGCGTGGGCCTGGTGCAGGAACTCTTCCGGCACGTAAGCACTCTCGCCGCGAGTGCCGTTGCGCGCTTCGCGCAGGGCTAGTCGGCACTCCACCTGCACGCTGACCAGCTTGACTTCAACCTTCTCGGCCAGAGCGCCGACCTGATCTCGCAACTTGCGATTCAAGAATGTCCCTTCGAGCATGACCGGTTGCTCGGCATTGAGGAGCCCTTCAGCCAGGGTGAATATGCAGTCGTACAGACGGGCCCGGATCCGACCTTCGAATCGCTCTCCTATCACCGATTGGTTGAGCTTGTCGGTACCCAGGTGCGGTAGAGTGTGGTCGGTGCGTCGAAGGTATTCGTTGGCCAGGCTGCGAGCCAGAGTTGATTTGCCGGCAGCCGGTGCTCCCCAGAGCAGAATGATAAAAGGTTTGTTTGTCATAGCCCCACTCTACCGGCTGGATCGGTAGGCTTCGGTGAAAAAGTAACCCTACCCTAAGAACACTTTCCCAACATTCTTCAGCAGCCCTACGAAGGCCAGCCCCCAGGCTGCCAGAGCTACCCAGATGAAGGTGGAGGAGAGATGGTAAAACACCGTGACTTCGGTGATTCCGGCCAGGCGATAGGTGGCAACGGTGTACATCCCCAAAGGAAAGACCGCGCCCCAGTAAAGGGGACTGTAGCGGACCGGGAAACGCCGATACACGTGGCGCCAGTAGCCCAGCAGGAGCAGCATCGGGATCCACCAGGTGGCGGTGGCCCAGAAGACCAGTGTTCCACCCTTTAGAAACGGAACCAGGTCTACCAGCAACGGAGAACTGGTGGCGTAGCGAACCAATCCCACTCCAGCCAGGGTGGAGATGGCCATAGCTCCCATGTTGATCCAGTAGGGCGGGGCCAGGTCCTGGGGTTTGAACGGAAAGAACAGGTAGCGGTAGAAAATAAGCGAGATGATCCAGAGATAGAGGATACCACCCACCAACCAGGTCATCAGGGACACAAAGAGCAGTTCCTGGGTGTAGGCTTGGAACAGCGGAGCGAGGGTTCCGCCCAGTACACTCACCGACTGCCAGGCCACCACCAGGAGGAGCCAACCGCCGTTGATGGCTCGGTCGATGGGAGGCTTCTCTCGTTTGGTAATGAGCAGGGTGAAGATGGGGTATGTGAGGCCCAGAGCGAGCAGCACTGCCAACCACCAGAAAACGCCCGCCAGGTACAACTTGTCGTCGATGCTTGCGAATTGGGTTCCCATCACCCCGGTGGCGGCCACCATAGTGAAGAAGCCGGGGGCCAGTCCGTGGTCTCCGAAATCGGCGAATATCTTTCGGGGGTAGCGGATGATACGAGCCAGAGTCAGGACCCAGAGTGTCACGTAGCACGCCGCCGAGATCCCGTAGAGCAGCTTGCTCAGCAATAAGAGCCCGAAGAGTTGGCAGGCGATGGCGACTATTCCCGTGGCCATGACTAGGCCGAAGTAGGCTGGAGGCAACCCGGCCACGGCAGCATCTAAACGCTGGGCGAGCGAGGTGGTGTCACTGTCTGGCATGGCAGAGGCTTCGTCCGCTCCCGGGTCGGGCACCTCCTAGTGGATCCTAGAGTTCCTAGAGTAGGTCTGGCCGGGCAGAATGCAGAATCCGCCGCGATGTCAAGTAAGGTACACACCCGCATAAAAGACAATTTGGAACTGGTGATCAAGGGGAAATCGGAGGTGCTCGAACTGGTCTCGGTGGCCCTACTTTCGGGGGGCAATTTGCTGATGGAAGACGTTCCGGGGGTGGGCAAAACAACTCTGGCCAAAGCCCTGGCCCGCACCATCGACGGAGGCTTCAAAAGGATCCAATTCACCCCTGACTTGCTGCCCACCGATATACTTGGTTCCTCCATCTACAACCCCAAGGAGGGAACCTTTCATTTTGAGCAGGGCCCCATCTTCACCAACATCCTGCTGGCCGACGAGATCAACCGCGCCTCGCCCCGGACCCAGTCGGCCCTGCTGGAGGCTATGAGCGAGCAGCAGGTCACCATCGAGGGCACCTGCCACGAACTGCCGGTACCCTTTGCCGTGATCGCCACCCAGAACCCGGTGGAGTACCACGGCACTTACCCTTTGCCCGAGGCCCAACTGGATCGGTTTACCATGCAGATCAGCCTGGGCTACCCGGAGCCGGGCGAGGAGAAACAAATCCTGTTGGGCCAAAAGACCCAGCACCCCCTCCGCAGCCTGACTGCGGTTGTCACCCTGGAGGAGGTGGAGCAAGCCCGAACGTTGGTGCGCGAAGTGGGGTTCGAAGAACCGGTGGTGGATTACTTGCTGGCTATCGTGGAAGCCAGTCGAAAGGAGCCTCGGCTGAAACTCGGGGTCAGCCCGCGGGGTAGCCTGGCCATGTTCCGAGCCGCTCAGGCTCTGGCCTGGGCCAGTGACCGCGATTACGTCAGGCCGGACGACATCAAGCAGCTCGCGGTGCCGGTTCTGGCCCACCGATTGGTGCTCGATACCAAAGCCAAGTACGCCGGGGTTTCGAAGGCCGAAGTAGTCAAAGACCTGCTGGGGAGTGTCGAGGTTCCGGTCTAGTGCCTCTGGCTTATGAGCCGGTGCAGCAGATCTCGCGGGGTCCCAGGACCTTTGTCTGGATCAAGCACTTTTTCATGGATCGTCTGACCGGTCCGGGGCGGGTTTTGTTTGCGGTGGGCGTCGTGGTGACCGCTGCTTCGGCGATCACACTGGCGGCCAAGATGTACTTCGTCTTTTGTGCGCTGGCCTCGCTCGCTCTTCTCTCGCTCCCCCTGGCCAGGATGGCCCGGGTACCGCTGTCGGTGGACCTCGAGTTGCCGTCCCGGGGGACTTGCGGTGCGGTCATGAGGGTGCCGCTTTACCTCCAGAACTCCAGCAAACGCACGGCCGTGGATATCGGATTTGCCCTTGATGGTCTGCCCGACCAGCTCACCTCCGAGCCTCTGGCCACGACTCCCCTGAAGCCCGGCGAGAGCCGTGAACTCATCTTTGTCGTGGAGATGAAGAGGCGGGGCTACTACCAGGTCCGAGGGGTCCGCCAGGAGACCTGGTTTCCGTTTGGGGTGTGGAGAGATCTCTACCTTCATAAACAACCCCAGACCCTGCTGGTTTACCCCCGATTTTCGCCACTGGTGAGTCTGGATATGCCGGTAGGGCTGCGTTACCAGCCCGGAGGGGTGGCCCTGTCTTCTAACGTGGGCGACTCCACCGAGTTTTTGGGAGTGAGAGATTTCCGCCCCGGAGACTCCATCCGCAATATCCATTGGAAGTCCTGGGGACGGGTGGGGGCTCCGGTGGTGAAGGAGTTCCAGGAAGAGTTCTTCTGTAAGATCGCCCTGGTCCTGGATACCTTTCTGCCGCAGGGTTCAGCAGAGACCTACCGAGACGATTTCGAAGGGGTTCTCTCCATAGCGGCGGCCATCGCCGACCACCTCTCCCACACCGAGTACATCGTGGATCTGTTTGCCGCCGGGCCGGATCTCTACACCCTCGAAGCAGGCCGAAATCTGGCTCACCTGGACAACGTTTTAGACGTATTGGCGTGTCTTGAGCCAAGTTATGAGAAGCCTTTTGAAAGCGTGGCTCCGGTGCTCACCGAGCACCTCAGTACCATCACCACCGTGGTCTTCATCATGCTCGATTGGGATGAGAATCGAGAGCGCATGGCCCGAGTGGTCAGAGACCACGGCCCGGCCGTGAAGACGATCATGGTGCGGCAGAGCGCGCCCACCCTCGACCCCGCCGGAGCCGAGCAGCCGATTGTTTCGCTCACCCCCGCCCAGGTGGCCCAGGGGGTGCAGGAACTGTGAAAAGGTTCAGCCTGAGTGCGCTTCCCGTGATCGCTGCGGTGGCTCTTTACTTCACCTCCGGCTCCAGTCTGGCTGCCCTGGCGGTGGGACTATTGCTGGTCCTGGGCTTGCTGGGGCCGCGCCTGGTGATACCGCCTCGGGGGGTGGCCCTGCTGGCTCTGGTGTCGGTGGTGGGTACTTTTCTGGTCCAACCGCCCGTGCCCCGAGCAGGAGGCTTTCTCTTCGAACCGGCCCTGGCGCTGTCGGGTGGGCTGTTCTCTTGCTTTGGCTCCGCCGTCCTCCTCTTGAGAAAGAGCAAAGGCTGGGAAGAGCAACTCATTCTAGTGACTTCAACGGTCACGCTGGTGGTCGCCGGCAACACCACCTCAGCTTTTCCGTTCGCCTACCTGGTGGGCCTGTACACCGTCTTTCTCGTTCTTTACCTGCGTTCTCTGAGTTTCGGAACCACCCCTCGAACCATTGTTTCCACGGGAATCTCGCTCTTGTTTGCACTGGCTCTGGCGGTCGCACTCTCCTGGAGCGAGGCTGGTTTCAATAGTCTTTTCACCTCCATGCAGTCCTGGTCTTCCTCGGTCAATTTTGGAGAAGTGGCGAGCATAAAGCCGCAGTCGGGGCCAGGTGGCATGAAGGTTTTGGTTCGGGTTTTTTCCGAGGACCCGGAAAACTATCTGGCTGCTCGGCGCTACGTGGAATATAGGGCAAACAAGTGGAAGGCAGTGCCTGCTCAAACCGCCAGTCCGGAAAGCTATCACGCCCGGTCCGCCTATTTTCTTCGCGGGGAGTTGCCGGAGAAATGGTCGGCAAAGACCCAGGACCGTATCGAGATCACCACCCTCGGTCCGGAAGCTTTGCTCGCCCCTCTCAACACCCGAGTGCTGACCGTGGAACTGGAAAAGGCGGCCATAAACTGGTGTGGTGATCTCCTGGTCGAGGAGGCGGGAGGGGGCTTCACTGGCTCATATCAAGTAGCTCTAGGACCGAACCCGTTGGAGGAAGAAGCTGATTATCTCCAGAGCTGCCTGGAAGCCGAAGTCGCTCCCGAGGTCTCTGCATTGGCCAGGGAAGTGGCCGGTGAGGGGCCTGATGCGATCAAGGTGGCTCGGCTGGTGCAGTACTTTCAGGAAAACTTCGAGTACGGCTTCGGATACCCGTTCGAGCGCTCCCAGGACCCGGTTGCCGACTTTCTCCGGGAAAGGCCGGCTGCTCATTGCGAGGTCTTTGCGACCTGTTTGGCCCTGATGTGTCGCCAGGTAGGAGTACCGGCGCGCTACGTTCAGGGCTTTTTGGTCCGCGAGAAAAACGAATGGGGCGATTACTGGGTTTCCCGGGAGCGAGACGCCCACGCCTGGGTCGAGGTCTATATACAGGGAAAGGGCTGGGTTCAGGTGGATTCGACACCTCCGGGGGTGAGCGCTCCGGTGGAGTCGAGTTCCTCCTGGAGCGAGTTCATCGACGTGGCCAAGCGGCTTGTCCAGAGGGCTTTTGCCTACCTGTCTCGAGGGCCCTCGGCACTGATGAACGACGTCTACGGGTTGGTGCAGAAGTATCCCCTTCCCACCGCCCTCGCGCTGCTGGGGCTCATCGGATGGAGGCTTCGAAAGCGCTTCAAGCGACCGACTCGAGGCCTGGTGAAGACAGTTGCCACTCCCCCTCATCCCAACATTCTAAAGCTCCAGAGTATGCTCTCGGAGTTGGAGCGGATCGCCGACGAACCCAGGCCCCGGGGAATGACCCTGCTGGAGTGGGCAGAGAAAGTCCCTTCCGTGGCTTCATTCCTGAAGGCATATTCCGAGGTGCGCTACTCCCGTCCGGTGCCGGATGAAACCGCCCTCTCGAGGCTCATCGCCCTGTTGGAAGAAGTGCGCCCCAACAACGAAGCGAGGCCCTGATCGTGATTCTTAATCAAACCCTCATTTTTAACTAACATTGAGTTAATTTCCATTTCTTAGATTCCTGAAAAGTGAAGGGCGTATGCCCGAAAATCGCTTCAAGACTAAATTGGTAATAAGATTATGAAAACACTTAATAAAAAAGATGCTATGGCCTCGGTGGTCGTGTTCCTGGTAGCGCTGCCGCTCTGTATGGGCATTGCCCTGGCTTCCGGGGTGCCGCCGGCCCAGGGTATCGTGACCGGCGTGGTGGGAGGTATTCTTACCGGGTTGCTGTCCGGAGCACCCTTGCAGGTCAGCGGTCCCGCTGCCGGGCTGACGGTCCTGATTTATGAAATCGTCCAGAATTACGGGATCGAGTGGCTGGGAGTAGCCGTTCTGGGGGCGGGGCTGCTCCAGTTTGTGGCAGGGAGAGCGGGCCTCGGTCGCGCTTTTCAGGCCGTGTCACCCGCCGTGATCAAGGGAATGCTGGCCGGTATCGGGGTCCTGATTCTCAGTTGCCAGTTTCACGTGATGGTGGATGACAAGCCCCGCAGTGGCGGCCTGGCCAACCTTCTCAGCATTCCTGAGTCGATCGTGAAGGGATTGACTCCCTCCGACAATTCGGCTCATCACCTGGCGGCCATGGCCGGCCTGTTGACCCTTTTGACAATCATTCTGTGGGAAAAATTCAAGCCAAGAAAGCTGTCGCTCGTACCTGCCCCCCTGGTGGCCATCGTGGTGGCGACCGGCGTGGTTGCCTTTGCCGGCTGGAACATCTCCTTTGTGTCGGTGCCCAGCGCGATCGGTGATTTTGTGAAGATTCCACAGTTCGGCGGTCTGGAGAGCATGAGCCTCTCCTTCTTGTTCTCGGTGGTGGCCCTGGCCTTCATCGCCTCGGCCGAGACCTTGCTCTGTACCACCGCCACCGATGCGCTTCACGATGGCGAGCGGGCCGACTACAACAAAGAGCTGAAAGCCCAGGGAATTGGAAACATGGTCTGCGGAGTGCTGGGTGCGCTGCCCATGACGGGAGTCATCGTGCGCTCTTCGGCCAACATCAAGGCCGGAGGCGAGACCCGTAACTCGGCCATCCTGCACGGGGTGTGGTTGGCTGCTTTCGTCTTGCTGATCCCCGGGGTTTTGGCCTATATACCCACCGCCAGTTTGGCCGCCATTCTGGTTTATATCGGTTACAAGCTGATCGACGTGCAAGCCATCAAGAATCTCAGCGCGTACTCCCGTTGGGAAGTCGCCGTGTACGGACTGACCCTCACAGCCATTGTCACGACCGACCTCTTGACCGGAGTTCTGGCCGGCATCGCGCTATCGATCTTTCGCACCGTCTACTCACTCTGCCACCTGGATGTCCGTATCGACAAGTTGGGTGCAGGAAAAGTCGAGGTCAACCTATCTGGTGCTGCTACTTTCCTTTCGTTGCCCAAAATCAGCGCTCAATTGGAAACCATTGAAAAAGGTCGGGAGGTCATAGTCCACCTGGACAAGCTACTCTTCCTGGATCACGCCTGCCTGGAACTTATCAAAGAGTTTCAAAGGCTGTATGAACGTCAGGGTGGAAAAGTGGAGATGGAATGGACTCAGTTGGCGCAACTCACCCGCGACGACAAGTTGAGGCTGGCGGTCTAGCTAGACTCTTACCAAACAATCTACGAAGCCGTTTCCTGGCTGTTTTGATGGGGGTCCTGCTACCCAGTTTGACCCTATTCGGAGTGCTTCACCACGATGCGGTGAGGCGCTCCTTGCTTCATGAAATCGATCGCACGCTGCTCAACCGCTCCAACGAAGTAAAGCAAGTCCTGGTTTCCCAAGAGATCAGCAGCGAAGAAGAATTCGTTGATTTTCAGCCGATCTCCAGTTCTCTGGAACTCACCTCTGCACCGGAGATCTACGTGGAAATCACCACCCTTGACGACGAGCCTTTGTGGAAATCGGAGAATCTTTCCGGCAAGTCGATGAAGATCCCCGATCAAGCGATGGCGGTGGGTTATCGCTACGGCACCATCACTCAGGCCGACGGGCTACGCCTGCGGTATCTGTGCAAGCGAGTCCGACTGGTTGATGGGCTCCCCGTACTATTGACCACCGCAGAATCTCTGAGCCACATGGAGACCGCCATGAGCGCTTCGATTCGCCGAACCGTACTGCTCGGCGTCCTGATCCTGGTGTTGACGGAGTTGGTGGGAAACCTGGCCTTTCGAGGAGTTTTTTACCCCTTGCGCAGGCTGGTGGCCACCACCGAAGAGATCATCGCCACCGGCGACGTGAGCCGGCGAGTTACGGTGTTCGAGAACGCCGATCCTCAGATCTTGCGCACCGCCCAGGCTTACAACCTGTTACTCGAGCGGGTGGAACAACTGCTGAAGATGGCGCATCGCCTGCTCGCGGACACTTCCCACGAGCTAAGAAACCCCCTAACCGTGTTGATGACCGACCTTGATCTGCTGCGCGAGGATCTCACTCCCGAGCAGAAAGAGGAAGTCATTTCGGAAGCCCAGTTTACCGTCCGCAGGCTCAACCGCTTGGTCAGTGATCTTCTTCTGCTCTCTCGCACCGAAGCAACTCCTGAAAATTTATTGATGGAGGAAGTGGAGGTCGAGCAGTTCCTGAGAGAGGTCGCGGATCGATTTTCTCGCTCCCAGGGAAGGCCGTCGGTAGTGATCGGAAAGATGCCCGCAGAGGTGATCGGCTTTTTCAATCGAGAACGTACCGAACAGATCCTGACCAATCTCTTCGAGAATGGCGTACGGTACAGCCAGAGCCAGGAGGTCGAAGTAGAAGTTTTCGCCGATCAGAGCGAACTCATCGTTTCAGTCAAGGACGACGGTTGCGGGATCGAATCGCACGAACATGAGAAGATCTTTCATCGCTTCTATCGGGTCGATCAAAGCCGGAACCGCGACAGCGGTGGAACCGGTCTGGGTCTTGCCGTGGCCCGGGCCTTGGCCCGCTTGCAGGGCGGAGACATCACGGTCAACAGTTCGGTGGGCGCGGGCGCTGAGTTTCGGGTGGCCCTACCGCTGGCTCTAGTGCAATCGCCGGCTACATGACCTCGGCTGGGCTATTCGGCGGGGTCTCGCAAGGTATAACCGACGCCCCGGACGGTGTGCAGCCTGCGGTCTTTGCTGTGGGCTTCGGCTTCGATCTTCTTGCGGAGCTGCAGCACGTAGACGTCTACCAGGTTGGACGAATTCTCGGTGTCGTAGCCCCACACTCCTTCCAGGATCTGCTCCCGGGTCAGCACTTGGCGGGGGTGCAACAGAAAGTATTCAAGCAGACTGAATTCCCGGGGAGTCAAAACTAAAATTTGCCCGTCGACCGTGACGTCTCTGGTCTTTGGATCGAGCATAATACCGGCGAACTCCACTGAATTCGACTCATCTGGATGCTTGTTGGTCTGGCCGGACAAGAGATGAGAGCGGCGCAAGAGGGCCCTGACCCGGGCCATGAGTTCGGGGAGTTCGAAAGGCTTGACCAGATAGTCGTCGGCACCGCACTCCAGTCCGGAAACCCGGTCTTCCACGGAATCTTTAGCTGTGAGCATGAGGATGGGTACGTTGGAAACGTTTCGGATTCGTTCGGCCACGGCCAAGCCGTCCAGGCCGGGTAACATGACGTCCAGAAGAACCAGGTCCGGCTTTATCTCGGCCATGATATCGAGGGCCTGCTCACCGCGCTCGGCGGTGGTCACTTGAAAGCCTTCAAAGCGAAATCGACGTTCTAGGGAGGCCCGAACAGAGGGGTCGTCTTCTACGATGAGCAGCTTGGCCTTGCTGATCGGCATGTCGCCCCCTTCGAAGCTCAGGCCAGGGCTCCTCGAAGAATCCGAACTCCCCTCCATTATGAAGAAATGATGAAAGAAGGATGAAGATATCGGCGGTTTTTTTCACCTTAGATCAACTTTTCCATCATAGTGTGTTGTTTTACTGGGGTGGTTGAATGGGGCGTGCCGGCATAATGTCTGAAAAAATCGAGAAATTTCTTCCCAATTTATTCGCTTCGTTCGTGCTCTTTCTGATCGCGATTCCCTTGAACTTAGGGATTGCGCTGGCCAGCGGAGCGTCTCCTACCCAAGGTCTGACCACCGGTGTGGTGGCGGCTCTCATCGTCAGTCTTTTGGCCGGTGCACCCCTCATGATCAGTGCACCCGCCACCGGTTTGATCGCGGTGGTGTGGCAGATCACCGACCTTCACGGTATGGAAAACCTGGGCTTCGTGGTGCTGATGGCGGGTCTGTGCCAGATGGGTATCGGTTTTTTCAATCTGGGTCCCTGGTTTCGCGCCGTGACGCCGGCCGTGATTCACGGCATGCTGGCTGGGATCGGGATCTTGATTTTCGCCTGTCAGTTTCACGTCATGATGGGACTTCAGCCTGACCGTACCGGAATCAAGAACATCATCACCATTCCAGCGACCGTGCTGGAGGCGGCCGGATCGGGGTACAGCAGCGCGCCATTTTTGTCGGGAGTCATCGGCATCGTGACCATCGTGCTGCTCATAGCCTGGTCGGCTGTTCCGGGCAAACTGAAAATGGTTCCTCCACCGCTGATCGGGGTGGGGGGAGCCATTCTGCTGGCCTGGTTCGGAAAGTTTGAAGTGGCCTATGTCAAGGTTCCTGAAGAACTATCCAGTGAGTTCAATCTATTGAGTCTTTCCCAATTTTCGTTGCTCTCCGAGCCTTCCGTGTGGGGGTCGATCCTGGGCCTCACTTTTATCGCTACCGCCCAGACTTTATTAACGGCTACGGCCGTCGACAGACTCCACGAACACGAGAAGACAGACTACAACAAGGAAGTGAAAGCCCAGGGCGTGGGTAACCTTCTGGCTGGTCTCCTCGGCTCGTTACCCCTCTGTGGGGTCATTGTTCGGAGCGGCGCCAGCGTACAGTCCGGCTCCTCCGGTCGCTGGGCGAACTTTATGCACGGGGTTTGGTTGGCCCTGTTCGTCCTGGCCTTCTCCTCATTTCTGGCTCTGATACCTATCCCCACTCTAGCGGCCGTGCTTGTGTACACGGGTGTGCGCCTGGTCAAGATCGAGTCCATCCGAGAGTTGCGAAGATTCGGCACCATGGAGTTGGTGATCTACTTTGTCACGGTGGCTACCATCGTGGCGGCCGACCTTCTAACGGGGATCCTGGCCGGCTTCACCCTCTCGGCCCTGCGATTGCTCTACAACCTGACCCACTGCGAAATCAAGGTCCAGCAGGAAGAGGGAGGTCCTATCGTGGTGACCCTTACCGGCAGCGCGACTTTCTTCACCCTTCCCTCTCTGGCCCGGCGGTTGGAGAGTTTGCCCAAGGAGGTCGAGATCGAGGTCCTGGTGGAGCATCTCCACTATATCGACCACGCCTGTTTGGAGCAAATCTTGATCTGGGAAGAGGAGTACATCGCCCAGGGCGGGCGGATCTCCATTGCCTGGAACCACCTCATGGGGCGTTTCAATTCTTCTCCCAGCAAGCGGGAGGTTGCGCCCACCAACGGCCACTCCCAGGCCTTTGCGATACCAGGAGTTCCCCAGGTTCGAGAGATCCAGGGGGCTCCCGAAGAAGACCACATGATTGCCGAGGAGCACTACTTGAAACTCAGGGTTTCCCGAGCACTCCGATCCTCTATCCTGGAGAAAAAAGCGATTTGGGAGCTATCCTCTCTGTTTCCCCCCAACGTCCTCATCGTGCTGGTGCAAAGAAAAGGGGAAGTCCTCATCCCGAAAGGCAAGAAAGTCTTGCAAGACGGAGACGTGATCACCATCCTGGGTGGACCGGAAGACATCGCGAGACTACGGGAAGAGTACAGCGATTGTCTGGTAGCCAGCCCAGCCCTGGCGGCTATTTGATTAGGGCCTGTTGACAATCAACCTTCAGTCGCCAAACTTGCCCATTTTCCACCTCCTGAAGCGAAATTTTCCTTAAATAGATCCACTATTCCACAGAAAATCCCACTCCAGGAGGAGAAAAATGTGCTGCGTTTGTCTCGGAACGCTGATTGTCAACAGGCCCTGCCTCTTCTACCAGGGACTTTCCAGGCGGCGAAGCTCCTCTTTAGCGTGATCCCGCTCTCGGGTTTTCTGGTCGATCTGATACCGTAAATCGGAGAGTTTGTACTCCAGGCTTTGCTTTTTATCTTTCTTGGTGTACCGGTCATTGACGGCTTGAGAGCGTTGCTCTCGTAGGTTGTAGCGCTGGTCCGTCTTACGGGAGATCTGGTCGGAGAGCTTCCAGATCACATCCTGCCAGCGCCATTTTTCATCGGAGGTTTCAGCGTTGCGTTTCTTCTCTTTGGCAGCGGCTCGTTTTCCCTCCAAGCGAGAGATCTCGAGTTCCACCGAATAAATCTTTCCGTCCAGGTCGTGAATCTTAGAGTCCAGGCTGCGAAGTTGCTCTCCCAGACGCTCGACCCCATTTTTCATCCGGTCCCGGCGGCTTGTCATGGTGGTCAACTCTTCGTTGAGTCGACGAATTTTTTCCCGGAGCTGAGCTTTACGGGTTTCCTTGTCGTTGTTTAGGGCCGGTGTGAAGTGGGCGGCTGCAGTTTTCGTGGTTTGGTTAATACGCATGAGTTAATTCGCTTTCAATCGGAGATACGGCGCAGGATCTCCATGTCGGAGGGTGCGGGAGCAAAGAAGACGCCGTCGATGTGAGTCCCCAGGCCGAAATGGCCGACCTTGGCCGAAACCTTCGCGCTATCTCCCACCCGGGTGATCTGGGCCTTCACCGGAGAGTTGAGGAAGTTGTTGGCGGTGCCCTTATACTCAGTAGTGTTGGTCTCGGGGTTTTGGCCACTCTGCTTCCAGTCATCGAAACGAGGGGGATAGGCCGAGCGGTCGAGCTTATCCAGGATCACCTCGTCGGAAGGGGCGGGGGCCACCATGTAGGAGGTGACGTGGGTACCGAAAAATCCGGTCTCTTCTTTGGCCACCGCGCTGCCATCGGGGTTACGCTGGATCCAGGCCTCGGCCTTTTGATTGGTACCTCGGTAGCGATTGATGCCTTGAGTATCGGTTTTGACTGGGGTCCATTGGGTTCTCATTGACTGACTCCTTATGCTCACCGACAGACTACCGGGGCCACCCTAAAAAATGCTGAAACCTGCGGGGAGATTTCCGCCAGTGCGGAAACTGAGCGAATTATGAGAATCTATGACGATGTCACACAATTGGTTGGAGGCACGCCACTGGTGCGCCTCCAGCGACTCGGCGCAGGCCTGCCCGGTAAGGTCCTGGTCAAACTGGAGTCGTTCAACCCCCTTTCTAGTGTCAAGGACCGGATCGGCCTGAGTATGATCAAAGCCGCCGAGCAAGCCGGAGTGCTCAGCAAAGACACGGTGCTGGTGGAGCCCACCAGCGGCAACACCGGGATCGCCCTGGCTTTCGCGTGTGCCGCGCGGGGCTACAAGCTGATTCTCACCATGCCAGAATCCATGAGCGTGGAGCGGAGAAAACTGCTGAAGAGCCTGGGAGCCGAACTCCACTTGACTCCGGCCACAGGCGGGATGGCGGCCGCTATCGCCAAAGCCAAAGAACTCGCCGACAAACCCAATCACCTTATCCTGCAGCAGTTCGAGAACCCGGCCAACCCCGAGATCCACCGCAGCACCACCGCCGAGGAGATCTGGAACGATACCAACGGTCAGGTTGACGTTGTGGTTTCCGGAGTGGGTACGGGGGGCACCATCACCGGCGTGGGGCAGGTCTTAAAGAGTCGCAAGCCCGAGACCAAAATGATCGCAGTGGAGCCGGTGGAGTCTCCGGTTCTATCCGGTGGCAGCCCCGGCCCCCACAAGATTCAGGGGCTCGGCGCAGGGTTCGTGCCCGGGGTCATGGACCTGGACCAGGTGGATGAGATCATAACCGCCACTTACGAAGATGCCTGCGAGACCGCTCGGCAACTGGGTCGGCTCGAAGGGATCCTGGGCGGTATCTCCTCCGGGGCCAATGTGTGGGCGGCTCTGCAGGTGGCGGCCCGGGAAGAGAGCCGGGACAAGCTCATCGTGACCGTGATCTGCGACACCGGGGAGCGCTATCTGAGTACCCCTCTATTCGGCGAAGAGTAAGCCAGTGAGCCAGCAACCCTTTCGGCTGCACGATCTCGTCGAGCAACTGGACCGGCAGGAGCTACCGGGCTTCATGCAACTTCCCACCGTAAACCCCCGGCCAAACCGGGAACAGGTTTACGAACTCGTGGACACCCTGAAATCGATCCTGTTTCCCGGATATTTCGACGACGGGGAAGTGGGGTGGGAAGGTTATCGCTATTTTCTGGGCCACGCCCTGGAGAGGTTTCGAAGGGAGTTTACCGAGCAGGTGACCCGGGGGCTCTGCTTTCGCTGCCAGGAAGTTGGTAAGTTGGAGAAGTGCCGGCGCCAGGCCCAGGACAAGGTCGACGCTCTCTTGCGGGAGCTTCCCCGAATGCGGGAAGTTTTGGCCCGAGACGCCGAGGCTGCCTTCCAGGGAGACCCGGCAGCCAGCAGCCAGGAAGAGACCGTGTTTTGTTACCCGGGTATGACCGCCATCACCTACCACCGGATCGCCCACAAGCTCTACCTGCTGGAGGTTCCTTTGATCTCTCGGATCATCGCCGAGCGGGCGCACTCCCTCACCGGCATCGACATTCACCCGGGGGCCACCGTGGGAGAAGGGATCTTCATCGATCACGGCACGGGAGTTGTGATCGGAGAAACCGCGGTCATCGGAAACAACGTGCGCATCTATCAGGGAGTGACCTTGGGGGCCCGCAGCTTCCCCACCGACGAGCACGGAAACCCCATCAAAGGAGTGCCCAGACACCCCCTGGTGGAGGACGACGTGGTGCTCTATTCGGGGGCCACCGTGCTGGGCCGGATCACCGTGGGAAAAGGCTCGGTCATCGGGGGCAACGTGTGGCTGACCGAAAGCGTTCCCCCTTATAGCAGGGTCTCCCAAGGGAAGTTCCGCCAAGAGCGGTTTCAGGCGGGGTCTGGGATCTAAGGATTTGGGACATGGTACGAAACCTTTCTAAGATGTTTTCATAATTGCAGGAAAAGACAATTTTCCAGGTGACACGCCTCAGCCTGTCTTGAGGATGTGGACTACACGAGCCACCGGGGCTTGGACCGGAAGGTCATTGAAGACCTTGCCACCTGTCATTGGATACGCAACGGGCGCAACGTCATTTTGACCGGCGCCACCGGAGTCGGAAAAACCTGGCTTGCTTGCGCCTTCTCGAACCGGGCCTGCCGTGAGGGCCTCAGCGTCCGCTATTACAGGGTGCCTCGTCTCGCTCACGAGCTAACCCTCGCCCGGGGTGACGGAAGCTTTCTGAAGTTGCTAGGTGCCGTTATCTTACTATGAACATCCAAATATGGCCGTTTAACTCCGGACTTCGGAGCCCGGCCACTCAAGAGGATGGTTATCATGAAGAAGAGTATCTACTCCCCAGAACAGCGTGATGAAGCCCTCCGCCTATCCGATGAGATCGGACCGACGGCGGCGGCTAAGAAGCTCGGGCTTCCCCCCGGAACCGTTTACTATTGGCGACACGAACGAAGCAAGCAACAAGAGTCCACGGAGCCCGAGGCGATAGGTGAAGGCGAGTCGGCGAACGAGCAGCCAGAGCAACCAGCGCAAGTTCCTGAGCCGACGGCATCGAATTCCAAAAAGAGGGTGGCGAAGATCTACACCCCTTCTCAGAGGGCCGAGATCCTCGAGTGTGCGTCCAAACACGGCGTCACAGAGGCCTCTAAGGAGCATGGAGTAACCCGTTTCAGCATCTACTCCTGGCGGCGTAAAGTGGCACTCCACTCGGAAGGGAAGCTAAAAGACAGCCCCATGACCGGTTCCGACGAGGACCCGCGTTTGGCCAGAGACCGTCGCATTCTGAAAGAGTGGCGCTCGCACCCCGGACTCGGGCCCAGTCAGATCCGAAACCAGTTGAGACGGGAGGGTCTCAAAGTTAGCGTTCATACGGTCCGCTGCGTTATGGAAGAGAACGGTTATGTGACTCCTAAGGTTCGTCGCAAGGAGGTCCACGACCAGACCTACGAGGCGGTGCGTCCCAACCATTTGTGGCATCTTGATTTCTTGCACCGCCACGTTCATAAACAGAAGGTTTACGTCTTGTTGGTGCTCGACGACTGGTCGCGGTTTATCGTCGGTGGAGCGCTGTGGGACGGGGAGCGAGTGGCCGCCGTCGTAGAGACCTTCGAAGCGGCGGTATCCCGCCACGGTAAGCCGGAGAAGGTTATGAGCGACGGCGGGAGCGCGTTTTACGCCTGGCGCGGCGTGGGCCAGTTCACGCGGCTCTTGGAAGAACTCGAAGTAGACCAGTTGATTGCTCGCATTCTCCAGGTAAACGGGAAGCTTGAAGTGCTGAACGCGAACCTGCAGAAGGAACTCTTCAATCAAGAAACCTTCTTCGACCTCGGCGAGGCTCAGCGCCGCTTGTCGGCCTGGATCCATTTCTACAACTTTCGCCGAACTCATCACGCACTCGGTGGCTTGTTGGTGCCGGCCGACCGCTACTTTGGTCGTTCAGATGAGGTTCTGGCGGCCATCGAGTCTGGGCAAAAACCGGATGGGCTGGGTGAGCCTCTTGCGGTAGAGAAACGAGAATTAGACCTGCTACGCCTTACCAGTTGTCGCGGGCGTCTGGAGCTTTCTTTACTTGGCCACCGCATTGCTCTGCCCTGGTCTTAGTCGGAGTTTTGCTTCGGCGGCAAGGAAGCTCGATATTGTCTGGAAAGTATGAGGGATGCCAAACGGTGTCCCTCTCTCTGTTATCGGCGGTCTCATTCTGTTGCTTTATGAATGGTGCCCTGACATCGCCCGTGGACTCGGCCCACTCGAGGAAACGCTCAAGAGGATTGGCGGTAGCCGAAGCCAAGCTTTCGAAATGCGCAAACGCCTGAAGAATCTTTTCCCAAACGCACAAGGCCGGGCGGGGCGTCCAACCCGCCAGACCGCCACAGAGCAGACCCCTCTGATGGCCGTAATGGAGAGCTGTCTGGACTACATAGTTCGACACCCGGGAGCCGTCTCCGTCAAGGAAGAGCGCAATTTTTACAGTGAGGGCTATCGCCGGTTCGTTGTGGAACTCGCGGGCTCTGATGGCCCGGCAAGAGACATCCCGCTCCTCGACCTCGCCCGAGTGACCAAAGTTCCGGAGGGAACCCTGAAAATGTGGCTCTATCCGACGCCTCCCGGTCCGGGTAAGAAGTTAGACAAACAGCCTGATTCTAACTCTGACTTGGCGGGAGAGCCCACCATGGAAGAACCCACAACGAAGCCTTCGCACGAAGCTCACAATAAAAACGTTTCCGTGACGGTCAAAGACGTTCATCTACGACAACTCTTCAACCTCTGGAGCAACTGGGACGGAACCTTTGTCGATTTCTGCCAAGTGGCCACCAGGGAGCACCGGCTTCCCTTTACCATGACGTTCATCGGCGATGCGCTGGAGGCCGCGGGGCTTCGGACCAGGAGTCGGAAGAAGAAAGAGCAGGCTCCCTGGACGGCCGGAACCTTTCGCTCTTACTTCCCCGGTGCCCAGTGGCTCGGCGACGGGACCAGTATTGCCGTTCGGTACCAGGGTCAGGTCTTTGTCTTCAACGTGGAGTATCTTCACGACGTTGCGTCCGATGCCGCAATGGGATTTCACATCTCCGATGCCGAGGACGAGCAGGCTTTAATAGAGGCTTTCAAATCAGGCGTGGAGACGGCGGAGGGAGCCCTTCCTCTCGCGCTCACCCTCGACAACCGCCCGAGCAACCACACTCCCGCCGTGGAGGAAGCACTGGGTAAGACCTTACTTCTTCGCTCCACACCTGGCCGTCCTCAATCGAAAGCTCCGATAGAGGGGGCTTTCGGCCTCTTTCAACAGTCGATGCCTCCTCTCCATCTGCAGGGCCTCTCGGCCCGAGACGTCGCTCGTTCTTACCTTCAAACCGTGATGACCGCCTGGTTTCGAGGACGAAACGGACGGCCGCGCAAACGCAACGGTGGACTGTCGCCGGCTCTGGCGTACTCCGAAACCGCCGCGACACCCGAAGAGATTCAAAGGGCGATGACGGCGCTTCGCGAGCGCCAAAGACGACAAGAGAAAGCTATGGCGACCCTTCAGGCCAAGCGGGACTCCGTCCGATTGCAGTTGCTGGGCGAAGGGTTGGCCGAACTGGGAATCACCGACCCGAAAGGCTCTTTAGCCACAATGCTGGCTCGCTATTCTCGAGACGCCATCGTTTACGGATTGGCTACTTTCCGTACCAGGTGTTATGCGACAATTAGAACTCCCAGGGTACGACAGCTAAAAGTGCCGGTTTTCAGGGATAATCTTCAAGCTTCCTTATTCTGATAGGGACCAAGCCAGAACCAGCGGACAACCCGCTGCA